>NZ_FQTP01000055.1 GCF_900128515.1 Bathymodiolus heckerae thiotrophic gill symbiont
GTCCAATCACCTCTAGCAATGCCGATTAAAGCTTGTTTGGTTTGATAGACTTTAGCGCTGTCATTTACCCATAAGTCAATTTGCCAGAATTCTGTCATTCTAATCCAGCGTACACCACCATCCAAATATAACAAAAGACCAATTGAGCTAATTAGACTAATGCCAACAATAGAAAGCTGCTTAAGGTAGGCGCCCGCAGCAAATAGCATAATTAGCGCTGTTAAGGAGATGATGATAGTAGCACCCAAGTCCATTTCAAGTAGCAATAATATTCCAGATAAGGAGATGATAATTAATGTTTTAATCAGCCCTATCCAAGGCTTTAGTACGTCTTTTTCATGTCGAATTAAGAAATCAGCCATATATAAAATCATTGAAATTTTCATCATTTCAGAGGGCTGAAATTTAAAAAATACAAAATTAATCCAGCGTGTTGAGCCGTTAACAGTTCGTCCAATTGGCTCTGGTAAAAATACCAATGCTAGGCAAAATAAAGTAAATAAAAATATTAATTTGGCGTTATTTTTATAAAAGTACAAGGGGATTTTTAAACATGCATAGGCTGCTATTAAACCTAAAGAAATAAACACAGTTTGTTTATAAAAATAACTGTAACTACCAAAATGCCCTAACGAGGCTGAAAAAGTCATAATCCAACCAAAAGTCAGTAATATTAAAATAGCAATTGTGAGATTTTTATCGGGCAATAGGCCAGTTTTTTCAAACATTTTCAAACATTTTTCGGGGTAATTTAGCTGTTATTTTAACCTTCAACAGAATAACTATTGTTGCTAATCAATGTGATATTTATATTAGCTTTTCATTGTTTATATGGGATAATAGTTGTTTTTCAAAAACCATCCTAAGCCCATGATTTCTACTGCTAATATCACCATGCAATTTGGTGAAAAACCTCTATTTGAAAATATTTCAATTAAATTTCAGGGTAGAAATCGTTACGGCCTAATTGGTGCTAATGGTTGTGGAAAATCAACTTTCATGAAAATTTTGACCGGTGAGTTAAAACCCTCTAATGGTACGGTAAGTATCAGCGATGGTGAGCGCTTAGGCATTCTGCGTCAAGATCAATTTGCTTTTGAAGAATTTCGTGTAGTTGATACGGTGATCATGGGTCATGAGAAGCTTTGGGAAGTTAAAAAAGAAAGAGACCGTATTTACGCATTACCTGAAATGAGCGATGAAGATGGTATTAAGGTTGGCGAATTAGAAATGGAGTTTGCCGAAATGGATGGCTACATGGCGGAATCATCTGCCAGTGAATTGTTGTTAGGCTTGGATATTCCTGAAGATCAGCATTATGGTTTAATGAGCGAAATCGCACCTGGCTGGAAATTACGTATTTTACTTGCTCAAGCATTATTTTCAAATCCTGAAATTTTATTATTAGACGAGCCAACAAATAACTTGGATATTAATTCTATTAGTTGGTTGGTAGATGTGCTAAATGCTCGTAAAGCCACCATGGTGATTATTTCTCATGACAGGCATTTTTTAAACGGTGTTTGTACGCACATATCCGATCTTGATTATGGTGCGCTTAACACCTTCCCAGGAAACTACGATCAATTCATGATTGCTGCAACGGCTATTCAAGAAAAAATGCAGAATGACAACACCAAAAAAGAAGCGAAAATTAAAGAGTTAAAGCACTTTGTATCTCGATTTTCTTCAAACGCCTCTAAAGCCAAGCAAGCTACATCACGCCAAAAGCAACTTGAAAAAATTGAGCTTAATGACATTAGGCCTTCTTCAAGAGTTAGTCCTTATATTATCTTTAATCAAGAAAACAGACTGCATAGAAACGTACTAGAAGTTTCAGGACTTAATAAAAGTTTTGGTGATTTACACGTATTAAAAAACGTCGAATTCTTATTTGAAGTGGGTGAGCGTGTTGCTATTATTGGTCAAAATGGTATTGGTAAAACTACTTTATTACGTACTTTAGTGGGTGAACTTGAAGCAGATAAAGGCAAGGTTAAGTGGAGTGAAAATATTAACATTGGTTATTACGCACAGGATCATACTGCTGACTTTGAAGAAGACATGACCGTACTTGACTGGATGATGCAATACAAGCAAACCAAGCAAGATGTTCAGGATATGCGTGGCGTTCTAGGAAAAATGTTGTTTGGTAAAGATGATATTATTAAAAGTGTTAAATCTTTATCTGGTGGTGAGAAGGGCAGAATGCTATTTGGCAAGTTAATGCTACAACAGCCAAATGTGCTAGTGATGGATGAGCCAACCAACCACCTAGATATGGAATCGATTGAAGCACTTAACCTTGCACTAGAAAATTATGAGGGTACACTTATTTTTGTGAGTCATGATAGGGAATTTGTCTCTTCATTATCCACCAAAGTAGTAGAACTTAAAGAGGACGGCATGCATTATTATTCTGGCAATTACGAGGATTATTTAAAATCACAAAAATAAAATTATGCACATTTTAAAACAAGCCTTCGTTCGTTTAAAATCAAAAAATGGCTTTGATTCAGCTTCCGTACTGTCATTTTCAACCTTATTTGCCATTGTGCCAACATTAACACTGATGTTTAGTATTTTTTCTCTGTCACCTTATTTTGCAGATTTACAACAGCATTTAGAGGGGTTTTTATTTGAACAATTACTGCCCAAGAATTATGAATTGGTTAATCAATATATCCAGCAATTTATTGTTAGTGCACAAAAACTCAAAGGCATTAGTCTGTTATTTTTGTTATTAGCCACTATTTTTTTATTTCGTGAGGTGGATAATCGTATTAATTCTATTTGGTCAGTGAGAAAAAAACGCCATTTTGGTATTGATTTGTTAATCTACATATTGGTTTTAATTTTAGGACCTTTATTTTTGGCAGGCTCATTGTTTGTAAGCTCGTATTTGAGCGCTTCAGAGGTGTTTGTGTTTATTCCAATGGGCGGTATTTTTATTTCCTCTTTGCCGATTATTCTTTCAGCTATCGGTTTAAGTTTGATGTATTATTTTATTCCTGGTGAAAAAGTAGTATTTAAATTTGCGATTAAAGCTGGCTTTATCGCTGCATTTTTTTTAGAAGTATTAAAATCAATTTTGTTAATTTATATTCAATTTTTTCCATTATACGAAGTTATTTATGGTGCTTTATCCATGCTTTTGTTATTTATGCTGTGGGTCTATTTTTCCTGGGCATTGATTTTATTTGGCGCAAGTGTCACCTATATTCTTAATCAAGAGGACTGATGTTTACAGGCATTATCCAAGCACTCGGTAGTATCAAAACTAAAGTTATCTATGATAAAGGTGCTGAGTTTAGCTTTAGTGCGGCTGACTTTGATTTTTCTAGTATTGCTATTGGTGATAGTATTGCAGTCAATGGTGTTTGCTTAACAGCGATTGAAATTGGTAAAAATTTTTTTAAAGCAGACGTTTCTCAAGAAACGCTAGATTGTTCAATTTTCTCCCAGCTAGAGCAGGGTGATGTAGTTAATCTTGAAAAGGCTCTAAGACTTAATCAAGGCATTGATGGGCATTTGGTTAGCGGCCATGTGGATGGCATTGCCCAAGTCACTGATAAATTTAACGAAGGTGAATCAACGCGTTTTAAGATTAGTGCGCCTGATAATTTGGTAAAATACATTGCTAGAAAAGGCTCTGTGTGTATTAATGGTGTGAGTTTGACGGTTAATGATATTCAAGAAAATGTATTTGATCTTAATATTGTTCCGCATACGCTAACAGTGACAACCTTAGGAAAATTAAAAATTGGTAGCAACGTTAATCTAGAAGTAGATATTATTGCCCGTCACTTAGAACAACTATTGAAAAAATAATCATGATAAAAGCAACAATTGAAGAAATTCTAAAAGACTATAAGCAAGGTAAGATGATTATTCTTATGGATGATGAAGATCGTGAGAATGAAGGCGATTTAATCATCCCTGCTGAAACTTGTACCAAGGAAGATATTAACTTTATGGCGACTCATGGTCGCGGCCTTATTTGTTTAACACTTACTCAAGAGCGCTGTAAACAGCTTAACTTGCCTTTAATGGTTGCTCAAAATAATGATGCAAATGGCACCAACTTCACTGTGTCAATTGAGGCGGTAGAAGGTGTAACAACAGGTATTTCAGCAGCAGATAGGGCCAAAACTGTTCTTGATGCAGTAGCTCCTAATGCCACACCTGCTGATATTGTTCAACCTGGACATATCTTCCCATTAATGGCGCAACCTGGCGGTGTATTAATTCGTGCAGGGCATACTGAGGCGGGCTGTGATTTGGCACGTTTATCAGGTTTCGAGCCAGCATCAGTAATCGTAGAAATACTTAATGAAGATGGCTCTATGGCGCGTCGTGACGATTTACAAATTTTTGCGAAAAAACACAATATTAAATGGGGCACGATTGAAGATTTGATTTCTTATCGCATTGAAAATGAAAAGACCATTGAACGTATCAATGAGCGTGAATTTAAAACTGAGCATGGCTCTTTTAGACTTATTTCATTTCTAGATAGCATTTACAACGAAACCCATTTGGCCTTGGTCAAAGGGGATGTTAGCAATGATAAAGATACTTGCGTTCGTGTACATATGGAAGATACTTTTAAAGATGTCCTACAAGAAAATTCCAATAGTTTTAGTGTGAACGATGCGTTGAAGCACATATCTAAAACTGATAATGGCGTGTTCTTATTGCTTAGAAAGCAAAACGATGAATCTATCCTACAGAATATTGACAATAGTGTGCGTGATGCTGGCGGAGATGATATTAAGACTTACGGCGTTGGTGCACAAATTTTGTCTGATTTAGGCGTTAAAAAAATGAAGATTCTAGGCTCTCCAAGAAAGCTACACGGATTAAAAGGCTTTGGATTGGAAGTTAGTGAATACGTAGAAATAAACAAATAAAGGATTCGAATGAAATTTCAATTTGACAAAAATGCAAATAGCAACTTCTTAAAAGATAGTAAGATTGCTATTATTGTTGGTTATTTCTACCAAGATATTGGTGATAAGTTGTTAGCTGCAGCACAAGAGACACTAAATAAATACGGTATTGATACTAATAACGTTAACGTATTTTACGCACCTGGTGCATTTGAGATTCCATTACTAGCTAAACGTTTAGCATCACAGCAAGATAATGGCAAAAACCTATACGATGGGATTGTGACTTTAGGTGCTGTGATTAAAGGTGAGACTCCACACGATGTATATGTTTGCAATGAATGCTCTAAAGGTGTTGCTGAGGTTTCATACAATTATGAAATTCCGACAACATTTGGTGTGCTAACAACGCTTAATATGGACCAAACCGTTGGTCGTGCAGGTGGATACAAAGGCAATAAGGGCGAAGAAGCCACCATGGCCATGATTGAGATGCTTTATTTAATAAAGCAAGCTGATTCACAGGTATTTTAAATTATGGCATTTAAAACTCCAAAACACCGCTCGCGTGAGCGTGTTGTACAAGCGCTTTATCAATATATGGTTTCAGGTGGTGAAGTATTGCAAATTGAACAGCAATTCTTAAATCAAAAAGAAGGCAAGATATCAAAGGCTTTTTTCTCTAATTTATTTATCAATATCTTAAAAAATAGAACTGAACTTGATACACTTATTGCACCGACCATTTCTAGAGAAACCGACGAGCTAGGCTCGGTTGAACATGCAGTGCTTTATTTGGCTGTGTACGAACTACAAAATAGTATTGAAGTGCCATATAAAGTGGTTATCAATGAAGCGCTTGAAATTGCCAAATTGTATGGTGCTGAAGGTGCATTTAAGTTGATTAATGCATCACTTGATCAGCTTGCCAAAGAGCTTCGTAGTATTGAAGTCAACGCCTAAGATTGTTAACAATCCGCTAGATAAGCTACCTGAAATCCTTAAAAAGGATTTAAAACGCAATTTGCGTGTTTGCAATGAAGTTAAAAAAATAGATGTAATTAACGCAATTGCCAACGGTGCCACTTCGGTGATGAAAGTTAGAGATCAAACCCATGCCACTGGTGGAAATGGCTGTTGTACACGTCAAGTGGAGCGTTTAATTGAATGCATTCATTCAAATTGAGTAGATAGGAAAATATGTCTATTTTTATCATAATACTTTAGACACTATACTATAAATGAAGCATATTTTAGGTATTGAGCTACAAAGCACTTGTATTGTATAACTAATTAGCATTAATACCTAGGCTAATGGTATGATTATGACGAATAATAAATAGTTTCCTCTGACGCCTGCGGCGTCAGAATGAATTTAGAAAGATTAAATAAAACGCCTAACAAATTATTCCAGCCGACCGCTTACGCGGCAGCTGAATTCAAGCATTAGCATTGCATTACACAAAGGAGCATATTCACATGAAAATCATAGCTTTGACGGCTCTTATTATTACCTTAACCGCCTGTTCTGATGGTGCCATTATTGACGCTAATAAATTATTCAATAAAGGAGAATACGCGGCAGCTATTTCTAAGGCACTGCATGCAGAAAGCCAGTATGACTACACTCCGTTACAGCAGGTAGAACTCGATTATATAGTCGCAGAGAGCTATGCAAAGCTCAATGAAACCGAGAAATCTGTGGCTCTTTACAAGTATATTGTGGAGAAATATTCAGACACAAAATTTGCTTTACTATCTAAAACAGTTCTAGCAAAAATTCAACCTTAAATGCTAACAATGCGCTCAACTCATCGCATTAGATGCAATAATAAAAAAAGAAAACCAAATCTAAAGGGTCTTTTCTAACTCAAGGATCTGGATCTGCACTTAAAGTGGTATACTTAGCAACCCGGTAGATACAGGAAAAATGGCAAAGAACCAGGGTTAGAAACTGGAGTGAGATTTATCTCAATTATGTATCTTTTTTGATGAGATTATGGCAAAATATGACAAATAGTTAGAGAGTAAAAAGGTGGGTTTACACAGTTTAATTTACGCTCTCATAAATTTACTGAGCACGAATCACACAAGTCTATTACTATAGTTGTTTCTGCCTCAGACAAAAAAATGGAAGTGCGTAAGGTATAATCTCATATCAAGCTAGCAATCCTAATCAAGGCAATTAACTTGGGCTTTTGTTGTGCTATGTTGCATTTTATAAAATTTAGTTATTGGTGAGTGCATGGGGCGCTAATAGATTATCTGGCAAATCACCTATAGCGTTTAACAAACCAGCCAGCTCATCTTAGAAATTTACAATAGAATAAACCGCTAACTAAATTTAAATTTAACCAGACGGGTTGTCGTTGCCCGTTAGGCTTAAAACTAAAGAATATAATATATGGATAATCGTATTCCCTTACCAACAGACAACATATTTAAGTTTTACGCTTTGTTCGGCCTATTGCTTGTAATATTCGGCATAGGCTCAACACTTTATGTGGGCAAAACAACGAATGATTTAGTGTTCGAGATTGCTGTCGAATATCAAACATTAAAAGCCGATCCTGTTCGGTCAGTATCACAAGAAGCACGATTCCAGGTCATGCAAAAAAACTTGAAATAGCTAAAACGAATAAGAATGTTTTATTATCCAGCCTAGGTTTTGTTGTTGGGGTGGGTATCTTTATGGTAGGCTATGGGTTTAAAAAGTGGCATACTGAAATTCAACCACTTCAAGATGAAATGGCTCGGTTAAGTCTTAAAAAGCTGAGGCGAGAAGTGGGCGAAGATGAAAGTGCCTAACAATCGCACGCACTAGGGGCTGCCGTAAGCGTCCATATTTTGCGAAAGAGACGCAAAATACGCACCACTCACGGGCAGCCTGTGATGCGGGCGTTAGATACTTACCCTCCATCTCTCTATTTTTCTTTAGAGGGGTTGGAGAAGTGAAATGAAAAAAATAATTGTAACTTTAACTTTAACTTTGGCTATGTTTTTTATCGGTTGCCAAACAATTAGTATATCGCCATCAGGCAGTATTGTTGTTGATGACTCGAAACCTATATTGGAGGTTGTTCCAACGATAAAAGAAGGGGTAACAACAAGGATAGAATTATTAAAGCTTTTAGGTAGGTCAGCTCAATCAGAAAATATGTTTGGTGTAGAAGTAATTGATATTTTCAGAAAAAGTAGGCATCTCTGCATTGTTTAGTAGTCGCAGAAAAATAGTGACTCCTCGAGTCTTTATAAAAGATGGTATTATAACTCAGTTTATATCAAATGAGGGATGCCAGTAAATACATACAATTTCATGTTACAATTAGGATATGAAGTTTATCCAATCAGATTTACAAAAGAATAACCTTGCCAAAACCTTTTGGGACATTGGTAAGGTTATTCTAACAATTTTGGTGCTTTATCCTATAGCAAAAGATACTGTGCATGTAATAGATATATTTATCGGTGTGGCAATTGCAATTTTGTTTATGGCGATTGGTTTTTATATTGACGGAAAAGGAGCAAAAAATGAGTAGTTTATCTTTGGTGTTTTTAATATTAGGCTTTGTTGCTATTGTTGTATTCTTTTTAGTAAAAAACGACAAAGGGTTAGAGACAAAGCACCTAACAAAGCACTCCACCTGACCGCTTACGCAGCGGCTGAATTCTAGCGGTTAGAACTTATAAGGAAAAATAGTGAAGAAATTACATATCGCCATTTCTACAAACATAATTGAAGAAACAATTAAAGATTATAGTGTGCGCCTTGGTATGGAGCCATGTTTATATGTAAAAAACGAATATGCACTTTGGCGAACTGACTCATTAAATGTTTCAATACGACAAGATCAATCATGTACACCAGGTGAACTAAGGCACTTAGGCTGGGAAGATGACGAAGCATCAAATTTTAGTGAAGAAAAAGATGTTAATGGTATAACTTGGGAAAAGTTCAGTGCGCAACAACAGGCAGACGAAATTAATGAACTATGGCCAGAAGCAAGCTACACCGCAAAATAGATATTCTAATAATGGGCATAATACGCCGCTTCGTTCTGTATTGTGCTCAACTGAGTTCAAGCGTTAGCTACAAATAGCCCAAAGGTATTTTGAATATATTTTATAATCAAATATATTTATTGAGGAAGGATAATGATTGCAGTTATTTTTGAGGTTTATCCAGCTAAAGGAAAAGTTGAAGAATATTTGGATATTGCATCTAAATTAAAACCTCAATTAGAAAAAATTGATGGTTTCATTTCAATAGAGCGTTTTTCAAGTCTTGTTGATGAGGATAAGATTCTATCTCTATCTTTTTGGAGAGATGAGGAAGCTATTAACGAATGGAGAAATTTAGAAACACATCGCCTTGCACAAGAAAAAGGTCGTGGTGGAGTATTTAGTAATTATAGATTAAGGGTTGCAAATGTTAGCAGAGACTATGGAATGGATAGCAGAGAGAAAACCCCGCCTGATAGTAAAACTAGACATGACTAACTTAAAGTATTTGTGAATTATGGAAATATATATAAAGACCTGACAGGGCGCTTGTAGTCAGATGCTCCGCTCGTTATTCTAAATTAGGTGAAAGTAGTCTTTCTGCCTGATCAACTGAAACACCTTTTCTGCTAGCATAATCTTCAAGCTGCTCTTGATTGATTTTTGCCACACCAAAAAATCGAGATTGAGGATGGGCAAAATACCAGCCACTAACGCTTGCTGTTGGCAGCATTGCATACGAGCTAGTGAGCGTCATACCGATATTTTTTTCAACATCGAGTAATTCCCAAATCT
>NZ_FQTP01000056.1 GCF_900128515.1 Bathymodiolus heckerae thiotrophic gill symbiont
CGGAGCAGGGTTTTGTGCGTAGTTGAGACGGACGCAGGGCGGCCAGGGCATCTCCCATTCGCTGCGTAGGCGAATGAATTATGGCGACAGGAGTCCCAAAATTTCGTGAGGTAGCATGGCGCGCCTGTCGCCTTCCGCTTTTTAAATGCAAAACTACTTGGGCTTTTTTAGATGTTAGTAATTCATGCTTAAATGCTGACTCATCAGGGGAAAAAGCCAATGTGGGTCTGGCTTTAGTAAATCCTGCACTACCCTCATCTAGCAATCTTTCAATGACTCGTACTGGCGTGTCAAATCCGACAGCTAAACGTTCCAAACGTTGGTAAACATCATCAGGCAAACTTATTGTTACAGACATTTTAAATTCTCCATAAATAAAATCATGCATAGAACTATATATGATTGTATTTATGGAGGCAAGCCTTAAAAAATTAACTCTCTCTGCATTACGCTTGAAATGCAGAGAATATAGTAAATATAGAAAAAAGCCCCGCAGGGCTTTCTTGTTCAGCGACAAGTCACCTATTTTCACAACAAAGAGGAAATAGATGTCATTTAGTATCTACAAAAAACTTCATCTATTCCCATTTCTGGTACTAAATGAAATTATGTAGGAGGTATTACATAATAAGTTTTTTGTAGATACTTTAATCTTATTCAAAGTAAAAAAATGTCAAAGTTTTCCACATTTCTTAGATTGATATGGTGGATATTTTTAATATAGGAAGTTTAAATCTCAATTAATTTAATAAAATCTACTCTCAATGTTATACCTAGTACCACGCCCCTTAAATAACCGATAATAAATTTACGCCGTCAATGCCTTACCTTTATATGTCCATTTAAATGGTTTGGCCATCGTTTCATTGAAATAATTCATAAATTTAAATATTTTGTTTCTTAGATCATCCTTTGAAATAAAATTCCCTCGTTTGATAACTTTTCTCATTAAGATACCGAACCAAATTTCAATCTGATTCATCCATGAAGCATGCTTAGGCGTGTAGTGAAAAACAATACTTCTATCAGCGGTCATCAAGTAGTCTTCTCGTGTTTGCATTGATTTCAATATTCCACTTTTGCCTTTTATACCTAGATCCTGAGTGTCTCCACAATAGTCGGCAACAAAGCGTACAAGGCTTTCTGATTTATGGGTATTTAACTGATCGGCAATAAAATGATATACCTTACCACCTGGGTTTTTATCAATAAGGTATTTGATCGACTCAACAAAATCCGGTTCAGTTCGTGTCTCTTGAATCAGGCCGTTTATAATGCCCGTTGCCACATTGAACCCGCCCAAAAGTGTTTGTGTACCATGGCGTGCATACTCAAATTCGATAGATTGAATTTGACCTGTCCTCATAGGTAGATCGGGGGAAATTCTTTCCAATGCCTGAATCCCCGTCATTTCATCAACACTTATAATAACCTCTTCTGGATTTTTTAGAGCAGCTCCATAAAGTCTGCAAATGTCTTCAATTCTTTCTTCTTTCCGCTCATCCGCTTTCGCATTCAGCCAGTACTGGCTGTGATGGGGTTTTAAGTCATTTTCTTTTAAAAGTCGCCCCAGATGGTTTCGGGAGATGCTTTCGACAATATTCTGTTTGACTGCTTCTGAGGCCAGTTCCTTATGCGTCCAATGAGTGATAGGGCGGCCATAATCGATAGGTTTTTCACAAGCAAGTGCTATAATCTTACACCGCTGTTCCGGTGTAAATGTATCTGGAGCTCCAGAGCGTGGAAGGTCTTGCAGTCGCTCTCGGACTGGCTTATCAGCCAGTTCATTCCAGCGGGCTGTCCAGTCCGTAATCATATTGTTTCGCACATCAAGTTTTTTCGCAATCGCTTTGTATTTCATTCCTGTGCTCGCTATTAAAATAATTTTCGCTCGTAGCACCATATTAAATTTTTCTGTCTGTTTGCGGATGATTTTGTTTAATATTTCACGTTCATTTTCTTCCAAAGTAACTGGGTATTTCGGTTTTTTCATGCCTTCCTGTATGGCGGATTGGAGTATTATTGACTAGGATACTAAATACTGGGGAAAGGAGGGAGTATTATCGGTTAATTAGAGGGCGTGGTACTAGTTTTTAGAAAGTTAAGAAACATCAACCCTCATCAAGTATTTCTAAAATAACTCCGTCAAGGCTTGTTTTTGCTTTCACATAGCCACGAACAACTCCCCCAAATCCATTTTTTCCACGATATTTTGTCAAAACAACTAAGTGATCTCCTCTATCCCAATAAGAAGTTTCATCATGCTCATAGCTACTAGGGTCATTCATAGCTTTTTTAATTATTTTCTCTAAGCCTCTATGAGAACCGTCCCAAGGGCTAAACTGGCTTTCTATACGTTCTTTTCTTGCTTCTGCCTTAATCTGTTCTTGCTTTGCTTCCTCAATCTTAGAGCTATAAAACTCTAACTTTTCTTTATACTGATTATTATCAGGGACAAGAATTAAGAGCCTTTCATATAAGCCTTTATTTTTTATATACTCCTTCTCCGGTATGCTTTTTAATTCAAATAATATATTTTCAATATCTTGTTTCCGCTTAAGTTTATCAATTTCTTTTTTCGCTTTAGCACGAAGTCTGTTTATATCCACATCAGAAGCAAAAAGATATTGATTCGATTTGTCAAAAGCTACTTGATAGTCTTCTTCCTGAATGGCAGTGTTTATGGTTGCTACAATATTTGGTTTATCTTTTTCAAATAAGTCAATTTTTTCTTGTTTCTGTTTTTCTGCCAGCTTTTTTACTGCTTCATTTTGGGATTGACTAGTAAAATATCCAGAAGCAATAAATAAAATGAACACAGATATAGTGCGAAATTTTACAGTTAAATTCTTGTTGGTTTTTTTTGCAACAAACTCCTTAATAGGAGGGATAATCAGAAAAGATGCTAATATGAAAAAAATTCCACCAAATAAAGATTGAATGAGAGTGAGCAATCCCGCTAATAGAACATTCACACCAAAAAACCACGCTAGAATTTTATATACTATATTCAATGCTATACCCCTTATAAACATCTTTTCTATGCTTCACTTTCACAACCAAAACATGAAGCTTCTCATCATCTCTTGAACACAAGAGCCTATAATCCCCTACCCTAAACTTATAAAGCCCTGATTTATCGCCAACCAAAGGTATTAAATGCTTTTTAGGATTTATAGCTAGTTTTTCATCAATGGCTTTTGTAAGCCTTTCTTGAATATCACGACTTAGCTTATAAAACTGTTTTTTGGCTTTTTGTTCAAATTCTATTTTATACATTTAAAAAGCTTATTTTATAAATTAAGTTCTTTTTTCATATCCTCAAAAGGCACTGCCTTTTCACCAGAGGCTAAAAATTCATCATGTGCTTGTTTTGCGTCTTGATAATCTTCTAAATCCTCTAGCCTATCTGTCAATAACTGCTCTAGCCCTTTTTTGATGTAGTAGCTTTTAGACCTTTCTTCAGCCCGTGAAACCTTATCCAGCATTACCCCAAGCTCTACAGGGATATTAGCGGAAACACTTACAGATGTAGTAGCCATAATCACACCTCATTGTAGGCTTGTATTTTAAGCAAAGCGCCTACGGTAAAAATTAAAATTATTATTATTACCCTAATAGTATTCTATTTTTTGCAAATCTCAATAATTTTTGCAAGCTTTAGCAAAACCAACTAAAATGCAGAAAGCACAGAAACTATTCAGTGAATATAGCTACACACTATAGCCACTGAATATATTCATTAATTATACTCAATAATTATATTGGCTTATTATATGTAATGAATATACTGACCTGTGTGCATATAATACTTATACGGATAATTTAAAATCTTATGAATAAAGACGTGTTGTTTTACAATGATTTAGGAAGGCAAGGGAAGAGTACGCTTGCCTATAATTTTTATGACTTTCAAAGACAAAAAAATATAATAGGTAAATATGTTACCAACGATATAGTAAACATATCTTTTCCTATAAAAAAGCTCGTAGGGGAGAAAAACATAATTTCCATAACTGCGGGGGAAGAAGTAAAGATAGATACGGATGATTTTAATATATTTGATTTTGGGGGCTATCTTGATAATAGAGTTGTAAGCGTTACAAAACACGTTAAATATATAGTTATGCCTATAAGCTATGTTTCTAACTCAGAATTAAAAATAACAGCTAAGACGATTAAAGGATTAATTAAATATAATCCGAATATCGTTGTGGTTTTCAATAAAACAAAGAAAACAAAGATTAACCGTGGTATGGAAATGCTTAATTTATTATTTGAAGCTCACGAAATTGATACTAAAAATATAAAAATTTTTGTCGTTAATGAGTCCGAATATATGACAAGATTATCAGATTTAGAGCAAAGTATTTTTGATGTTGCTAATGCTAGTAAAGGGGACAAAGCACAATTAAATAAAAATATTATTCCTCAATTAACAGACATTTATAATTATCTTACTATATAAAGTACACTTATGAAAAAAACACTAAGCAATAAAAGAGCAAATAATTTACTAGACGGTCTTGAAGATGAGCCTATTAGAATAGAGAATGTAGTGATCACTACCCCCGACCACATGGCTATTGCTGAACCAGAAAAAAGAACCGCCAGAATACAGTCAATGGTAACTCCTACAGAAAAAAAAGAACTTCTTGATAATATGGGTAGGTTTAAAGAGTCTGATGTACTTAGAGAGCTTATATTAATCCTTCTTGATAAACCCACAAATAAAATTAATATAAGAACACATATTATAAATATAATGAATGGAAAAAATGGGTGAAAATAAAAAAGAGCCTGAATACCCTTTAGGAATACAGTTAGAACTTTTTCAGTCTACCAAAAGGCTAAATTTGTCTGAAACTTACGAAGCTATACCTAAAGACGTTTCAGCTACAGACCCCGCAATAGTATGGATTAATAAATATATGGCAGAACCTATTGAAAAGCCTTTTTCAATAGGTAAACAAAGCTTTATATCTGAAATCATCCCAGCAACGATTAAAGATAAAAAAATTGATGCCTACAAAAGCGTTTTTCCTGATTTAAGAGAAAGCAGAATTGAATATGCAATAATTTCTTTAGCGTCAAAACAAATTGTAGATATTGGATATGACAAAAAAGAAAAACAAATACACCTTTTAAAAACGACTTACTACCAAATACAAAAAGAAATTGTAGACGCAATTAATAAACGGGAAAACAGAAACTTAAAGCCTAATGATTGTCCATATAATACTACTAGTATAAAAGAAGCTTTAGAAGTATTGAGAAAAACCACTATTACCGTAAAATATGAACACGGCGAAAAGCAGTATATTTTTAGCCGTATTAAAGATATATACATGGACAATAAATATGTAGCTATAGAGCTTGGAACTATGGCAACAGATTATATTAATAGTGGGGATTGGAAAGCTACAGATAAAAATAGTATCTTAGCTTCAAAAGGAAAGTACGAGCTAAAACTAAGGGTATTATTAAATCTAAAATTCAGATATGCAACACAAGGAGGGCATTATAATCCCTCTCTAACTTTTTTAATGCATCATTTAGGGTTTGTTCAATCTCAAAAGACGAAAACAAATATGGAAAGAATGACAAAAATTATTGAAAGTTTGCATGAGGTTGAAAGGGTGGAGATTGAAAAAAAATATGATGGTAGAAAAATTATAGACGCTATCTTTAAAATATACCCTACAAAAGATTTTACAAGCATAATGATTGAAAACAACAAGGCTACTAAACGTACTAAAGAAATGATTATAGACGGGGATGGCATACCTCTAATAGAACCTATGCAGTCTGATTTTGAAAGTAGCCCAGAATTTCAAAAAGCCAAAAGAGAATACGATATAAACAAGGGTAAACATCTTTTTGGTAAAAAGAAAAATCTTTTTAATTAATTAGCCATGAGAACACAAGAAGCTTTTACAGTATCAATTTTGGATTGTGCGTATAAACTAGGCTTAAAGTTTAGTCATAATTATATAAATACAGAGGGATTAACCGAGCATATTTTTCACTCTCCTTTAAGAAAAGATGAAAACCCCTCTATTTATATAAATGAAGTAAAAAACGTTTGGTACGATTACGGAGGTATAACAGACGGGGGCGGGATTATTCATTTTATAAATTATCTATATGGGAATAGTTTAAGCGATACAAAAAAGCATTGAAAATATTAGATAATATATATCCTCACTTAAAGCACCCCTCTAAAAGAAATTCTCAAGCTAGACGTATTGGACATATTAGCCAAGGTTTGCCTGTTTTAAAAATAGTGCATTCTCAAAAAATGAACTCTCCCCTGCGGGGATCTATAACAAGAAAGAAAAAGAAGCGGTATTTAAAGTAGTTCAAGTCAAAGATCTTTTTTCTTATCCACTTAAAAATTATTTAAAAGATGATAGAGGAATTAGCTTAGATATAGCAAAAATCCATGTTAAGTAAATTGTTTATAGACATATAGAAAAAGATGTTGAATTTTACGGGATTGGTTTTAAAAGTGGCGATACTTGGTCAATCAGAAGAAAACAATTTAAGGGGTTTTTAGGGAAGGGGGCAGATATAAGCATTATAGATATAAAAACTGATAATATTTTAATATTTGAGGGTTTTATGGATTTTTTATCATACTTAACCGCCAAACGTATTAAAAACCTCAAAATACCGTTATTGTTCTAAATAGTGCTGTTTTTCTAAGACGTGCTTTAGAGTTTATAAAAGAAAATGGTAATATAAAGTCAATAGACTATTTCAGAGATAGGGACGATACAGGAAAGCAAAGTATTAATAAGCTTGAAAAGGCTTTAAGCGGTGTTATTATCCGCGACAAATCTAACACATACCCCAACCATAAAGACTTAAACGAGTGGCTAACAAATGAATATTCAAAAACTTGAAACAGAAGAAATAACCCGTTTAATTAGTGAGCTTAATAGCGAGCTAAAAATAAGGATAGAAAAGGAAAAAGATAAGTTTTTAGATGAAATTAGAGAAAAAGCGGGGTTTTTCGGGGTTTCCGTTGAAGACTTGATAGTAGAGGCTTGTGAGCCGAAAAAACGGAAAATGAGTAAGGTTAAACCTAAGTACCAAAACCCCGACAATCAAGCTGAAACATGGACGGGAAGAGGACACAAACCCAAGTGGATAGTGGCACAACTTGAAAATGGTAAGCAGTTAGACGACATGCTAATTAGCTAAAAATTCCTTTTGGGGCGTGCCTTAAATCTAAAATTACACAACAGGCTGATTTTAAGCGTCATTAGGGGTGTTTTTCTATGTTTTTGATACTTGCCCTTGTCCAATCGCCCTAACGGCTCTTTATGAACCGTTGAGTGACTATTAGCATACGAGGCTAATTTTTTCTTTCTTGCAATAGCCCCGCAGGGGCTTTTTTGATTTTTTGCCTCATTTTTGAGTTATTAACAATTTTCAGCCTTACTACTATAGATTAATATAATGGTTAAAAGGTTATATAACAGGTTAAAGAAAAGGTTAGCCGATAAAAAATAGGCTTAACTTATTTATTTTAAAGGCTTTTTTGGACTTGAGGGCAACTCCAGTCCCTGTATTACCGCAACTCCAGTCCCTGTATTGACGTTTTAAACTTGTTGTATAGCTAATTTTTATCCACAATTTTTCATTAAGGGCAACTCCAGTCCCTGTATTTTTGGCTTAGTTTTTAACATTTTGAACTGACCTTAGCACCAGTCCCTGTATTTTTTCATCGAGGGCAACTCCAGTCCCTGTATTTTTGGGCAAAAATCTAGCTGATTTTCTAAGGGCAACTCCAGTCCCTGTATTACCGCAACTCCAGTCCCTGTATTGAAAATGAGTTATTAACAGTTTTTGTGGATAACTTTTAGCTATGAACATGCAACAAAACGAGTAGGGGAGCGGGCATGTTGCAACGCCTTAGATTTGTAGCGAACTGGCTAGCGTAAGGACTTAATTGAGTTATGGGCTTGTCTGTCTGCTTTTGAGTTTGTCCTGATTGTGTTTTATGGGAATTTTCGGTCTAGCTGGAAGTCTGCGAGAATATTTAGAATACGTTAGTATGAGAAATATTCTTGAATTGCTTTATATACCCTATCCTATTGTTTTTATTGAATTTATACAATATATGGACTACACCAATTTTGAATTGTAGAATATATTATAATTTGCATAATTATAGATTATAAATATATTGAGTGCTGAAATGACCGAGAAAAAGCAAATTTGCGAGGCTATGAGCCTTAAATATTTTCCATTCCTAGATGAAGCTGCGGGAGGCGTTAGCACGGGCTTAGAGGCGCATACAGCACGGGAGGCCTTAGACTTTTATGCAGAATCAGAGGAGAACTGCAAACGCCTAGAATCCTATCTAGCAAGCTATTTACCTCACAAAAAAGAGCCATTTATAGAAAAGTACAATATAGGAGATAATTTCTATATTGGGCATTTTTATTATGAAAACCTCTTAAACAGCAAAATAGGTAAAGAGATACTTTTTATACTCTTGAACGACAAAGCCCTCAAACAATGGGAGGTAATGCAAGAGCTACAAAATCTTATAGCTGAAGAAAAAGAAAAGCTCTGCTTAATGCCAAACGGGTATTTTAATATAGGTGGTAAGGCGGTTAAAAAGACTGATTATTACCAGCAAAAATTTGATGATTTTGTGACGACAAAATACATTCATTCATATATTCACTTTATAAATAAGCATGAAAAAAGTAAGGAGGAGAAAACACACTTTTATACAAAATACAAACCCACTAAAGAGAGTTATTTGGATTATATACTCTCTGATTTTAAAGCCACAAAATCTTTTCTTAAAACTAGAAGCTTTTATACCACTCCATGAACGATACAGGCACACCCATATAACGGGAAACACGGGGAGCGGTAAAAGTTTTTATTGGCTGGGCTGATCTTTTCAGTCCTTAGAACTCAAAAGGCTAGCCTATTATTCCAAGACAACAAAGCCAAGCGTCTAAAAGCTGAAAATTTCATATTAATAGACCCACACGGCGACTTATCAGACGATATTTTCAGAATGTCGCTCAAATTTCACCAGCACCTAGATTTTAGTATTTATCTACTAGACCCTTTCCTCAGCAACGAAAAAACACCGGTAATAAACCCCTTTGAGTTTGAGGGGAACGAAACAGAGTTAAACTCATATACAGAGGAGCTTGTAGGGGTATTTAGAGAGATACTAGGGACGGAATTTAGCCTTAATGCTCGGCTACCCATCTAAGGCGGGACAAAAACTAAAAGCCAGCCATCATATTCTTGTATTATATGCTCATGCAAAAAACAATACGACACAGAAGATACGCACGACCCGCAAAGCAATAATCACGGAAGTTGCAAAGTATGGCAAACAAAGTATACGTAAAATTGCGTCTGCTATTAAGAGCACTAAAAGTAGTGTTTACCGGCAGATTAAGGCACAAAAGG
>NZ_FQTP01000057.1 GCF_900128515.1 Bathymodiolus heckerae thiotrophic gill symbiont
TAGTAGCTGCTCGGTGTTAAGCAGCTGTCTAAAGCGCCAAATACTGGAATGGTCTGGCACATTCTCAGACAGGCTAAGATTAATAAAGCGCCTAAACATAAGATCCCTGGCGATTTGCTTCTCTAAGACTTCATCGCTTAAGTTATACCAAGCTTGGAGAATAAGAATCTTAAACATCATCAGTGGCGGGTAGCTAGGCGCACCTCGCACAGATGAATAAAGGTTTGATAAGGTTTGCTCTATCTCTGTCTAATTGATGATGTTATGCACGTCATTAAGCTCTGATAGAGATTTATGCTCTACAACTAGAGAATCTGCGAATGAGTTTTGTTGAGTGCTTTTCCAAGACATTTTAGGTATTTTTTATTGTAGATTAGGTGGTTGTTATTTTACTAGACTGGCGTGGTTTTGGTTGATTTGTGCAAAGGTCTCTATTAGTATATAATAATCTATTAATATTAATATAATACAAGACGATCATGGATAACAGTAATTGGAACAAGGAGCCTGCATTCAACAAAAAATATTTAATATTGGCAGTGGCCTTATTGGTGGCTTCATACGCAATTAAAGGCGCTAATGCGAATACATATTTATCGCCAAAACAGCAATATTTGTATTCAGGCTATAGTTATCCAGGTGAAGTAGTGGAATTGCATATTGTTAAAAATGATGGCATGAATTCACACGAGGTGTACACATGCAAAGACATGTTAACTTGTTACACCTTATATCAGAGTAAACGCAATCAAGCTAAAAATAACTCATGCAATCCAAAAATGTATCTTAAGCGTGCAAATGGCAATATCATGAGGCTACGCTAAATATTCTTGATACGTGCAATCTGATTGCATGTATCAAGATTTTAGTAAATTAAGTTTATTGTTCGGAGTTTGTTATAATCAATAAACCCCCAATATCTAGAATCAAAACTCTCAGGATTAGATCCCCAGACAATAGCCTTTTTATTTGGCACAATGCCCTCATAATAAAACTGCTCTATTAGTTTGCCACTACCAGTTTTCATATTGCGTTTAATCGGATATTTTTGTTTGTTGCAGATGATAAATTGATCGTTAATCAGAAGTTGATCACCCTCAAGACAGATTAGTTTTTTAGACAAAACCTTAAAGCCTTTTGGAGAAAATTCGTGTTTGAAATTAAAATATGCAAAGTCATTTTTAACAGGTTTTGCGTCACCTTTCCAAAATACAGTACCAGGATGAGAGTTAGAAATATTAACCACAATTCGACCTAAGACAATCTCAATAATGGCGGAGATACTCAAAACAAACAGCGCAAGAATTAGTAGCTTTTTTGGCCATATTTTACTCATTATTACCTTCTAATTTAAGTGAATTAACGGCATTCAAAATCATCAGAATGTGCACTTCATTTTCTGAATTTTTGAGCAAAATTTGCTTGAGTGTTTTCTCAATTTTAGTAGGTATTTTAAAATTATCTTGATAGTATTCATCCATAAAATCATTGATTATTTTAGTGTTTTTTGTCCATCTTTTAACGCCAACATTCGACCAATTAGATACTTGAGATTGACTGATTTTCAACTTCTTGGCCAGAGAGTTTTTGCTCATTCCACTATCAAATAGAAACTGATTTAATCGATTTTTAAAGTCACTTTCTTGCATTCTTAATATTCTTTAGTTATCTGTTTATAGTAATTATACAGTTTATTAGAGATACGGACTAAGATGAGTTTAAAGTATTATTTATGTTGATTTATGACTCCTGTGTTTATTAAATGTAAGGTTTTAGCTGTCGCATGTCAATTAATGCCCGCATTTGCTGGCATTCAAAAAACATTGCCATAATAGTGTTTACAAACAACTTGCAAGCAAGGTGCTAAAAAATGCCCGCATTTGCTGGCATTCAACGCCCGCAAATGCGGGCTAATTAAGCCTGTTACTATGCTGTTTTACACTTTGCACAACCGTGCATCAGGTGTATATCTTCTCTAGGGCTCCCGCTTGCGGGATGATGCTCTTATCGGTAGTCTTGTTTTGTAAAAAAATGCAGATAACAGATAATAGAATTTAACACCAATATATTAATAGTCATTTTTTACAAATGACTATTAAGCTAAGTTAAGAAATATTAGAGTTCGGCAATAAAGCACAAATCATCATCTGGATTTTCTTTAAAAAATGTTTCCATCTTTTTACCCATTGATAATCTAGCATACCATTCTAGTTTTTCTCGATAATCTTTGGCATTAACTTTGTAATGATTATTAATAATAAACTCTTCAATTTTCAAATCATTGTAAGCATTATTTTCATTAAAAAAAGTATCAAAAATTATTAGCCATTCTCCTAGCCGTTTTTCACATTTTTTAATGCCTTTATAAACACTATTTTTATCTTCATTATCTACACAATAATCAATCCAATTTGCGCCCATTTCTTTAGCGCCAAAAAATTCACCATCATCTGAACTTTGAACGGCAAACCAAAATTTACCCTCAATACCTCCCTCGTAATATCTACCCATTTTGCACCCCTTGCATTTGCGCTCTGTTTTCAAAATAAGTATCGTTTGCACCTACTGGCAATTTATTTTCTTGAAGCTCATAATTGCCATTTTGTTGGTTGTACCTGTAACGAGGTTTAACAATTTGCCTTGGAATGTGAACATGATTATTCGAATTATTATTTTCTTGTTCGTTAATTCTATTCATGGCAAGATTAAAATAATTACTGTCTAACTCATACCCCAAATAGTTAAACATCTTAGACTTAATACAAGCCATAGCAGTTGAGCCACTGCCCATAAAAGGGTCTAAAACAGTTCCACCAGTTGGGCAAAATCCTTTTGCAAGTCTTAATAATAAATCTACTGGCTTTTGTGTGGGGTGTAATTTATTGCCTGTGTAAGTCCAATTCATAACAGAGGGTAATATCTCAAAAGGTTTTGGATAGCCTTTGGCAAGCAAGTACGCACACTCATGTTTATATTCCATGTGCTTTTTATCTTTTCTACCATTTGAAGCGTATTTTTTTGCAAATGCAAATTGACCAATTATTCTAAACCCTGCACTTCGCCAGGCATTGATAAATTTATCAGCTTCACTCCAGCCGTAAAATACTACTGCATAACTATTGTTATTAAGCACCCGATACATCTCATTAAAGGCTGGTGTTAGCCAGTCGCTATTATTAAGCGTGTCATTGGCAACACTTCTACCGCTTCTATCGATATAATTAACTAAGTAGGGCGGGTCTGTTAATATCATTTGAACGCTATTATTTTCTAAACTTGCCATACCCTCGATACAGTCATTGTTGTATATCATATTTTTGTTTATCATTGTTATTTCCTTATTGTTAAAAATGGCTTTTAAGCCTTTTGTGACAAGCTGTTTATCAACTTGTTAATAACAATTTTACGGCTAGCAGTACGGCAAGTCACAGATTGAAACCGCAGGCCGCAGTTCGTAATACTGCTAATTACAAGGGGTAAAAATTTATTTTTATGACTTGTAATTTAGCGAAAAATAATCATCGAATTATTTTTTGATTAGCAGTAAAGAAACCGAGCGAGGATTTCAGTCTTTACTTGCCGTGCTGCTTTTATGAGAAATGAATTTAAAACCATAAATATTGAAAAAGAATTTTTTTAATATTTATAAAAACAACAGCCGAAAGGCTGCCCTTTGATTTTTCTTGTTTTTAAAGCGTAAGTCTTAAAAACAAGAAAAGGGCCTCGAATAGAGGCCCCAATTTTTTTACTCCTGGTTAACGATCATGCCACTTTTTCTTGATTCTTTTGAGTCTGAAGGTTAAGTAAAAAATCGAACGCTTTGCCAGCTTGTGAAGCTGCTTTTAAAATTGCTTTGTTATCGTCTTTCAAAATCTCAATCCAACCATTTAAATATTTAGCATGGTCTTTTTTAATGGTTGGCTCTGTACCAAGATAGGTACATAAAAAACAAGATCCCAACTCTGCGATCAACTCTTCAAAAGCATATTCTTTTTTATCAGTAGAATTTTTCCTATCAAGTCTTTTTTTGTTGCCAGTCCAATGTGTCAACTCATGTAGCAATGTTGAATAATATGATTGCTGTGCTGTTGCGTCTTCAGTATCAATAAAATCTTGCATTTTTGGTAGGTTTATAAAATCACCCATTTCAGAATAGAATGCTTTTTGTTGCTCATTTTTAATAACTGCTTGCGTGTTGGTAATAAATTCATCTGCACGATCATGGTTGAATTTTGCACCTTTGCCAATTTCAATATTTGGCTCGTATCCTTCCAATTGATCAGCATTAAACACGTTGAAAGTTTTCATAATTGGGATAAGCTCTAATTCTTGATTCTCGCCATCTTTTTCAATTTGTATGTATCTGAGTACTCTTGTTGATTTTTCACCTTTTTTGACCTGCTTACCGAAGTCCTGCCATTGTTTATAGGTGCCCCATTCGTTAGTATCTTTATCGGACAACCATAAACTTAAAATATTAATGCCTTGATAATGATTTTTAGTGATCGCATTAATTGGCATTAACAATGATTTGTCTTCAATCCAACACTTAACCCAATTACTGCCGTTCTCTTGCATTAAGTCAATAATCTTGTTAGTTATATCTTGCTTAAAGTCTTGATTTTTCATGATGTTTACCTTTGTTGTTGTGTTAATTTATATTATACTATATACAATAATAATAATAAGTCTATTTTTAATAAATATCAATCTTTTTCTTTGTAATAATGCTTGACATTGTTATTGTATATAGTATAATGATTATTAAGAGTTAAGCAATAATACAAAATCTTAAAAAAAGGACCATAATGAAAAAGAGAATAGAGAAATATAAAATCCGCCATTGGGGCGATGATACTAATTGCAAATCAATTCAAGAGTTAAAAGAAGCTCTTTTGACAAAATATTTAAATTTATCAGTTGCCATCCATTTTGAAAAGCGAGGAATAATATGGGTGAGATTTATTACGATAAAAAACAATCAAGTTCTTAACAGTTATGGTGATGAAAGTTTAATGACTGTATTCAAAAATGCAAATAAAGATATTGAGCACTACATCAAGCAAGATGATAATTTAATGGATGAAGCGTTAATATTGTTTAACCGAACACAATTTAACTTTGGACAAAGTTTCTAATTAAGAACAAATCAATTATGATATCTGTAAAATTTAAACAAAAAAACATCCAGAATGGGAAAACAAAAAAAACCTAAAGTTGTTGGAACAAACTCCATGACAAAATATTCAAAGGAGTTAAGACAAAAAACTTCAAACGAGTGGATAAAGAAAAATACAAAATCAATTTTAGCTAGATTTAATATGAAAAAAGAAGAGGATGTTAAGAGTATGGATTTGTTTAAATTAGTTCCAGAAAAAACAAATACTTTAAAAATTAAATTTTTATTAAATTTTTATTTTAAAAATAAATAACAATAGGGGTAATAATCACGCTCAAATCAGAATTAATTGAGTAGATTTCTCAAATATCAGGCTTGACTAAGGCAGATGCAGCCCGTGCGCTTAGTGCAATGACAGGCGTAATCACCAGCGCTATGGCAAATAGCGATAGTGTGCAACTAACTGGGTTTGGTACGTTTCTAGTTAGAGATCGTGCAGCACGCACGGGGCGCAATCCGCAAACGGGTGAAGCGCTTCAAATTAAGGCCTCTAGGGTTGTTGGCTTTAAGGCTGGAAAAGTGTTGAAAGAAGCGGTTAATGGCTAGTAAAGATGTTTAAGCCTGGTGAAACTATAGATATCAGGAATATTGACGAACAAGAGGATTTTTATAAAATATCTAATTGTGCAGATTTACGAGTCATGCTTGATGATGAATACGGACAGCCTTTACTTGTGAAATTGATTTTAAATGATGAATCTTTTTGTAAATTGGTGCAACGGGTAGAAGGATTAATTTCTAAAGAAAATACCCAATGGTCAAGATATGTGGAAAAAACAAAAAAAAGCATAACAAATCATTCCACCTGACCGCTAACGCGGCAGGTGAATTCAAGCGTTAGGTTTCTAGATGAATTGTAGCCCTCTATTTGGAACAAGTTATGTTGTATAATCTAAAAATAAAGCAAAAACTCTAGGATCTATCCAATATGTTTAAAAAGCAGGCTCTCCCCGTAATAACTGACGTTCCAGATGATGAGCAAGAGAAATTTGATAAATTAATCAAATCATGTCGAAGCAAATATATTCGTACATCCCAAGAAATTGTTGACAAAGTTTTTAAAGAAAAACCTGTTTATTTACAAAAAATTAAAAACAAAGAAGTCAGCCAATCTATATCAGGATTAAGAGAATTAGTTTGGAATGAATACCTTAAAGATGAGGTGAATTTCAATATTATTTTGATACAAGAGTTACATGCTACGTTAAAAACACCCAAATATATTTTAGAACTTCTTATTGACGAAAAAATCACAAAACTGAACGAAAAAGAACTTTTAAAAGAGGTTCGTAATCTCTGTGGTGAATATGCGGGTAGGATTTTTCCTTATATTTATAAAATTTCATTAAGTAATACAAATTCACGGAGATCAAGAGCAGGTAAAACATTTGAATCGATTATCTATAAAGTATACGACATTTTAGAGTATGACTTTGATTCTCAAAGCAAAGTGGGGAGAAAAACATTTACAGAGCTAGGACTAGGGAAAAAAGTAGACTCTATTCTTCCAAATATTGGTTGCTATGAGCAAAGACGAAATAAAACCATTATAGGTACTATGAAAACTTCCTTGCGTGAGAGATGGCAGGAAGTTGCAGAGGAAATTGAAAGAACAAAAATCCCAGAAATACACTTACTAACAGTTGATGAGGGTATTTCTAAAAGTAAAGCTCAAGAAATGGCAAATCATAATATTATTGTAGTTGCTTATGATTGGGTTGCCAACTCTGAATCATTAGCACCAATGAAAAATATAATTAGTTTTGAAGACTATTTATTTGAAGAAATACCATCGATTTTAAAGTTCTGGGATGAAAAATGAGTAAGTTAAAGATTATAGATTTATTTGCAGGCATTGGTGGCATCAGATTAGGTTTTGAAAAATCATCTAAACAAGGTGTTGAATGTGTTTTTACCAGTGAGTGGGATAAGTATTCAACAGAAACATATAAAGCAAATTTTGGTAATGAGCCAGTATTTGGAGATATAACAAAAATTTCTTTAAAGGATATTCCTAAACATGATATTTTGTTGGCGGGTTTTCCTTGTCAGCCCTTTTCTCAAGCAGGTTTAAAAAAAGGATTTTCAGATACTCGCGGAACACTATTTTTTGATATTGAACGTATTTTGAAAAATAAAAAACCTAAAGCATTTCTTCTTGAAAATGTTAAACAGTTAAGAGGACATGATAAAGGGCGGACGTTAAATATAATTATTGAACGATTAAGAGAAATTGGCTATTCAAATGTTCAATACAAAGTACTTAGGGCAAGAGATTTTGGTTTACCACAAAATAGAGAACGAATTTACATTGTGGGGTTTTTAGATAAAAATATAATGTTTAATTTTCCTACACCAACCTTCGAACCAACAAAAGTTGGAGATATTCTAGAAAAAGAGATCCATGATAAATATACAATATCTGACCGCCTTTGGGCAGGACATCAAAGAAGAAAAAGAGAAAACAAAATTAAAGGCAAAGGGTTTGGTTATGGAATTGTTTCTGAAAATTCAGAATATACAAATACTATTTCTGCTCGATATTATAAGGACGGCAGTGAAATATTAATACAACAAGATGGTTGCAATCCAAGGAAATTAACACCTAGAGAAGCAGCTAGGCTTCAGGGCTTCCCAGAAAATTTCAAAATACCTGTATCTAATACCCAAGCATATAGGCAATTCGGGAATAGTGTTCCTGTTAAAGTTGTCGAGAAAGTTGCTGAACAAATGCTGTTACATTTAGAAAAAAAGGCAATAAAAATAAAACCTAACAAAAAAATACAGCGGACAGCCAAAAGCGTCACGCCTTTTACTATCGCAAAAGATCGTGCCACTTCTGTCTGCCGCTGATTTAGGCGTTCACACGGCGCTTCGCGCCGTGTGAACGGTGGAGTTGACCTGCGGTCTAACACTATATTCTTGGTGCGAAGCACCTTCGAACATAGCGTTCGACCTGACCAATTCTCCAGCATAAAAAAGAGGCTAGCCTCTAATATGCTGATACAATTGGCATGTCAACTCCACCGTTAGGCTTTCTAAAACTCCGCTAGCCTAGCGTATATTTATATAGGAGTTATTTATAAAAGGATTTACCCGTGAAAAATATATTTGTTTTTGATTCAATGTTAACCCCTAAAATTATTACTTTTGTTTATTGGCTTATGCTTTTAGGCTGTTTAGTCTCAGGTTTAGGATCAATGTTCACTCAATATGGTGGTGGTTTTTTCGCTGGGTTAGGTATCATTATTTTTGGTGCTATTGGCTCAAGAATTTGGTGCGAGCTACTCATCGTTTTATTTAAAATCCACGAAAACCTGCAAAAAATTGCTAACAAATCAGAATAAAAGCCTAACAAGTTGCTCAAACGGACAAATTACAGTTGGCTCGCGCTCCGCGCATTATAGCCAACCATAATTTGCCGCTTAGCAAGGCGTTATAAATAATATGAGCCAAAAATCATTTGCAAAAATATCCATTCGTATAATTGCAATATATATTGCAACTTATGGAATAATGTACATTCCAAGTATTGCCACATTATTTGAATTCGATAAAATTGATGATGTAAAAACGATAGTTATGGTTGTATTTTCAATAATTACACCGTTAATTCTTAGTATGTTGTTGTGGCTTAGTTCTGATAAATTGGCTATATGGGTTATTGGCAATCAAAATAATGTTAAGCCAATAAATGCAGATGTTACTCAATTACAGACTATCGCTTTGTGTACTGTCGGTTTCATTATCATTGTGACAGCATTACCAAATTTTGCAGGTGAAATAATACGCATTTATTACTCTGTTCCCATTATAGAAGGAGAAAGAATTTTAAATACGTACCACCTTTCTTATTTAGTTACATCATCCTTAAAAATTATTTTAGGTATATTACTTGTATCAGGAGTAAGGTTTTGGGTGCACTTGCTACATAAAATTAAAAGACTTGGATTGTATGAAAAAAAATTATAACAAATCATTCCACCTGACCGCTAACGCGGCAGGTGAATTCAAGCGTTCACACGGCGCTTCGCGCCGTGTGAACGGTGGAGTTGACCTGCGGTCTAACACTATCTTCTTGGTGCGAAGCACCTTCGAACATAGCGTTCGACCTGACCAATTCTCCAGCATA
>NZ_FQTP01000058.1 GCF_900128515.1 Bathymodiolus heckerae thiotrophic gill symbiont
TATATTGATCATCAAAATAGTCAGAGTGACCCGTCTGAAAAAAAGCTTTATGTGTATGATAAGGCAGTCACAGACTTTCATTGGTGGGCAAAACAAAAAAGCCATCAAAACTACATGATATCTGTTTTAAAAGAAAATTCAGTGGCTACTTGGATTGAACCCATAGGCTTTGATGCCAATAACCCTATCAACACGGGCATTGAAGATTACAGTATTTATGAAAACCAAGGCGTAAGATTTAATGTTTTACATTACCGTGACCCCGAAACACAAAAATTGCATCGTTTTGTATCGACGTTACCGAAATCAATAAACCCGGGTACGATTGCTATCCTGTATTACAAACGCTGGACCATTGAAAAAGCCTACAATAACAGTAAAAGTGACCTGAAAGAAAAAAAGGCTTGGTCTTCTTCGGTTAAATCACTCAATAATCAAATGCGCCTCACCACCATGACTTATAATTTAATGCGTGTTTGTGAAGAAATTTCAAAAATACAAGATCCTAAGTTGGTTCATCCCTCGGATAAAAAATATACTAAATCTCTTGAAAAAAGGCAGGAAAGAGCCAAGAATAAGGGTGGCTTTGTTAATCCATTATTGTTTTTGGAAAGAATTGCACGTATCAGCTCATATACCATTCGAGCCGTTCAAAACGCAATTATCACAGGAAAGCCTCTGGCCGACCTGATGTGTGCTTTGATGGCTCGGTTAGTTCCTGGATAGAGCTAATAGGGGAACACTGATGAATATTATGTTGATTTCATACTAAATGCATAATCTCTAAGTCTAGTATTACTTCCAGGTTGAGAACTAGCACAGCATAAAGTTCTGACTATGATTACAAGTATTGAGTTTGAGCAGTTTTCACCGTACCTTTTAATTTTTTGTCACGCGTAGTATCGCCGATGGCTGTGAATTTCCACTTCCCATCTTTTTTATACAATTTCCCCATAATCATTGAAACAGATCCTGAGAATTTTGGATCATTGGCAATATCAAATGTAGCATGCACTTGATCTACTCTAGAGGCTGTTCCTTCATAAAGTCGAATAGACGCAAAGGGAATCGTTTTAAAATCATGTCCCTGGAAAGAATTTAACATAAAGACAATTTGCTCGACATTTGCATCAACCTGATTTAAGTTTACAACAATAACTTCATTGTCTAAACCATCGTCGCCATCCATATCACCAGTTAAATCATCACCAGAATGCTGAATACCCTGCCCTCGAAGTTGAGCATAATAAACAATTTCCTGAACTTTTTTTGCCGAATCAAAAGTTACGCAACTGGCATCCAAATCAACTGCTCCTTTTTTTATCCCTCCAAATAACCCTTTTTTCTCAATTGCTCCCCAATTAACGCCAACACACATTTGTGTCATTTGGCCACCACCATCCTTCTCTAAACTGATGCGTTGCCCTTTTTGCAGTGATACTGCCATGATTTTCTCCTAAAAATAAAGAGGTTTTGATAATAATGCTCGCATGAAAACCAACAAGCCATGAAAAAATTTAGTTATACCGTTTAGCTAACTGTGTTGTCCTTGTCGCCCACCCTCTATGACAGGTTCTTTCCATCATTTGCCCATTAAATTTAAAAACTGCTGAGACATTCTCATCTAATACCCGTTCAGACTGTATCGAATGACCTTCAATGAAGTGAGAAAACACACTCTCTATCACGTCAACTTGGGATGGATGAATAGCAGTTTTAGCATAAAAACCATAGGATAGATCTATTATGACTTCCTTTTTTAGTGTTTCCAAATCTTCAATGATATCAAATACTGGAGCTGAGAGCTCGAAGTTTTCTGGGCGAAAAATAATTATCAATTGATCGATTACACTTCTAATAGGTGTGTCATAAGTTGTCATTCCCTTCAGTCGCTTAATTCCTAAAATATTCATCAGATCATTACCACCAATTCTAAGACAGGTTATTGTACCCCCCCACTCTTTTAACAATTGGCGTAATTTGATCATTGCGCTACGTTCAAACACCTGTGCAGTTTCTAAAATAGGCATATATGAAAAGTGACTGTGTTCCTGTTTATCTATTACTTTTTTATATAAATCTATTGTATTCAAATCAAATTTAGGCAACACAAACCCATCAATTTTATCAATATTATCATAACTTAAAATTTCAGCCAAAACCAGTGGATTCCGAGGTCTGATAAAACGTTTAACTTTTGTATTTGGTTTGAAATCTTTAAGTGATACTTTCAAATTATTTAATGCCAAATTCAGTTCATCTTCTCTTACAGAGTCTTCTAGACACAGAACCATAGAACGAGTCAATGAAGGGCTGTGTTGTAATAAGGATGATAATTTCCCATGAGTACAAGGCGTATAAAGCGTCGCTCCCAAATCAAAGTAACTCACATGTTCTGGCATTTTTTATCCTTATTTAAGTACGTCTTTTATTAATGCACATGCACCAAATGGCATATTAGAAATTTCGGTCACTGGAACTGACTTTTCTAGTGCTAATCGTTCCAGATGTTGCGTATCCACATGAGCTGTTTCTCGTATCAACAACTGATCAGGCACACGTCTCAAAAGTACTCTGGTAGCTTCTGCAATACCTGGTTTAATTCGATTAATATCAGACACACCATAGTTAGACTGTATCCAATTAAGAAATTTCTCAGTCATTTGTTTTCTGGACAATTTTGACTCATGAATGACAGGGGTTAAATTTCCAAGTTCCATTTCATTAAAAATTTCATCAACAAACCAAACTGATAGATCGACTAAACTTAAATGGTCATATTGAACGCAGCCATGAAAATCCAATGGACCTATTTGAGCATTTAAAATAGAACGAGATACAAGCCCAGAAACTGTCGAATTCATTAATGCACTTGGAATTGTGTAATCATCAAAAGTTGCTTGAACATCTGCGGTACCACCAATATCTGAGACAACAAATAATTCAGAAGAAATAGAAACATTTCTGGAGCAATTATAAGAGGCGACTGCTTGATGCAATTCCTTGGTAATAACACCTTTAGCAGTCCAACCATCAATAAATACAATACCTTCTGGACTATGTCCTTGAGCAAGGACATAGTCCAAAGCATTCTCATCAATTCCTCTATCTCGGATAATGGAGATAGAATAATGCGTTGATTGACATTTTAGTAACCGAGTCAAAGCTCGTTGTAACAAAACACCGATTGGAGTCCCAGCTCTTGCTAAAGATAATAATGTGATATTACCACTACGTTTTTCAGTTATCAACTTGGCAAGAGATACTATCTCTTTGGCCAGCCGAGTTTTGTACTGCAAAGTCACCTGTAAAAACAGATCAGTGTATTCCTTCGTTGGAGATGACTCTTTATGGATCATTTCTGAATAGTGTAACTGCCCAGACTGGAGCAATTGTTCTTTATTTTCAATACTATAATATTGAGCCTCAATTGCTTTTAATAAAAATAAACAATCCTCAGGCGCATAGCTACCAATTAAAGGTTCATTAGAAAGAATTGATCTTTGCGCTTTAGGCATAAACCAATTCCTTTGCAATTTGACTGTTTACGGGCATCATTGAAAATTGACAACTACTCATAAAATCAAGATCAGATAAACTATCACCTATCCCAATAATCAAGTCATTCACATTCAATTCAAGTTGTTTTTTTATATATTCAACTGCTTTTTTCTTACTCGCATAAGGAGGTAATAGCGCATGATTACGACCATTTTCATGACGATTAAATTTTTCATTTAAAGGGTTGTTTTGTTTAATTATTTCTAAATCCTGTATATTCCCTTTCACTGATATATAAGCAGGTATATCCATATCAATAATAACTCTGGTTCTTGCATCAAGCTTATGACTTTTAATAATTTGATCAATTTCTTTATTACAATATTCTAATAATTCTGGCCAATCCATAATCAAAGATTCAATTTCACTTAACCAATTTTCACAAACAGTTTTATTATCTTTTAATACGACTGCACCATGAGAAACTGCACGAAAACCATGGAACTTATATTGGACCCGATTAAGCGCATCAGTATTTCGTCCCGTGATAGGGATAATATGGGCTCCATTTTGGGTAAACATGTCCAGCATTATTTTTTGTGATTGTGTAAAAAATGACAAAGCTTTACCTTCCCTATCAGTTGCACCTAATGTTGTAAGTGCATGTTCAGGTAACTTACGTTTTGTCTGGATTAATGTATCATCCAAATCAGTAAAGACAACGATTTTAGATTTATATTGATGATTCAATAGACTCACTTCCTACAATTTCTTCTTGGCCATTAATTAAGCCATTTTTATTCGACAAGCTTTCACTTTCACATAAGACTAATTTTTGTCGATCAGTAGGGAGGTTATAAATAAAATTTACCTTGCCATTACCAATATCAAAACGAATTTTACGCTGAATAGCATCTCCATTTAAAATAGGCGATCTTGTAGTGGATTGAAAAAGCACATCGGCTTTTTTTTCTAATTTTTCTGCTAATAAAAATGGATAGTATAAATGTTCTCCAGTGCCTACAACAACTAGAGGTTCATTTAACTTAAAATGTAAGTTTGAAGTATCAGACAATTCATATGGCATCAACATTCCAGTACGACCCAAATCATCACGAGATTCTTCCTCACAAACACCATCATCCACATTTTCAGGTAGGTGAGCTGAAAATTCTGGATTGGCTTTAAATGAAAAATCACCCTTTACTAATTGTACAAATTTTACTGGAACAGAAATTTCTTCAAATATTTTCGTCTTATCATTTGTCAACCAACTCACTAGTGTAACAATAACCAATTCATTAATAGAAGGAACTTGTTTGAGCATACCTTCAGCTAGTAGTAGTAATGTTCTTCCCGTCGTCATTTCATCATCCACAAGGATCAAACGTTCACACGACTGAATACCTTGATAAACTGAATCATTTGGTCGATACAAAATGTGAACGACTGCATGTGAATGAATCTCATCTAGAGTGAACCAGACAGGATGGTTCAATTGATGTCGAGTAGTATGCTGATAATACACATTCAATTCAGGATTTTTTCTAGATAGACTGTCGGCAACGCCAGCCCCTAAACCAGTAGCAGTTTCAGCCATACCAATAACATGAGTATGGCTGTCAATCATGCATAAATCGGCCAGTTCATCATAGATATTACGCATGACTGATGGTTTTACTGGAATGTGCTTTCCAAGAACTTTGCTAACAAATAAAAAACCACGTTTTTCATTTTCTCTGCTAGCAAAATCCATCAACTGGTTCAACCGTTCTTTGCCTTGAGAGAAATTAACAGTCAATGTTCCTGCTTGAATGTGTTTTATCATAAATTTTAAATCATTTTATCCGATGCTGATGCCAAAACCAGTTGCTAATGCTTTTAAGCCACCTTCATAGCCCTGACCAACTGCCTTGAATTTCCACTCACCACTATGGCGGTAAATTTCACCAAAAATCATTGCTGTTTCAATAGAGTAATCTTCTGATAAGTCATAACGAGCGACTTCTTCATTATTTTCATCATTGACAACGCGAATGAATGCATTAGCCACCTGTCCAAAGTTCTGATTTCTGTTAACAGCATCATGAATAGTGACGGTTACTGAAATTTTATCAACCTCTGCAGGCACTTTTGCAAGATCAATTTTTACAGCTTCATCATCACCTTCACCTTCTCCTGTACGGTTGTCACCCTGATGGACAACTGAACCGTCACTGGAAGTCAGGTTGTTATAAAAAATAAAGTCATTGTCAGCCCGAACTTTACCATCTAATTTCAGCAGAAAAATACTGGCATCCAGGTCAAATTCAGCACCATCTGTAGCACGCTCGTCCCAACCTAAGCCAACCAGTATTTTTGTCATGCCTGGTGCTGCTTTTTCTAAACTTACGTTACCACCTTTTTGTAAAGATACGCCCATGATTTACTCCATCATTATGTAGTTAAAATAAAATTGTAAAATTCAGTTAAATATTAAGATTCAATACCATATGTGGTCAAATACGCTTTCAAGCCTCCAGCAAAACCATCACCTTTCGCTACAAAACGCCATTCACCATCTTTACGATAAAGTTCGCCAAAAATCAGTGAAGTTTCTGTTGAATAATCTTCGGTTAAATCATAACGTGCAATATCTTCATTGTTGTCATTATTGGCAACACGAATAAAAGCATTATCAACTTGACCGAAATTTTGATTACGAGCTTCAGCATCATGAATAGTTACTGCAATTGTCATTTTATTAACATTTTCAGGTACTTTTTCCAATGCAACAGTGATCACTTCATCATCACCTTCACCTTCACCAGTAAGGTTGTCACCTTGATGAATGACTGAACCACAAGAACTGGTTTTATTGTTGTAAAAAATAAAACTATTTTCACCAACAGACTTATCATTAGCATCAAGCATTAATAAAGAGGCATCCAAATCAAAATCAACCCCATCAGTTTTTTTGCAATCCCACCCTAATCCCAAAAGTACATTTTGCAAACCTGGAGCTTCTTTCTCTAAATTAACTCGACCGCCTTTACTTAAGTTTACTGCCATTTTTTTCCCCTGACTTTTTAATTAAAAATAACAACTTGTTTACCAGCAACAGCATAGCTTTTGTTAGCAAGTGACATCATTGGTATATCTACTGGCAAATTACCAAAGGCAATTTCAATAGTTGGTTCCAGTTTTTTACTCTTGATGACGTCATTGATACGTTTGACCTTTTCCTCTTTCATACACTCTTCACCCAAATCGCCAGTATAAATATTATTGTTTTGGTAAAGCTCTGTCCCTATTACACGTTCTACTGGCCAGCCCCACTGATTGATTACACCTTTTACAAATAGAGCTGGAGTAGCTGTTACAATCCAAATAATATAATTTTGCTTGTGTAACTCATGTAGACAATCAACAACTTCATCTAGTGGGTGTAATTTTTTAGAAGATGTTTTCCCCGCTTCATATAATTTTTTTTCACTCACGCCTGCAAGACAACTTTTATACAGTCTTCTTTTAATAGAAAATTTAATCCCATGACGATAAGTATCAAATTCAAAAATTAATGATAAGGTGCTCGGGAATATAAAACGTTTGTTTGTGACTTCTTTAAACAAATATCCCAATGAATTTTGATAAATTAGTGTTTCATCAAAATCAAACAAAGCCAACTTCATCAAAAATCAACTTAAATCAAATTCAGATGGATTTAACCCTAATTCGACAGCTATCTTTGACGCAGCCCTTCGCTCGTCCGCATCGAAGTCACCATCAGCAGCCCCAATTGAACAAACCATCCGTAATACCAACCTAGCCTGCTCATCGCTACCTTTAATTTTACCCAGTGCCGACATAGCTTTTGCTTCGCCAATATCAGCATCCATCTCTAAAGTATCTATATAATCTTTCCATGTTTTAACAACTTCAGAAGTATCATAGATGGATAATGCTTCATGGCTTTCAATAAAAGTCATCATCTTTATTTTTTCCTGCGGATCGATTTTTCCATCAGCCATAATGACTAAAGCACTTCCGCCTAATGCTGCATTAAGAAAATCTTTAGATTTAAATTTTAATGCTTCATTTTTCATTTCACTTAGTTTATTACGCGCTTGTTGTAAAAAATTTGACAACATATTTTTTCCTTAAATGTGAATTATATGGCTATGCTTTTGACGTATTGCCTAAAAACAGCCACAATAAATTATTTACTGCTGATTTTAAAATAAATCTGAAGCCATTATATATTGACTGCTTCTCTCTGTTCATCCTTAAACATTTCACTATCCTTGGCTACCTCAAGAATTATCCCTATATTATTAAAAGATGCAGCACACAAAATCGATAACTGCATCGGGGCATATTATTTAACACTTTGAACATAATTATATTTTAATTGGTTCTTCTCCCCGTTGACGAGTGTATATTAAAAATCTTGTTAACCATTGATATATAAATCCTTTATTATTAAAAAAGCTTTTTATAATTTTACCAATGCACATATTCTTGGTTATGTTACTCAGCCAAATAAAGATTATCTCTACAGGCAGAAATGGACAAATTGCTCACACATCAAAGCGGAGAAGAGCCTTTGTGTTCACTGGGGAATGGAAAGAATACAACTATTTAAATTCTCTAACACCCACAGACATCATAAAAGTACCATCTTTAAATAAATAAGGTGACTTCTCAGGATCATAAGAATTTACACCATTAATACTTTTACTTGATGTGTTAAATAAGCTGGAAGGTTTTCCACCTGTTATTTTCTGAAATTGATTAGCAAAGGTTTTCTTATTTGAATAAGTTTCAACATTTTTTATACTTAACTTTCCTGGCACTGTAAAATCAATCAGAGCAAATGCAACCCAATATGAAAAAGGATCTTTATACGATAAGTGAGAAATAACCTCCTGATTGTTACTATCAGAAACAATAATTTTTGCCTTATAAGAGTAAAAACTGCCAATACCATTACTGAGCGCACTATAAGCAGCTAATAAAACATACCATGCCTATCCGGTTGTCTCCCAAAACATCTATCTCCTGCATAATTCTGCAAGTACTGAGCTATGTATGTGCCGCACTCTGGAGCATTGGGCGAAAACGTGATTTCCTTTCCATTATCTTGGGAAGCAACCGGATAGGCATGAAACATACTTTACATTTTCAGGACGAGATATCTCAATTATTTCTTCTCCTCCATCTTGACTATCACCTAATAGTTTAATATATGGGGAATATTCTAGACATCCTAAATTCTTATAATAAACCTTACCTTCTTTATCGTCATTATTAACATAAAAACAATATAAATCTAAATCACTGTTTGTTTGCCATACTAAGCTAGCTTTTACTTTACTGCCTTTCGATAGATTAATCGTTGTTTTTTCACCTGACTTCTTCAAGTTAACTGTTGATTTTAGTAAATCAATTTTTTTATTTTCAGGCTTTAATGAGTGTGTTGACTGATTTTGTAGATTATTTGTAGAAATCTTTTTTTCAGCACAAACATCTTGTTTTGGCGTCTCATCATCAATATCAACCCCATAGCTGGTTGCTAAGGGAGCTAAACCATATATGGACTCCTCAATTATTGCAAGCCAAGTTTTCAAATTTTGGTGATATCAACAGTGAACAAGATTGCAGCCATATATTCGGTCTCTAACAGAGACTTTATTTGCCTCAGGACTCCTGATGAATC
>NZ_FQTP01000059.1 GCF_900128515.1 Bathymodiolus heckerae thiotrophic gill symbiont
AAGCAGCGCACAGGAAATTGGCCCGGTGTAACGGTTGATCGTAAAGAGGGTGATTTTAACAACCAAGGTAAAATCTACCAAATTGTTGATTTGCCAGGTGTGTATTCTATTGATGACAAAAACCCCTCAATGGATGAACAAATTGCTAGAAATTTTGCACTCAATAATCCAGATCATTTGTATTTCAATATCGTTGATGCATCCACACTTGAGCGTGGCCTATACCTAACTACTCAATTGAGAGAGTTGGGTGTGAATGTTGTTGTACTACTTAATATGATGGATGTAGTGCGTAAGCGAGGCATGCAGCTTGATATTGATAAGCTTAAACAAACATTAGGCTGTGAAGTGATTCCAATTTCATTGAAAGAATCTATTGATTTTTCAACGTTTTCAAATGCAATTGACCAATTCGAACCCGCATCTAAACTAGTAGTTGAATATCCAACTGAGAAAATTCAAACAGAAAAAGATGCAGATAATGATAAACAGGTTGAACTGCTAGAGGCTGAAGCTAGATTTACCCAAGCCAATAAATTTGCTAATGCAGTCATTAAGCATGATGCCAATCTTAAAAAAACCATTTCAGATAAAGTTGATAAGCTAATACTAGGCTCATTAACAGGTGTGCCGTTTTTCTTGATTGTTATGTATTTGTTATTTTTGGTGAGTATTAACTTTGGCGGTGTGTTGATTGATTTCTTTGATATGACGGCCGGCGTAATCTTTATTGACGGCGTTGCTTATTTGCTTAACGGCATCAATACGCCAGAATTTATTACCGTTGTTATTGCTGACGGTATTGGCGGCGGTATTCAAGTGGCGGCTACCTTTATTCCAATTATTGCAGCACTCTATCTGTTCTTAACGTTATTAGAAGAAGTGGGATACATGGCTAGAGCCGCCTTTGTGATGGATCAATTCATGAGAAAAATCGGCTTATCTGGTAAGGCATTCATCCCCCTAATTGTTGGCTTTGGTTGTAACGTGCCAGGCATTATGGCGGCGCGTACGCTTGATACTCATCGTGAGCGGGTAACGACAGTATTAATGTCGCCGTTTATGTCTTGCGGTGCAAGGCTGGCAGTATATGCTTTATTTGCAGCTGCTTTCTTTCCAGTAGGTGGGCAGAATATTGTATTTGCTCTTTATTTGATTGGCGTTCTTTTTGCGGTATTAACTGGGTTGATTCTTAAGCGTGCATTTAAAGGTGGCACAGATACCAGTGATTTTTTAATGGAGCTGCCTAATTACCAATTGCCATCATTTAGAAACTTAATGATCAATACTTGGAATAAATTAAAAGGCTTTATTTTGGGTGCAGGTAAGATTATTGTACTGGTGGTAGTTTTGGCAATCAAGACTCTAAAGATTCATTGTTAAGTAAAGTGGCACAAACCATCACACCTATATTTGAACCAATGGGAATCCATGAGGATAATTGGCCAGCAACAGTAGGCATTGTGACGGGTATTTTGGCTAAAGAAGTGGTAGTAGGTACGCTAAATTCTCTTTATTCAAGTATTGATAGTGAAGAGAAAGGCGGTGAGCAAGCTGAGGCTGAATACAGTTTAATGGGTGGATTAACTGAAGCGGTAGAAACCATCCCGATTAACTTGGGCGATGCACTTAGAAATTTATATGATCCTTTGGGTTTGGGCGTTCTTGATGATACGCACTCACAAACGCAAGCTGCGCAAACACAAGAGGTGTCTACAGCAACTTTTGGCGCTATGGTGTTGCGTTTTGACGGCAAGATAGGTGCCTTTGCTTATCTATTATTTATTTTGCTTTACTTTCCTTGTGTGGCTGCATTTGGCGCAATGATGCGAGAAGTGGGTAAAACTTGGGCCATTGTTGGTGCGTTATGGGCCACAGGATTGGCTTATTTTTCAGCAACTGTATTTTATCAAGTGGGCACATTTACACTACACCCAATGAGCTCATTATTATGGATTGGTATGTCAATTCTGATTCTAATTGGATCGGTTGCGATGTTAATGCGAACAGGTAAAAATGCCAGGGATATGGTGATTCCGATTGTAACTGAAAGCGGGTGTCGACACTGTAAGTAGTAGTAAAGTGTTTGAATAAGGTGTTGTTATCAACAGTAGATTCTTATATAATAGTGAGAATCATTCTTATTAGTATTTACACTTTACATGTTAACTGTCAATAATTTATCCATTAAATATCAAGATAATAGCGTTCTAGACGGTTTTGAATTAAACCTCGAACAGGGTGAAATCTTAGCTTTGTTGGGTGACAGTGGCTGTGGGAAAAGCTCTACACTGCGCTTTATTGCAGGATTAGATGAAACGTATCAAGGCGAAGTAGAATTAGACGGCGTGCAATTATCTAAAAACGGCCAGCATTTAGTTGCACCAGAATCTCGCGAAGTGGGTATGGTATTTCAAGATTATGCACTCTTCCCACATATGAATATTTTTAAAAATATCAGTTTTGGTATTAACCATTTATCCAAATCAGCACAAAGAAAGCAAGTTTTAGAACTGTTAGCCATGATTGGTTTAGAGGGCTCTGAGGATAAGTATCCTCATCAACTTTCTGGTGGTGAGCAGCAAAGAGTATCGCTTGCACGCGCCTTGGCGCCAGAGCCAAAAATATTACTGATGGATGAGCCTTTTTCTAGTTTGGATAAAAGCCATAAAGATCATTTGGTTCTTCAAGTTCGTCAAATTCTTAAAAAAACTAACACCACTTCTATCTTGGTCACTCATGATAAAGATGAGGTCAATTCACTTGCTGATAAAGTGGGTATTATTCAAAATAAACAGTTGACTATAAATTGATAATAGGTATCATTCGTAATTGATAATCATTATCATTTATAATTATTTCAAGGAGAAAAATGAATATTAAAACTTTAGTTTCATCAACTGTTATGTTTTCAATCTTAACAGTATCAAGCATTACAGCAGTACAAGCTGCAACTGATGAATTAGTAACTGTGTATAGTTCTAGAAAAGAGCATTTAATCAAGCCATTATTTGAGGCGTTTACAAAAGACACAGGTATTAAAGTTGAGTACTTAACAGGCAAGGGTGGCGCACTAATTGAGCGTTTAAAACTTGAAGGCACTAATACAAAAGCTGACATGTTTATGACAGTTGATGCAGGCAACCTTTGGTATGCCGGCTCACAAGATTTATTCCAAGGCGTTCAGACCGATACATTAAAAAGTAACATTCCTGCTTACTTAAGAGATCCACAAGGTTTGTGGACAGGATTGTCGGTTCGTGCAAGAACTATTGTTTACAATACAGACCGTGTTCAGTCAGAGGAGCTGTCAACTTACGCTGATTTAGCAACTGATAAGTGGGCAGGTCGTCTATGTTTAAGAACCAGCAAAAAAGTCTATACCAAGTCTTTGGTATCATCGTTGATTCATCATCATGGCAAAGATAAAACAGCTGATATCGTTAAAGGTTGGATCAATAATTTAGCGGCCACACCTAATGCAAAAGACTCTCACGTTATGAGTGCTATTTTGTCAGGACAATGTGATGTTGGTTTGGTGAATACTTATTACTATGGTCGTTTAATGGATAAGAAGCCAAATTCACCATTGAAGTTATTTTGGGCAAATCAAAATACTACAGGTGTACATGTCAATGTATCAGGTGCAGGCGTTACTAAGTATGCTTCGAATGCTAAAGCTGCCATTCAGTTGTTAGAATGGTTGTCATCAGCTAAAGCACAAGCTATTTATGGCTCACTTAATAAGGAGTATCCGGCTAATCAAAATATCGCTTCCGATGATGTGGTATCAGCATGGGGCTCGTTTAAGCAAGACGATATGAATTTGGCTCAAGCAGGTATATTGCAAGCTGATGCGGTAAAACTAATGCAAATACAAGGCTATAGATAAGTTTGTATTTTCTTAGTAAAACCCAAGGCTTGCTGAAGTCTTGGGTTTTGTTGTTTTAAAATATTGGAAATTTACTAGAGAAATAGTTTGGAAAAGAATTGCTTTAAATCGAAGATCTGGATAAGTGTTGTTGCCTTGTTGGTGGCAATGCCAATCTTTGTGGTGGCTTTTTCTTGGGCTCTGCCTGAGCATGAATTGTGGGCACATTTTTCTGAAAATATTCTATCTGATTTAATCAGTTCAACTCTTATCTTATTATTAGGTGTTGGCGTTGGTGTTACTCTCTTGGGTACTGTACTGGCCTACTTGGTGGTAATGGTTGAATTTCCAGGTAGAAAATGGCTTGAATGGGCGCTATTCTTACCCTTTGCTATTCCAGCCTATGTCTTGGCTTTTGTATATTTGGGCGTGTTTGATTATTCAGGCTATGCACAAGTGTGGATGCGTGAAACGCTAGGCATTCCAGGGTTTGATATTAGAGCGGGCTCGTGGGCGATCATCTTAATGTTTGTATTGGTATTCTATCCGTATGTGTACATGATGACGCGTGCTTCATTTAAACGTCAAAAAATTAACATGATTGAGGCAGGTAGATTATTAGGTGCCAGTCCAATTCGTGTATTTTTTAAAGTATCCTTGCCATTGGCAAGGCCAGCTGTAGCTGCAGGATTACTAGTAACCTTAATGGAAACCTTGGCAGATTTTGGTGTGGTGAGTTTGTTTAACTACGACACCTTTACCACGGCTATTTATTCTGCCTGGGGTGATTTTAGATCGATTGAAGTGGCAGCACAACTTGCTTCACTCTTGGTGTTGGTGGCGTTTTTCTTAATATATTTTGAGAAAAAAGCCCGTGGTCAAGCTAAGTATTATTCGGCTAATATGGCTAATAAAAAACCGTATCACGCCACTGGCATAAAAGGCTGGTTAATAAGCTTGTTTGTATTTGGTGTATTTATGCTTTCTTTTGCTATGCCAATGCTGCAATTGGTTATTTGGGGCTGGTCTTCGGTGGCTGATGAGTGGAGTGCTAAATATATAGATCTAATTGCTTCAACCTCAATTCTTACTATTACTGCAGCATTGATTACCATAGCATTTGCTACTATCTTAGCTTTACCTGGTAGGTGTAAACAAACCAGTGTTTGGCTTCAGAGCGTGATTCGCCTGGCCACTCTGGGTTATGCTTTGCCAGGGTCGGTGATGGCAGTAGGTTTGTTGTATGGCATTAATCAAATATCAATTATTAATATTCATTTTGGTGGTGAAAGTATTAATCACATTATCTACGGCTCAATAGCGTTGCTACTATTTGCTTACGTATCACGCTTTATGGCAATTGCCTATAGCTCTATTGAAGCGAGTGCGCAGCAAATTAAACCGGTATTCACTCAGAGTGCTCGTTTGTTGGGCGCATCCAGAATGAGGCTTATTTGGCAGGTTTATTTACCAATGATGACGCCAGGTATTTTGGCAGGTGGGTTATTAGTGGCTGTAGATGTAATGAAAGAGCTGCCGGCCACTTATCTATTAAGACCTTTTGGCTGGGACACGCTAGCCATCCAAACTTATGAGCTTAGTGCCGAAGGTTTGTTTGAGCGCGCCGCTATTCCAGCGCTAATCATGGTGGTGTTTGGTGCGCTGCTCATGAGTGTTTTTCAGGTCTTGGATAAAAAATCATCAAAATCCGCTTAAGTCAGTAAAATACCCTTAACTATTAAGGATATATTCACACCATGAGCGATACGTTATTAAACATCAAAGGCATTAGTTGTGCGGCAATCAATGCCAGTATTAAAAATAATGACGCATTGGATTTGTCGGTTATATCACTTACACCTGGCACAACGACAGTTGGTGTATTTACCCAGAATGTATTTTGCGCTGCACCCGTTGTGGTGGCTAAAAACCACTTAGAACATTCGCCGTTAGCACTGTTGATTAACAGTGGAAATGCTAATGCTGGTACGGGTAAGCAAGGGTTGGAAAATACACTTAAAACTTGTGAGTTGTTAGCCAATGAGCTTAATATTAAGCTTGAGCAAGTGTTGCCATTTTCAACTGGTGTAATTGGTCAGCAGTTAGATTTATCAAAATTTGAAGCAGGCATTCCTAAGGTAACTAGTCAGCTGTCTGATACTAAACTGTCCCAAGTTGCCAAAGGCATCTTAACCACTGATTTAGTTGAAAAGACTTTTTCTAAAATCTTTAAAGTGGGCACTAAAACAGTAAGCATTAGCGGCATCGCTAAAGGCTCAGGCATGATCCGCCCTGATATGGCCACTATGCTAAGTTTTGTTTTTACCGATGTTATCGCCACTCAAGAACAGCTACAGGTTTGTTTAACCAAGGCGACTAATCAATCATTTAATCGTATTACTGTGGATGGCGATACTTCTACTAATGATGCCTGCACGCTCAGTGCAACAGGTGATAGCGACGTTAATTTATCAGATTGTATGGATGATTTCCAGCAAGCACTAGATGAAGTTACTCAAGCTCTAGCACATAAAATTATTAAAGATGGTGAGGGCGCTACTAAGTTTGTTGAGGTGTGCGTTAAAGGCGGTGTAAGCAATGATGATTGTTTAGAGGTGGCTTATACGGTTGCACATTCGCCTTTGGTTAAAACTGCATTATTTGCTTCTGATGCTAACTGGGGCCGTATTTTGGCAGCGGTAGGGCGTGCGAACATTCAAGGCCTAAATATTAACGATATTAATATTCATTTAAATGCGGTGAGCATTGTTAAAGCTGGCGAGCCAGATGCAAGCTATACCGAAGCAGCGGGCAGTGCTGAAATGGCTAAAGAGGATATTGTTATCACTATTGATATTGGTCAAAGCGATATTTCTGAAAGCGTCTGGACAACGGATTTCTCATATGATTATGTTAAGATCAATGCGGAGTATCGCACATGAGTGTTTACCGATTACTGATTTCTTGCCCTGATACGCATGGTTTGGTTGCTGTTGTGAGTCAGTTTATTTTGGAGTGTAACGGCAACATTAAAGAAGCACATCATCATCTTGATGAACAAAATAACCAATTTTTTATGCGCATTGAAATTGGAGTTAGTTCAGTATCTTGTACGCTAGATGAATTAAAGCAAGCTTTTAAAAATTTGGCTGACCAATACAACATGATCTGGCAGATTAATGATGCCGCCAAGTTCAAGCGTATTTTAATCATGGGTTCTAAGTCATCGCATTGTGTGGCTGATTTATTGCATAGGGATCATGAGAGTGAGTTGGAAGGTAAAGTGATTGGCGTATTGTCTAATCATCAAAGATTGAAAAAAATAGCCAGTTGGTACGATATTGATTTTAAGCAAGTAGAAATTAATGCAGGTACCAAAGAGATTGACATTGTCAAGATGACAGATGCGGTTGATTCATTTAAGCCAGACGTTATTGTACTGGCACGCTATATGCAAATCATTCCTCAAGATTTGTGTGAAAAATACGCAGGAAAAATTATCAACATTCACCATTCATTCTTACCTTCTTTTGTGGGCGCTAATCCTTATAAGCGTGCTGCCGATCGCGGAGTAAAGCTGATTGGTGCAACCTGCCATTACGTGACCGCCAATCTTGACGAAGGGCCAATTATCGAGCAAGATGTGGTTAGAGTTGATCATGGTAATAGTATTAGCGATATGAAGAAAATGGGTCAAGACGTGGAGAAAATCACCCTGGCTAAAGGCTTGCAATATCATTTGGAAGATCGCGTCTTAACGTGTAATAATAAAACGGTTGTATTCTCATAATCATTGATCTTGGTCAAGTATTTTTAATATCCAAATCCGTAAAATAGTCTACTATGGAGGTTGTTACATCAATTGAATTTATATTGCCACTGCTATTTTTTATAGTGGCGTTTGTGTATTCGTCAGTTGGTATGGGCGGCGGCCCATCCTATACGGCCATTATGGTTATTGCTGGGATTTCAACTTTAACCATCCCGATGATTTCACTATCACTCAATCTATTTGTTACCACTATTGGTAGTTATAACTATCTTAGAAATAACCATGGCAAAGTTCGAATAATTTTGCCATTTTTGATATCTGCCATTCCATTTGCCTATGTAGGTGGTGCATTAAATTTACCCAGAAAAGTGTTTTTATGGGTATTGCTAATATCCCTTATTTTGGTCGCTGCTCGAATTTACCTTTGGAAAGATACTGGCTTTAGATTGCAGTTAAATCATAGGCAAAAAATCATTATATCGCTAGTTGCCGGATCTGTATTGGGGTTATTAGCAGGTATTGTTGGCATTGGCGGCAGGTGTGTATTTAGTGCCATTAATTATCATGCTTAATCTTGGTACGCAAAAAGAAGCGGCCGTTGCTGGCGTGGTGTTTGTTTGGATAGTATCGTTTTTAGGCTTAGTATCACGCTTGCAATATAACTCAATCAATCTATTAGAATATATACCTCTGATTACAGCTGCAATACTTGGTGGCTTTTTAGGCTCTTACCTGGGCTCATTTAAATATAGTGCCAAAAACTATGGAAAAATCTTTAGGTGTTGTTATATTGATTGCTATAGTTTTTTTATTAAAAAAATTGTTTAAGGGGCGCTCTTAAACATTTTTTTCACGTTTGTTGTCATACAGGGTTTGTGAGCCATTAATACTATTTCAAATTTTGATTGTACTTTAAGGTCAGGCTACGTATTTCACTACAAATTTATGTCTTTTTCTGTGCGAAATATCACATAGTTTGGTTTTAATGAAAAACAAAAAATGCCCGCTTTATACGGGCATTTTCTTTGTGCTTTTATAACTAAAATTTAACTATGAATGATTGTTATGGCATTTTGGTTTCCACAGCCATAATAAAACCATAATCCACGTGGCATTAAACATTGGAAAAGCAGAGTCGGCAATTGATAAAATTCCTGTTGAGGTGTAAAAAATACCTACCATTAAATCAATTAGTTGGATAAATATCATGGTATTTATCCATAATAAATTTTCCATAGATTTTTTAGCAATATAAACAAAGGGTCATGACAACTTAAGCATATTTAAAATCATGTTAAAGTACCGTTATGAAAGTAAAAAAACAAGTATGTAAATCGTTCCCGTATTTCAGAGAAGAAATTTAGAGAAATAATTAAGTATTTTTCTCTTGATTTGAACGCAGTTCAAATCAAGGAATTAACAGGATTGAGCAGACAAACAATC
>NZ_FQTP01000060.1 GCF_900128515.1 Bathymodiolus heckerae thiotrophic gill symbiont
GTGCCAAAACTTAAAAAAGTTATGGCGGAGCGGACGGGATTCGAACCCGCGACGTCCTGCGTGACAGGCAGGCACTCTAACCAGCTGAGCTACCGCTCCGAAATGTTTTCCTTGGTGGGCGATACAAGACTTGAACTTGTGACATTCGCCTTGTAAGGGCGACGCTCTACCAACTGAGCTAATCGCCCAAGAAAAACAATGTACCTAGTACTTAAGTACGAGGCACATTATACTGAAAAAAAATCTTATGCGTTAACTGATTCTTTAAGTAATTTACCTGCTTTAAATGCAGGTACTTTAGATGCTTTAATTTGAATCGCTTCACCTGTTTGTGGGTTGCGGCCTGTACGTGCTGCACGATCTCTTACTAAGAAGCTACCGAAGCCTGTAATTGCTACGTTATCACCTGCTGATAATGCTGAAGTAATTGCACCCGTTGTTGCATCTAATGCGCGAGCTGCGTCTGCCTTTGTTAAACCTGATGTTTCAGCAATTGCTGCTACTAAATCTGACTTGTTCATTACTTGTTCTCCTGTTTCGTAAATCGAATTTCAATGTTGAAATTTGTTAAGCGCTACTAAATCGCTTTCAATGAATTATCCATTAAATACCCCTACTGTCAACGCATTTTTTAAAAATATATGTCAAACCTTATGGTTTAGTTTTTTCTAATAGTTTAAGCTGTTGAATTAACGGTAAAATTTGCGTTTTCCAGATCTCAGATGTGAGTTGCCCAATGCGTTTAAACTGGATTATTCCTTGGCTGTCGACAATAAAAGTCTCAGGTGTTGCGTACACACCCAACTCTAAACCAAGCTTTCCTGCTTGATCAAAAATAATTTTATCGTATGGATTACCTAATCTATTTAAGAAAATCTGACCCTCTTTGTGAGTGTCTTTATAATTAATACCCAGCATTTGAATTGAATTAGTTTTGGCAATTTTCATCAGCATTTGATGTTCTGCACGGCAAGTTACACACCAAGAAGCCCAAACATTAACTAAGGTAATTTGACCTTTTAGCACCGACTGAGTGGTGTACTTCTCAGTAGTTTCAAAATCCTCCACTTCCAGATTAGGAAAAGATTTTCCAATGAGTGGTGATGGCAGTTTTTTAGTATCACGACCAAGACCGTCATACAAAAACCAAGCAAGGACAAAAAAAATAACCAAGGGTAAAAATTTTCCCATTATTGTTCAGCACTCTGGCTAGTGCCCACTTGAGAAGTGCTCTTTTTAAGAGATTCGGCCACTTCTGGCGGCATATAATTTTCATCATGCTTGGCCAGTACTTCTGTTGCCATAAACGTACCGTCCACTAATGAGCCCGTAGTAATAATACCCTGACCCTCTCTAAATAAATCTGGCAAGATGCCTTCGTATTTAATAGTGAAAGTGTTAGCGTTATCTGTCACATCAAAGCTCACTTTAATACCATCACGCTTCACGCTATTCATGCCTACTAAGCCGCCTAAACGAAAACTCTTTCCTTGTGGTGCTTTACCCTCAACAACATCGGTCGGAGAAAAATAATAAAGAAGGTTTTCATTAAATGCTTTTAAGCCAAAATAACCTGCCAAACTCACGCCAGAAACCAATATAGCCACCAAAATCATTCTACTTTGTCGTTTTGTCATTTTAATTAATTCCTTGAATATTTAAGTCGTAACTGCTTGATTATATTTTTATGAATAGATTTGGTTCTAATGAATAACACCGCAATCACAACGAAAGTCGTTAAATACGAAAACCAAATATAAAATGCATACTTACCATATGGTAAAAATGAAAAATACTCTGCCAATGTCATCGACTCTCCTCCATAATTATTTTCTTCACCCAACCGCTATTCTGTTCTTGTATTAATACCTCATCTCTAGCGCGCATCAACATCAAAGTTCCGTACAATAACTTAAAGGCAATCCCCATTAGTAATAACGGCATCAACATATCAGAGTGAATAGCCGGTTGCGTAATTTTCTCAATAGAGCTAACAGAAGCACCTTGATGAAGCGTATTCCACCAAGTCACCGAATAATGAATAATGGGAATATTAACCAATCCCACAATGGCCAAAATCGAGCTGGCCTTTGCAGCAGTTTTAGGATTGTCAAAGGCATTATTCAGCGACATATAGGCTAAATATAAGAATAATAAAATCAACTCACTAGTAAGTCGCGCGTCCCAAACCCACCAGGTGCCCCACATTGGCTTACCCCATACAGCGCCCGTAATCAATGCTAGCAATGTAAATGAAGCGCCAATTGGTGCGGATACTTTAGCGACGACATTGGCTAATTTAATTTGCCAAATAAGCCCAATACCACCAGAAATAGCCATCACTACATAAATAAACATACTCATCCAAGCTGCTGGCACATGTACATACATAATACGGTAGCTCTCGCCTTGTTGATAGTCAGCCGGGGCAATAATCAAACCCCAATACAAACCGACCAAAGTAATAATGATAAATGGGTATAAAAGCCAAGGGATAATTTTAGCACTTATTGAATAGAAATTTTTAGGTGAGGCAAACGCCTGAATCCATTTCCACATAATATATTCTTTAATAAAATCTGTAAGTTATTTTAAGGATTTTTTGGCCACGTTGTTGCGTAAATAAGTCGGCAGTGGCAAATTATCGTCCATTGGTTGATTGTTACCTATATGTATCAAAGCCATCTCGATTAAATTTTCAGCCTTAGGATAAAAATCAGCCTGATAATTCTCAATGCCAGTTGCCTTGGTTAAGTCTTGCTGATACGCACTCCAGCCTGTTCCAACACCGACATAATCTGAACCAAGTTTAGGTGCAGATTCTGGTTTAAAAATTGTTTCATCAATTAATCTGTTGTTTTCGTAAACACCCCAATAAATCTCGTTCATGCGTGCATCTAACGCGATTGCAATATTATTGGATTTAAATTTTTGACTAGCACCATAACCCGCAACCGCCAACGTAGAAAACCCCAAAGTTGGAATATCAAATGCCAACGACATACCTTGTGCTACACTCACGCACATACGCACACCCGTAAAAGCACCAGGGCCTTTAGTATAAACAATTAAGTCTAAATCCTTAACATCCAAACCCATTTCATCCAACACTTCATCACACAAAGGCAAAATCAATCCTGAGCTTTTAGTCACATCTTTTAAAAAACGAGACGTTTTCTTAGATTGTGCATATAAACTGACTGAGCAGACTTCCGTACAAGTATCAATGGCTAATATATTTTGCATTTGGCTATTTTACAATCTTTTCATACTTGTGATATAGTCTCAATACCAATTGTCTACGCTCGGCTAATCGTTGCGATTGTTTAATCGGATGATAGTAACTCGGACCCTTAACCAAAGCCACTAATGTTGCCATTTCTTCTAAAGTTAGCTTATCGATATCATTATTAAAATAAAACTGAGCAACCTGATGAAAACCATGAATACTCAAATTACCCTTCTGGCCAAGATAAACACTATTCATGTAATAATTTAAAATAAAGTTTTTATCAAAAGACAGCTCTAGTAATAACGCCATAACAATCTCTTTAAGCTTACGATCAATGGTACGCTCTCGCGTCAGTAGCGAATTTTTAATTAATTGTTGAGTAATGGTACTTGCGCCACGTAGAGGCTTATCACGCCAAACATAGTCTCTAACAACACGCAAAATCTCTTTAAAATCCACCCCTGGATGTGAAAAAAATGATTGATCTTCAGTTATTAACAACATATTAACCACTGTTTTTGATTGCTGCTCATAACTCATAAAATCAGAACTTTCTGGTTTTGAAAATTCATCTTTAATAATATTATCAAGGTAATTAACATACAGTGCAAAAACCACAACACCAAGCACTATGGCGTATTTAAGCCATTTAAAAAAACATTATTCATAGTTGGTTATCTTGAGCCAAGCTTTCAAAATGTCCACCATCACCAATAATAATATGGTCCAACAGCTGTACGTCGATCAACTCTAATGCCTGCTTAATTCTAGTAGTAATATCAATATCCGCTTTTGATGGCATTGGATCGCCTGATGGATGATTATGCGCCAAAACCACCGCGCAAGCATTTTTCTCAAGTGCTATTTTCACCACCTCTCGTGGATGTACGCTCGCTTGATTAAGCGTTCCCGTAAATAAAATATCAAGCTCAATCAACCTGTGCTTTTGATCCAACAACAAAACCACGAATTGTTCACGACTTGAGTGGCCAATATGTAAATGCAAATATTGGGCAATTTGTTCAGGGCTAGTAAACACATCACCTTTGGTTAAACCTGATTCAAAATGGCGCTTTGCCATTGCCAATACCCCACGTAAATTCGCGTATTTCGCCTTACCCAAACCCTTGGCTTGGCAAAATTCTTTTTCACTAGCATTGAGTAAATTATGCAACGAGCCAAACTGATCAAGCAAATCCTGCGCTAATTCCACTGCATTTTTACCTTTCACACCCGTACGCAAAAATATCGCCAACAGCTCAGCATCACTGAGACTGGCTTCACCAAATTTCAGTAATTTTTCTCGTGGTCGGTCGTTTTCGTGCCAGTCGGTTATTGCCATATATTGTTATATTGTATTTTGTAGTGTATAATGATTCATAGACGGATAAGTCCTATTATGTGCTTGATATGTTCCCTTCCAGCGGTTGGCAAGAGTATCAAGAATTAGACATAGTAGGGGCCGTCTTTTTTATGTCTGCTGTTTTATCAAAGATATTTCTGCTCAATTAATATTTTATCTTTAAAGCACTCATACCACTCCAGATCTTGATGCTCATACTTCCTGTAAACACCCCAGCAAAAATAATCAACACTCTGTATACCTGTATTACTCTTAGAGTCTTCATGACTAATTAACAATGGTGGTAAATTCAAAGGCAATTTCCCTTCTAGTTTAGCCACTAAATATTGGTTAAAATCTTCAATTTCAGCCTTATTTTTACATTTGTCAACAACCAAAGTAACTGCAGAATTTACTTTACTTAAATCAACTTTCTCTAATAAATAATGAGCTAAAAAATTGTAAAGTTTCTTGCGTCCAGATTTAGTAGTCAAATGATTATAAATTTTAGTTTTATTAAGGATGGCAGTATAAATTTCCCAATTAGTGCTTTTAATCCGCCTATAGAAATACTTCTTTGTAGAGATTGAATCTTTTGTAGCATGCAACTCTTCAGTATTTCTGTTATTTGTCTTCTTATGATTTAGCTTGTTTTTAAGGGTTCTTTTAACAGCGTACCCAAAAGAATCTGCCGCACTCTTATCTTTACACACTAGTAATGTAATAACAAATTTTTTTGACGGCTTTTTGTTAGTAAAGTCAAAGCCTAAATCACCAGACTCATCTAAATAAATAATCATAGCCTATAATTTTAAAGGCTTTTGTGATCCATAAACTTCAAATAATACAAAATACAAAATTTATATTATTTAATTTAATTATTTTTTACGTTAAATATATTGTTTTTTATTGGAAAAATTTAGCAAATTTAATGAATGAATGGTTTTCTGAGCAGACTCTATCTACTCAGGTGGATTTTTAAGTGCTAAATAAGAAAATATTGCTGAAAAATAGCTAAAAATAAGGGTTTTTATGCCTTTTAGATGCAAGCAAGGCCTACACCTTATGCTTTTATGGGGTTTTTAAGCGTGGAAAGTGATTGGTTTTTAGAAAGTTGAAAAATTTCGGAAATTTTGTAAACGGGCTTTTTTAAACTTACTTTTAGAAATTTTAGCTTATAACGGGTCTTTTCATTCTGTAAGGCTCACCGCTTGAATTAGATCATGACCAAAAAAGATTATAAATACCTACAAATATAGCAAAACCTGCAAATATGTTTTTAATTTCCGCTTAATTCACTAGCCAATAATTCACCTTGCTCAAGAACTCTATCCGCTTCAATGCGAGCAACATCTGGTGGATATCCATATTTCATCAGAACTTTTTTCACCATTAATCGTAATTTAGCACGAATATCATCACGTTTTTCCCAATCTACCGTCGCATTCTTTCTGATAATATCCACAATTAGATGAATTAACTCTTTCATTTTATTATCTTCTAAAAACTGAGTTGATGTATTTTCGGCAAGCACTGTATAAAAGGCGTATTCTTCAGACGTTAAACCTAGCTCATCTGCCTTAGAGTCTTGCAGGCGCATCTCTTTTGCCATATTGGCAAGTTCTTGTATCACCTGCGCGGTGTCAATTTGATTGTTGTGATAGCGCTTTATAACACTAGATAGCATTTCAGAAAATTTCTTGCCTTGTATAAGGTTCTTTTTCTTACGAGTCTTAACCTCATCATTGAGCAATTTTTTAAGCAACTCAAAAGCCAGATTTTGATGCTTCATATTTTTAACTTCAAGCAAAAACTCATCCGACAAAATATCAAGCGATGGCGCACTAACACCCGCCGCTTTAAACACATCCACCACACCACCACTACTCAGTGCATCATCTACAATTTGCCTAATTGCAGTATCAACCTGCTGATCAGTTTTTGCACCGCTTGGAGTGAATTTACTAATACGTGATTTCACCGCTTGAAAAAATGCAACTTCATCTTTAATAAGCTCTGCCTCATAGCTTGGCACTGCCATCACATAGAGTTTTGATAATGATCCAATAGCTGATAAAAATCTCTCTTTAAGTTTTTCATCACTCAAAATAAAATTCTGTGCGCCTAATAAAGTTTTGAGTTTTTCACCCGTTTCTGCATCAAAATAATGCTTATATTTAAAGCCATAAAACAATTGCCCTACCACTTCAAATTTCTCTTTCATGCCAGCAATCACTTGCTCAATATCAATAACTGCATCACCTTGACCACCACTTTCAGTATAAGTTTTCATCGCCTTGCGCAAATCCTGCCCAATACCAATATAATCTACAATCAAGCCACCAGGCTTGTCCTTATAAACTCGGTTAACTCTAGCAATTGCCTGCATCAGCGCAGCACCTTGCATTTTCTTATCAATATAAAGTGTGTGTAGTGGTGGTGCATCAAAACCCGTCAGCCACATAGATTGCACAATCACCAATTGCAACTCATCATTTGCATCTTTTAGCCTTGTGGACAATACTTTTCTGTCTTGCTTGTTGGTATGGTGTGGCTGAAAACTGGCAGGATCGTCACTGGCACTGGTCATTACCACCTTGATTTCTCCTTTATCTAAATCACTATTATGCCACTGCGATCTAAGCTTGATAATCTGTGCATACAAATCTACCGCTATTTGGCGCGTCATGCACACAATCATGCCCTTGCCTTCAAATACCTCTTGTCGTGCTTCAAAGTGATGCACAATATCTTTAGCAATATCAGTTAGCCTTTCTGGGTGTCCAACAATCGCATTAATTTGTGAATTTCTAGATTTTGATTTTTCAATCTGCTCATCACTAGCACCCTTAATATTATCAACCAAGGTATCAATTTTCTTACTTGTCTCAGCACTAAATTTAATCTTAACCAAACGTGATTCATAGCTAAGCGGTACAGTCGCACCATCAATCACCGCTTGAGCAATATCATAAACATCAATATAGTTACCAAATACTTGCTGAGTGTCTCGATCTTCTTTTTCAATGGGCGTACCCGTAAAGCCAATGTAAGTTGCATTTGGCAAAGCGTCACGCATATATTTGGCATTACCATATTTGATATTGCCCTGCTCATTCACCTTGCCTGTAAAGCCATATTGGCTACGATGTGCCTCATCAGCCACCACCACAATGTTACCTCTATCTGAAAGCATATCAAAAGTTGCACTATCCTCTTCTGGGTAGAATTTTTGAATCGTGGTAAAAACAATACCGCCACCTGATACTGTTAAGAGTTTTTTAAGACCAGCCCTATCTTGAGCTTGTACTGGCTTTTGCCTAAGTAGTGAAACACAATTACCAAAGGTCTCGAATAGTTGATCATCCAAATCGTTTCTATCCGTCAAAATTACAATAGTTGGGTTTTTCATTAGTGGCTCAACCACCAATTGCCCCGCATAAAATACCATTGATAACGACTTACCACTACCTTGCGTATGCCAAACTACGCCTGCTTTTCTATCACCTTTTTCTTGAGTTTTTACACTAGGCAAGCCGTAGCTCTCTGGTGCTTCTCGTACTTCATCAGCTACCTTGTTATCGCTCAATGCTCGCAAGGTTGAGGCAATGGCTTTTTCTACAACGTAAAATTGATGATAAGCCGCAATCTTTTTAATTTTTACTTGTTGTAATAATCCAGATTTTTCATCTTTAACCTCTTCGGATTCAAACACCGTGTTAAATCGAATCAATTTAAGTAGCGCTGATTTACTCAGCATTCGCTCGGCTAATATTTGCAATTCTGGCAAAAGTCCGTTTTCAGTTTTTTCAGGAGATTTCCACACCAAAAAGCGAGAGAACGGCGCAGACACGCTAGAGGTTCTAGCGTCTAATCCATCAGAAATCACACATAAAGCATTGTAATAAAAAATACTTGGAATGGCGGTTTTATAATTTTGTATTTGTGTGTAGGCTCGTTCCAAAGTGGCTTTTTCACTGGTGGCACTTTTAAGCTCGATAACAACCAGCGGCAACCCATTAACAAACAAAATAACATCCAATCTTTTAGATTGATTATTCTCTTTAATAACAAACTGATTAACTGCCCAAAAGCTGTTATTTTGAATATTATTAAAATCAACCAATTCAACTTGCTTGCCAACAGACTGCCCATTTTCAAACACCTCAATCGTGACACCACTGGTGAGCATATTATGAAACTGCTCATTGTTGGTCATTACATCATTTGAGCTTAAATCAAGCACTTGGCTATAAGCATCAGCCAAAGCAGCTTCATCCAAATCAGGATTAAGCCTTTGCAAGGATGCTTTAAATTCACCCTCAATAACCACTTGATCAAACCCACCACGAACACCATCAAGCTCAGTGCCATGAAAATACCCGTAGCCCTCAGACTTTAATAGGTCTATTAGGTTTTGTTCAATGTC
>NZ_FQTP01000061.1 GCF_900128515.1 Bathymodiolus heckerae thiotrophic gill symbiont
TCATCAGGAGTCCTGAGGCAAATAAAGTCTCTGTTAGAGACCGAATATATGGCTGCAATCTTGTTCACTGTTGATATCACCAAAATTTGAAAACTTGGCTTGCAATAATTGAGGAGTCCATATATGGGTTAACGATAGCGTAACCCAGCAAAGCGAAGCCAAAAATGCTGGGTTACGTGATAAAGCCGCTAACCCAGTCGATGCTATGGATTCATTGGCTGAACGGTATGCACAATGGCAAGCCCAAAACCGTGCAACCATCACCGAAATGCAAAGCCTCGAACAAGAAAACAACCGCTTGTTTATTGATGCCTATGGCTTACAAGGCGAACTCACCCCTGATGTGCCTTTAGAGCAGATTACCTTAACCGTCAATCCCAAATACCGTTATGGCGGCAAGCTATCCGAGGCTGCCCTAGAAAACCGCTTTCAATCCGATACCCTCGCCGAACTCATCAGCTACGCTATCGGCTGCATGATGGGGCGGTATCGCCTAGATAAAGCAGGCTTAATCTACGCCCACGCAGGCAATAAAGACTTCAACACAATCTATGACTCCCAAGCAGAACCTGTAGGTTGGGTTAGCGATAGCGTAACCCAACAAATCGAAGCCACAAATGATGGCTTACGCGATAAAGCCGCTAGCCCAAGCGACGCTGAAAATCCTTTCCTACCCGATAACGACGGAATAATCCCGCTAACCGACCAAGAATGGTTCGCCGACGATGCCACTCTACGTTTTGCCGAGTTTGTGCGTGCCGCATGGGGAGAAGAAAATCAACAACAAAACTTAGACTTCATCGCGGAAAGCCTAGGTTTATACGCGATAAAACTCAAAAACAGCGAAACCAGCTTAGACGCAATCCGCCGTTATCTATCCACCCAATTCTATAAAGACCACCTAAAAACCTACAAAAAACGCCCGATTTATTGGCTATTCAGCTCAGGTAAACAAAAAGCCTTTGAATGCCTCGTGTACCTACACCGCTACAACGAAAGCACTTTATCTCGCATGCGCACCGAATACGTCACCCCGTTATTAGGCAAATACGAATCTTCCGCCATGGTGTTACAAAAACAAATCGAAGAAGCCAGCAGCACCGCCGAAGCCAATCGCCATAAAAAATCCCTCACGGCATTAGAGAAAAAACAAACCGAACTCAGCGAATTTGACGATAAACTAAAACACGCCGCCGATATGCGTATTAGCTTAGATTTAGATGATGGCGTTAAGGTTAATTACGGTAAGTTTGGGGATTTGTTAGCGGATGTGAAAGCTGTGACGGGGAAGAAGGCCTAATGGCTAGAATCTTGTTTATAGGTAATGGGCTCAATTTGGTATCTGACGGTGGTGCTAGCTGGAATTCGTTATTAAATAGACTAGCTGGTGATGCCAAAACGCAGCATGAAGAAATGGTACGCAAAGCAAAGCCATTTACTCTTTGGTTTGAAGAAATTAAAAATAGCTCAAAAAAACGTAACTTGAATGAGCTTGTCTCAGAATCATTGGTGAAGGAGCTATCATCAAATAAGCACCATGTGGATGTAATGGAGTTAGGTTTCCAACATATTCTTACTACTAATTATGACTACAGCCTCGAAGAGGCAACTGGAGCAGAATGGAAACTTAATAAGCCTGCACAAGAAACTACCTATAGTTTATTTAGGCGGTATAGTTTGGGAGATCGGCATATATGGCATATACATGGAGATATAGGTGCTAAAAACAGTATTATGCTCGGGCATGAGCAATATTCAAAGTATATACAAAAAATACGAAACTTCCTGACAATTGGAGTAAGTACAAAAGTAAAAGAAAGGAATGGTAGGGCGTATCTATCAAAATATAGTGGAAAGAAGGTAAAAACAAAGGGTGATGTCGAAACTTGGGTTGATTTATTTCTTGAGCATGACGTTCATATTGTAGGGTTTAGTTTTGACTATACGGAAAATCACCTCTGGAATTTGCTTATGGAAAAACAAAAGCTAAGAAAAAAAGGAGTTCTTGTGGGGCAAACTATATTTCACCGGTGTTCGGATACTAAACAGTCTGTTGATGATGAAGCAAAGCTATCAATTTTATCTGCGTTTGGTGTAGAAATTGTTGATCATACATATAGTTCTTTTTCGGAAGCGTATGATAAATGTATTCAATCACTTTCGCTGGAGTAAAGTTTATCATTATAGCGTCAAAAACTGAGCACTAAGCACCATACCTGAGATAAAAAATACAGAGCATGGGAATGATAAAAACATTGATTACTAACAAAATATAAAAGGCTGATTTATGTTAATAGAATTACAAGCTGAATTAGATGACGTTATACAACCCCTAGGCCATCATGCGGTTGAGTTTTTTTTGGCAGCGAGTTTGTACCACGCTAGAAAAGTAAGTTTTGCTAGTGCTGCCCATATTGCAGGTTTAAGCTTTGAGGGTTTTCGCTATCGATTGGAAGAGCATTTTGATAAAGCTTATATCGTAGCGGATGAAAGTGTACTTGAGGATGTTGAAACGATAGATAATTTAGCATCATGAATATTGTTTTAAATACCAGTCCGGTTATTTTTCTGGGTAAAGTTCAATGTTTAGATGACTTGATACAGTGTGTTGATAAAATCAGCGTGCCGCAGCAGGTGATTAATGAATTGGGCGATGAGCATTTACCCGATGGTATTCAGATAAAAACTTTGTCCGTTACAAGTTCAGCTTATGTACAAGGTGCGTTGGGGCGATTACATGAAGGTGAGTTAGCGGCAATGGCTTTAGCACAAGAATTATCGGCAGATTTTGTTGTTTTAGATGATTTATTAGCTCGGAAAAAAGCACAGCAGTTAGGGCTTAAAATCATTGGAACGGTGGGTTTATTGCTATTAATGAATAAGCGGAATCGATTAACGGCTGAGCAAGTTTGGCAGCATTTAACAGCGCTTACGCAAGAGCATGGCATGTATTTATCTCCTGCACTGATGGCAACAGTTAAACAAAAATTGTTTATGGTCTAGTTTATACGCGCGATGCTAGTGAGTGAATGCTTTATTAAGGTTGGCCGTTGTTTTTGCTATGGAGCTTTGCTAGAAAAGGGTATTTGTTGATGGTTAAGTACCGTAGATTGGGGGATGTAGGAACCCCAACAATTTATTGAGTATGGCAGCGATTAAACAAAAGGATAATAAAATGAAGCTGATAAATATCGAAGTAAGAGATGATTATATTTTACGCCTTTATTTAGATGATGATTCTGTTGTGGATTTTGATGTAAAGGCTGAGTTGGAGCGTATTCCTTGTTATAAACCACTTTATGATCAGGCTTTATTTAACACTGTTCAGTTTAAAAATAAGCGTGTTTATTGGAATGATCAGTGTGATTTCCATTTAGACCAGATATTAGAGCGTGGGCATTGGGTAAAAACGCATTGATACAAACAATGAATTACCGAGTTATGAGAAGTTTGTGGTTGATGTAAAGGATGAGCGGCCAGAGTCACAGCCAGAGTTAGCTAAAAAAAGGCCCACTTGGAGGCCCAGTCAATTATTTAGAATTAAAGACAAAAACCGGTGCTTTTAAACGTACTATGAAAGGTTTATTAGAGCAAAAAATGATTGAGTATATGCTTCCTGATAAACCAACTAGTCGTTTACAGAAGTATCGTTTAACAAGTGTAGGTCTTGCATTAAGCAAAACTATTTAAAAAAATGGATCAACAGTGATGCAAATAGAACAACTTCAAAAAGGCATTGAAGCCAAGTTTAAACAAAGCCGTTTGGTGTTTTGGTATGACTCTGAACAGAGCTTTTCAGAAGAGATACCTGCCATTAGAATTGCGGGCGTTAGCTTGTTGGATATGTCGGATGTGTCGGTCTTTGAAATTAAAAAGCGCATTGAATTGGATGAGCCGTCTCAGCAATTTTTGCTGTATTTTCCGTATGCAGAACCTGAAGCAGAACGTGATTGCTTGTTAGATATTCGTTTATACAGTGAGCAGTTTTTTGCGGATGCCAGTTCTATGTTGTTAAATGAATTGGGCATACCTAAGATGGCTTTGCGGGGCCATATACGTCAACGACAGGCTTTTTTTGGTAATAAACAGCGTATGACTGCTTTAAAACGTTTTGTTACCGAGAACGAAGATGAGGCCTCTTTAGATCGTAAGATGATTGCTGTGTTAACGAAATCTGATTCTGCTTCTTTAACGGATATTTTATTGCGGCTATTGGATGACTATGCAAAATCTGTTGCTGAGGGTAGCGATAAAATCAGTTTAGTTGATTTGTTAGATAAATTTGAACTAAGCGATGCCTTATGGAAAGAACTAGGCGCACAGTTTTCTTATGCCAACAGTCAGCCTTCCTTCGTTGATTTTGTTATGAAATTATTTTGTACTGATCTCTGGAGTCAAATTGAGTCAGGTGATCGTGATTGGTTGTTGAATCATGTTTTAAAAACAGGGGCAGGGAAAGCAACGGCATTAGCCTTTATGAGCAGTTGGCGAGATAGCCGTAGCTTTGCTGGAGCACATGATGTGCTAGCGGAAATGATAAGTGGTCAATTGGAAGTTGCATCACGTTGTAAAGATTATCAGCCTATTCAGTTATTGGAATGCGAAACCTTTGAAGCCATTGATAAAATTATTATTCGAGGCTTGGTTCATGATTTGTTGGATGTCAGTCAGCGTTTAGATCGGGTGCAATTTGAACGTATTTTATCGCGGCGTTTAGTCAGTCATTGGTGTTTGTCTCGTCCTGAATATAAGGCACTTTATGAGGCTTTACGTCAGGCTGAGAAGTTATTATATTTACGTCAGCAGTTTGTTGATGGTTTCTATTTTGATTCTGCTCAAGCAATGTATAGCGCTTATACCGATGAGCTTTATTTATTTGATCAAGCTTATCGTTTATTTAATGAAAATGTCGCTGCTGTTTTAAGTAAAGGGGCGGATATTTTACGTGAATTAGATGAGGCGATAGAAAACCTTTATACGCATTGGTATTGTTATGCATTAGGTTTAGCGTGGGATCGTTTATTAGAAAATGAACAGACTTTAGAGCAATGGAAATTAAGAGGTGTACCGGCACAACAAGATTTTTATAGTAAACAAGTGGCTATTCCTCTGAAAGGGAAGCAATTAAAACGTGTTTTCGTGATTATCTCTGATGCCTTACGTTATGAAGTCGCACATGAACTTGCTTTTAGTATTAACCGTGAGAAACGTTTTAAAGCAAGCTTAGCATCTCAGTTAGGTGTATTACCCAGTTATACTCAATTAGGTATGGCCGCCTTGTTACCGCATAAAAAACTATCCTATGGAGCAGGACAAAATGCAGTTGTTTTGGCGGATGGAGAATCGACCCAAGGTTTAGATAATAGAAATGCTATTTTAGCTAAGGTAAAAGGCATGGCAGTCAGCTCTAAAACCTTAATGAACTGGAGTAACGAGGAAGGACGTGAGCAGGTACGAGATGCAGAGGTGGTTTATATTTATCACGATACCATTGATGCCATCGGCGATAAATTAGCAACGGAAGAAAAAACCTTTGAAGCCTGCCGCGATGCGATTAATGAATTGAAAAATTTAGTGGGGCGGGTGATTAATCGTTTAAATGGAAGTCGGGTTTTAGTCACGGCGGATCATGGTTTTCTATTTCAACAAAAAGCCTTATCTGCAGCGGATAAAACGGTTCTTCCTGTACAGCCTACAGGCACTATTGAGGCAAAGAAGCGCTATATTCTTGGAGATAATTTAGCGCCTAATGAGAGCTGCTGGAAAGGGACGATTGCAGGTACGGAGTTTTTAATTCCTAAAGGCGCACAGCGATTTCACTTTATGGGGGGAGCTCGATTTGTACATGGTGGTGCAATGTTGCAGGAAATCTGCGTGCCGGTCATGACTATTAGTGCTTTGCGTGGTGAAAAAATGCAGAAAAACGAAAAGCAGCCGGTGGGTATCGTGGTTAAGAATCAGCCTATTAAAGTAGTCAATAATATTGATAAAATCAGCTTTATTCAAACGGATGCTGTAGGTGAACAATTTATTCCAAGGCAAGTCGATATTTTTATTATTAATAGCGATGGCCAAGAAGTGTCTAGTCGTGAGACTTTAAAGTTTGATAGTCAAAGTAGTTCTATGGATGAGCGTACCCGTGATGCACGTTTAAAATTAATCGGTTCACAATTTGATCGCCATGCGTCCTATACCTTAGTATTAGAAAACAGCACAACACAAACACGTTACAGCCAATATGCGGTAACGATTGATTTAGCCTTTAGCGATGACTTTTTCTAATGAGTAATGAATTGATGAATGAAAATACTGATCCTGAAAATAACCCCAGTGAAGATTTAGATACACTACTCAACCGTTATTTTAAAGGGCGTGTGGTTAGAAAGGATTTAACTAAGCAGCTAAAAGAAGGGGTGAATGTTCCTGTGTATGTTTTGGAATATTTGCTGGGAATGTATTGTGCTTCAGATGATGAGGAAGTGGTCAGTGAGGGGCTGGAAAATGTTAAAAAGGTTTTAGCCGAAAACTATGTGCGTCCTGATGAAGCGGAAAAGGTGAAGTCACTTATTCGGGAGCGTGGGACTTATAAAGTGATTGATAAAGTCAGTGTAAAGCTGAATGAGTCTAAAGATATTTACGAGGCTAATTTATCAAACTTAGGGCTTAGTAATGCGTATGTTCCCGTTAATATAGTAAAAGAAAACGAGAAGTTATTTACGGGCGGGATATGGTGCATTATCACTTTGCAGCACTTCTTTGAAGAAGGGCAGAAATCATCTCCTTTTTCGATTATGTCGTTAAAGGCTATCCAAATGCCTAATATGGATATGGATGAACTCTTTACCGCGCGTGAGAAATTTACCACTTTAGAGTGGATGGATTTGGTTTTAAGATCCATCGGTATGGAGCCTGCTAATTTAGAGTTGCGGGCAAAATGGCATCTTTTAGCCCGCATGATTCCCTTTGTGGAAAATAACTATAACGTGTGTGAGCTAGGCCCAAGAGGAACAGGGAAGAGCCATGTGTACAAAGAATGCTCGCCTAATAGTTTGTTAGTTTCAGGCGGACAGACAACGGTTGCTAATCTTTTTTACAATATGAGTAGCCGTAAAGTTGGGCTAGTCGGCATGTGGGATGTGGTGGCGTTTGATGAAGTGGCTGGCATTAACTTTCATGATAATGATGGGATTCAAATTATGAAAGATTACATGGCTTCGGGATCCTTTTCCAGAGGTCGTGATTCTATTGAGGCCAGTGCATCGATGGTGTTTATCGGTAATATCAATCAAAGCGTAGAGACCTTGGTAAAAACCAGTCACTTGTTATCGCCCTTTCCTGCGGCAATGATTGATACCGCTTTTTTTGATCGCTTCCATGCCTATATTCCTGGATGGGAAATCCCTAAAATGCGTCCTGAGTTTTTTACGAATCGCTATGGATTGATTACTGATTACTTGGCTGAATATATGCGAGAAATGCGCAAGCGTAATTTTGCGGATGCCATTGATCAATATTTCAAATTAGGTAATAACTTAAATCAACGTGATGTGATTGCCGTTAGACGTACTACATCAGGACTCTTAAAATTACTACACCCGAGTAGTCAATTTGAGAAGGAAGATGTCAGAGAATGCTTGGTTTATGCTTTAGAAGTCAGGCGTCGAATTAAAGAGCAATTAAAGAAAATTGGTGGCATGGAATTTTACGATGTTCACTTTAGCTATCTTGATAATGAATCATTAGAAGAATTCTTTGTTAATGTACCTGAGCAAGGCGGTAGTAAGCTTATTCCTGAAGGATTGGAAAACCCTGGTGTTGTGCATTTAGTGACAAAAGGCAATACAGGCTTGCTTGGATTGTACCGATTTGAAACACAGATGATGTCAGGGAATGGAAAGCATACTTCAACAGGTTTTGGTTCTAGCACGGTTGCAAGAGAAGCGATTAGAGTTGGTTTTGATTATTTTAAAGGCAACTTAAGTCGAATTACCCAAGCGGATAAATTCTCTGAATTTGAATTTCACCTGCATATTGTTGAATTACACAATTCAGGTGCCAGTACACAAACCAGCTTAGCCGCCTTTATCGCCTTTTGTTCTGTGCTAATGAAAAGGCCCATTCAAGAGAAAATGGTGGTTTTAGGTAATATGACCTTAGGAGGCGCGGTTAACCCTGTAGAAGACCTAGCTGACAGTATGCAAATGGCAATGGACAGTGGCGCAACAAAGATATTATTGCCAATGTCATCCGCATCAGATATACCAACGGTACCCGCCGAGTTATTTGCTAAATTCCAGATCAGTTTTTATGCTGACCCTGTTGATGCGGCTTATAAAGCATTGGGTGTGCAGTAAGGGGTTGTGATGATAATGGTCATCATATTTGATGTGGATACACTATTTAGTGAGTTAAACTTTAATTTTTAACTCCTAAATAGTGTATCCCACAATGACTAAGAAGAAGCTAAATACATATACCCTCCTTTTCTCTTGCACCACTAAACCACCTACTTTATAAAACTAACGAATCTCTTCTAACATACTTTCAAATAAACTCGATTTAACCCGATGATAATTTTGAATGCTATTATCGTTTAACTTTACTTCCTCAAATAGATTTGATATATCTTCACTCGTTTTCTCACCAGAAATCAACTTTGCATTATAAAAAGAACTATATAGGGCATTATTAGGAAGGATAATCACTGCAGGTGAGTCTTCATTCGGCACATCAACTGCAGGTGGGTTCTTACTTACTATAAATTCATCTAAATTAGCAAGAAATTGAGTCTTTCTGCATAAAGGTACCAAACGCGACATAGGATTCTGATTATTTCTGTGGTCTGATGATTTCTATGCTTTTCGGAGGAAAATGGCGATAAAAAGTTGTTCTTCCTATACCTAGTGTTTTGATG
>NZ_FQTP01000062.1 GCF_900128515.1 Bathymodiolus heckerae thiotrophic gill symbiont
ACAGCTCGCCTCATTGGTCGTGAAAATATTGCATCATCTAAAGGCGCTATTATTGAGCTCGTAAAGAATGGATATGATGCAGATAGCCCCTTATCGTTAATCTATTTTCATCAGTCAAAAAATTGCTCATATATTATTGATGCTGGCGACGGAATGACTCAAGAAGTTACTGAAAATAACTGGATGGTAACTAGTACGGACAACAAAGCTAATGATATTTTTACCAAAACTGGCAGGGTTAGAGCAGGCGCAAAAGGTATTGGTAGGTTTGCATTAGACAAATTAGGTGATTATTGCACAATGATAACCAAGTCTAAAGATAAAAATATGGCATGTATTTGGCATGTTGATTGGCGAGATTTTGAAGGTGGATTTAAAACAATTGATTCTACTACAGCTGACCTATCAACACAAAAAGATTTAAAGCAATACCTCTTAAATGAAATTCCTGATCAAAAAGTGCAGAAAACTATTAACAAGTATGGTTTTGCTAGTGGAACAATCTTAAAAATTTCAAATCTTAGGGATAGTTGGGACGATTATTTTATTTCTCAAGCATTTGATGATTTAGAAGTTCTCGTGCCACCAAAAGAGCAAAATAATTTTAAGTTATTTTTATATAGCCACGATAGGCCTGATAAATATGGTGAAATATTAGAATCGGTGTGTGATGATTATGATTATAAATTAGTTGCAAAATCTGATGAAAATCAGAACATAAAAATTCAAATTTATAGAAATGAATACGATGTGGAAACTATACCTCCAGAATTTTTTAAAAGAGACTTTGCTAAAATCAATCCTTATAAAAAAAAGGATTTTGAGCAAGGAAAATGGATGGCAAATAGAACTTTTTCTGAACTTTTAGCAGGATTTAAAGAAATTGATAAAGAGGGTGTTTTTGAAAAAATAGGCAAATTCGAATTTACCTTGTATTTTATGAAAAGAACCTATTCGACGCCCGATTTAGAAAAATTTTATTACAATAAATTTAACCCCAATGATAGAAAAGATTGGATGAATAAATTTGGTGGAATAAAAGTTTTTAGAGACGAGTTTAGGGTAAGACCGTATGGAGAGATAAAGGATAGTGCATTTGATTGGCTTGGATTGGGCGCTAGAAAAGCAAAAAGCCCTGCTACCCCTTCAAAACCTGACGGAGGCCGGAGAATTGGTCCAGATAGTATTTCTGGAGGGATAAATATTACAAGATTGGGGAGCTTAGATTTTGAAGATAAGTCTAGCAGAGAGGGTCTGCAAGAGAACAAAACTTTTCAAATTTTTAAAAAAATAACAGCATACTGTAAAAAGCAAATCATATAGTTGATGCATTTTAAAGGTAATTAAGCTAAAATATAGAAAAATACTTGACAATTTTTTTAAAATGAACGACGACTTCCCTAGAATTAAACGACTTCCCGCTTATGTTTTTGCCGTTACTAATGAGCTAAAGTCAAGGGCACGTGCGCGTGGGGAAGATATTATTGATTTCGGCATGGGTAATCCTGATCAGCCAACACCTGACCATATTGTTGAAAAATTAGTTGAGGCGGCTCGTCGTAAAGATACACATCGTTACTCTACATCGCGCGGCATTCCACGCTTGCGCCAAGCTATCTCTAATTGGTATAAAAGACGATTTGATGTGGATATCGATCCTGAAACGCAAGCCATTGTTACCATTGGTTCTAAAGAAGGTTTAGCTAATTTAGCACAAGCGGTAGTTGGCGCAGGTGATACTGTGTTAGTGCCTAATCCAGCTTATCCGATTCATCCATATGGCTTTGTTATTGCAGGTGCTGATATTCAGCACGTACCTTGCGGTCCAGATGATGATTTTTTGACCGAACTAGAGCGCTCAATCAAAAACACCTGGCCCAAGCCAAAAATGCTGGTACTTAACTACCCTTCAAATCCAACCACCGAATGTGTTGAGTTAGAATTCTTTGAAAAAGTTATCAAAATTGCAAAAGAGCATGAAATATGGGTTGTACAAGATTTGGCCTATGCAGATATCGTATTTGATGGCTATGTTGCGCCAAGCATTCTGCAAGTTAAGGGTGCTAAAGAAATCGCGGTTGAATTTTTCTCACTGTCAAAAAGCTACAATATGCCGGGTTGGCGTGTTGGCTTTATGGTCGGCAACCCAACCTTGGTGGGCGCATTAGCTAAAATAAAATCTTACTTAGATTATGGCATGTTCACGCCAATTCAAGTAGCGGCCATTGAAGCACTAGAGGGCGACCAAACCTGCGTTAAAGAAATATCAGACATGTATCAAGATCGTCGAGATGTTTTGTGTGACGGTCTTAACAGCATTGGCTGGATAGTAACACCGCCAAAAGCCACTATGTTTGTTTGGACTAAAATTCCTGAATTTTATCAGTCAATGGGGTCGCTTGAATTTACCAAAAAATTGCTTAAAGTTGCAAAAGTAGGCGTTTCTCCGGGTATTGGCTTTGGCAATTATGGCGATCAATATGTGCGTTTTAGCTTGATTGAAAACGAACATCGCACACGCCAAGCAATTCGCGGAATTCGCGACATGTTTAAAGCAGATGGACTGCTATAGATAAAAGATTAGCGTTAAAATCAATCATCATGAAACTCTCTGCTAATGAATTTTTAAATGCTAAGCATAAGCACCTAACCTTGTTGGGCATGTCTGGCGTTGGCAAGACTCATTTGGCAAAATTATTATCTAAGCAAGAGCAATATTTTCATTATTCAGGTGATTATCGCATTGGTGCCGAGTATTTAAACTCAGCCATTCTGGACAACATTATCACTCGAGTAAAAAAAGACACCTGGCTAAAAAGTCTTTTAGATGGTGAGTCAATTCAAATTCATAACAACATTACTTTTGACAACCTATCTTCTGTTTCTGCCTTTTTGGGCAAGGTTGGCAACCCAGAATTAGGTGGACTACCTATTGATGAATTCATACGCAGACAGTCTTTATTCAATCAGGCTGAGACTAATGCCATGCTTGATGTTCCAAGCTTTATGTCTAAAGCCAAACAGCAGAATATAAACAACTTTATTAATGATGCTGGTGGCTCTTTATGCGAACTGGACGATGAAAAAGTCTATCAAACACTGGCTGAGCATACTGTCATCTTATATATCAGGGCCAGTAAAAATAATGAAAGTGCACTAATAGAGCGCGCTCAAACACACCCAAAACCCTTGTATTATCAGGCAGATTTTTTACAGCAACAGCTGTCTGTTTATTTGGCTGAAAACCAATTTACCTATGTTGCTCAAATTAATCCAGACGATTTTGTACGCTGGATATTCCCGCGTTTATTAGAATATCGAAAGCCAAAATATGAACGCATCGCTCAACAATATGGCTACACTATCGACAGTGAAGATTTATATCAGTGTCGCAGTGCCAATGAAGTACTTGAACTGATTGCAGGAGCGCTAGATTAAATGCCCCTAATTGCCCACTCAAACCTGCCTTCTTTTGATCGATTAAAGTCTGAAGGTGAAATCGTACTTAGCAAAGCGCGCGCTAATCATCAGGTGATTAGAGAATTACATATCGGCCTACTTAACATGATGCCAGATGCTGCACTTGAAGCAACTGAGCGTCAATTTTTTCGACTGATTGGTCACTCCAACCAGATCGCCCAGTTCTACCTTCACCCGTTTACTTTACCCTCTATCAAACGATCAGAAAAAGGTCAAAAACATGTTGATAAGTACTACCAAAACTTTGACAATATTAAAGCACTGGGTCTAGATGCATTAATTATTACTGGCGCCCATATGGAGCAAGCAGACTTAAAAAAAGCGCCGTTTTATGAAGAGTTAATGGATGTTATTGATTGGTCATATAAGCATGTAACCTCAACCTTATGCTCTTGCTTAGCTACGCATGCGCTAATGGAATTTAGATATCAGCAAAAACGTCAAGCCATGGAGAATAAATGCTGGGGTGTTTTTAAACATCAGATTGTTAATCGATCCCACCCGCTAATGAGTGGTGTTAATACCAGTTTCAACGTGCCTCACTCTCGCTTTAATGAAATAACGGCTGAACAATTTAAAACGGCAGGTGTTGAAATATTGGTGAGTAGCGGTATCGGCGCACATCTATGCGTTAGTGAAGATTTATTACGTATTGTCTTCTTCCAAGGGCATCCAGAATACGACACCATTAGCTTGCTAAAAGAATACAAACGTGAAATTATCAGCTATTTGTCAAAGTCACGTGATGATTATCCCACCTTTCCTCAGCATTATTTAAATGAGCAAAACAAGGCTATTCTCAATGAATATAAAACCAAGCTAATTGCAAGAGAATTTACTATTTCAGACTTTCCAGAAGGCCTAATTTGCAAAACATTGGACAATACTTGGCACGATGCAACTCAGCAAATTATTAGCAACTGGATTGGTTGTGTATATCAGGTCACTCATGAAGAGGTTGGCAAGCCGTTTATGGATGGCATTGATCCGAACGATCCATTGAAATTAAAATAAAACCCTCCTGACTTTGATTTTTTTGTTTATCATGGTTATTAAGTTAATTTAACAGGACAGCATGGAAACATTAACAATTATCAACTACGGCTTACTATTGCTAACGACTACCTGGACTCTGTTCATCTTATTTAATGTTCAGGCAAACTGCAAAAAGAATTGCAACCTTGATACCATTAAAAAATGCGTAGCCACTTATATATTTGGTCTAGCACTTATTCTCGGCTTGTATTTTGCTCATAGATGGGTGTTGCTCGGCTAGCCTAGCCTCGTTTAATTAATTGTCAACACTTTCTCGCCAACTACTTGTTTGGTTTGACCAGCATGGCCGTACAAACCTCCCCTGGCAAGCGACTTACAGCAGTCCTCAGGGAGGGCGGCTTGGCGAAAAAAACCATGCCAATGTTTACCACGTCTGGCTAAGCGAAATCATGCTGCAACAAACTCAAGTGGTTACAGTGATTGGGTATTTCAATCGGTTTACTCATCATTTTCCAACACTGCTTGACTTAGCGAATGCCACAGAGGATGAAGTTTTGGCTCAATGGGCAGGGCTAGGCTATTATGCCAGAGCAAGAAACTTACACAAAACTGCAAAAATTATTGCTACTGAATATGGGGGTGAATTTCCACAGCAGTTTGAGCAAGTTCTCGCTTTACCAGGCATTGGTCAATCAACTGCAGGTGCAATTTTGTCACTTAGCTTTAATCAAAAGCATGCCATTTTAGATGGCAATGTAAAGCGAGTTTTGGCTAGAGTGCATCAAGTAGGTGGGCATTATTCTCAAAGTGCAACACTCAAAACATTATGGCAATTGGCCGAAAAATACACACCCGAAACTCGCACTGATCATTACACTCAGGCAATGATGGACTTAGGCGCCACACTATGCACTCGCTCAAATCCTGGTTGCTCAAACTGCCCTGTTACTAATTTGTGTCTATCTTATAAACATAATACTCAGGCCCAATATCCAAACCCCAAGCCAAAGAAAAGCAAGCCCGTTCGCTCAATTGCAATGTTGATTTATCAAAACAAACAAGGGCAGGTTTATTTAGAAAAAAGGCCAACAAAAGGCATTTGGGGCGGCCTTTGGAGCTTTGTGGAATGCGAAGACAGCCCGCAGGAAATTGAAAACACCATTCAACAGTTTGACAAAAATGCTCGCATTAACAAAACACTTGACTCTTTCAAACACAGCTTTACTCACTACCATCTAATCATCAACCCTGTTATTGTTGACTGCTCGGAACAAGGTCGCATGTTCCAATCGATTAATCAACTAAAAGTTGGCGTACCAACACCGGTGAACAAAATTCTAGCGCAACTGGTTTAACATAGCAAAAACCAATTCACAGCCATTCATCGGGATTCTCAGTGGCGATGTCGCAATCATACGACTCAAATAAAAGAGCGCCGTCCCTGTTAATTCTTATCATTTAGTATTTTAATATTACAAATACCCAACTATAGGCAGTTTTGTTTGTAAAATAGGATTTATGCAAGAAATAGAAAACACCTCTAAAATTGAAAATCCTAAAGAAAATGCTTTTCAAATGGGATTACTAGACTCTATTGAAATAGATAAGCATCTTGTTAAAGATGGGAAGTCTAATTTTTCCTTTATTGATTTATTTGCAGGTATTGGTGGCTTTCATTTGGCTGCACAAAATTTAGGCGGTGAATGTGTTTTTGCTAGTGAGTTTGATAAAAATGCCCGTAAAACTTATGAACTGAATTTTTTAAAGCACAACAGAGAACTGTTTCATTCTGGTAATTTTTGGGGTGACATTACTAAAGTTGATGAAAAAATTATTCCTGATTTTGATTTTCTTTTTGCAGGTTTTCCTTGTCAACCCTTTTCAGTTGCTGGACATAGACAAGGTTTTAAAGATGAAAACGGAAGAGGGAACTTATTTTTTGACATAGTAAGAATCTTAAAAGAAAAAAAGCCAAAAGTTATTATTCTTGAAAATGTTAAAAATCTTAAAACGCATGATAAAGGTAGCACGATTAAAGTCATATATAAAGAGTTGCAAAAATTAGGCTATAAAATCACTGATAAAGTTTTAAATGCTATGGAACATGGTAATACGCCACAAAATAGGGAGCGTATTTTTATCGTTGGTTTTTTAGATAAAAAAGCGTTCGATGTTTTTTCATTTCCAGAAAAAACTCAACTAAAAAAAACTATTCACAACTGTTTAAGCAAAACAGTTGATGAAAAGTATTATTATAATAACAAGCCCCTATATGAAAAATTAAAAGACGATATTATCAATAAAGATACCGTTTATCAGTGGCGTAGAAAATATGTACGTGAAAACAAAAGCAATGTTTGCCCGACTTTAACAGCAAATATGGGTATGGGCGGACATAATGTGCCGATTATTTTGGATGACAGGGGTATTAGAAAATTAACCCCTAAAGAATGTGCGAATTTTCAAGGATATCCAAAGAGTTATATACTTCCAAATATGGCAGATTCAAACTTATATAAACAATTTGGAAATTCTATTTGCGTACCTTTAGTTGAAAAAATTATTAACAATATTGTTTTAGCTTTAAAAGATTGAGTTATGTTTTTCAGTAAACAAACAACTTCAGAACAACGGAAAAAATATCAAGATTTTTTAAAAATAGTTGGATCTTTATCAAACTTATATTCAGACTCAAAAACACCATATCTGTATTACAGAATTGCTGAAAAATTATTCTGTAAAGCTTTTAATGCAGATGATTTATCAAGAAGCGATGTATCGGCAGACGCTAAAAAGAACGGTATTGGTATAGGTTTAAAAACATTTTTAGCAAAAAATAATAAAAGCTTTCAAAAGATTGCCGAGTTTAATAGCGATAGAGAGGCTTATGTCAATTTTGACAATACTAGGCTTATTCAAAAAATTGCAGAATTGAGAAATGCCAGAATTAGATTCACTGAAGATAATCATGCGATAAATAATTCTATCTATCATTGTGTATTGAGAGAAGAAGGTAAATTTAAAATTTTTGAAGCTTCCATGGACAGGGTGGATATCGCCAATATTCAGGATATTAAGCGCAAGAAGAATACCATCTCACTTCATGATAATATTAATGAATATTCCTTCTCACTATCAAAAAGCACCCTATCAAAAAGATTTGTTAGTGATAATCCAAAGTTAATTCTTGATGAGTTTGATGTTGATATTTTAAAAGACCCATTGTCAGATTTACAAAAATGCTTTACTGATAACGCTGAATTTATAACCAATACTCGAATTAAGCAAACTATTTATTTACCCTTGTATGGCACCAATGGCAAGGTTCAAGAAAGAAGCGCACTTAATCAGTGGAATGCACAAGGTAGAATTAGAAATGAGAATGAAGTTTATATTTCAATCCCGGCGTTAATCCACAAAGTTTTTCCTAATTTTTTCCCAAGTAGAGACGTTGTTTTTTCACTAAAACTACCAAATGGAAAAATACTAGATAGTAAGGTTTGCCAAGATAATGGAAAAGCCTTGATGTCAAACCCTAATAAAGATTTAGGAAAATGGATTTTAAGAAGTATTTTACGGTTAAATTCAGGTGAATTATTGATCTATGCAAGATTAAAAATTCTAGGCATAGATTCTATAAGAGTTGACAAAATAGATGACAAAAATTTTGAAATAAATTTTGCTAAAGTCGGCACTTATGAAATATTTAAAGAGGCTTATTTAAATTAATGTAATAATCAGGGTTAATTAATGGGGCATGGTGCCTTTTATTGTAAATAAACACAAAAATTATTGATCTATAAATCAAAAAACCTCATTCTCAAAATTTCCGAAATTTTCACCCTAGAGCGACCGACGTTGACTAAAGTCAGCTCAGATTTTATAAAAAGCTTGTATTTACCCTTAAATATTGATAAAAATCAATAAAATTGCACTGAAACACCCTAAAATCTATAAAAATATGGTAATAATTGGTTAAAAACTGCTCATTTACACCCTGCAAGAGGGTGCAAGCAAAATTTGCTAAATTTTAAAATTAACAACATCTACAGCTGTTGGCAAAATTATCGCGCAATTAGATTAAAATAACCGTTATGCAAATTATTCGTGGCTTACATAATTTAAAAAAACACCCAGGCAGTGTTGTTACTATTGGTAATTTTGACGGCGTGCACATTGGTCATCAGCATATTGTTAATCGCCTTGTTAAGCAATCAAAACTATTAGGCCTGCCATCTGTTTTAATTTCATTTTCACCAACGCCGC
>NZ_FQTP01000063.1 GCF_900128515.1 Bathymodiolus heckerae thiotrophic gill symbiont
TCTAACACTATCTTCTTGGTGCGAAGCACCTTCGAACATAGCGTTCGACCTGACCAATTCTCCAGCATAAAAAAGAGGCTAGCCTCTAATATGCTGATACAATTGGCATGTCAACTCCACCGTTAGGCATTTCTCTGGAGTATTTGATGGATTGGATTCCTGCGATATCAACAACAACTCTTCTGGCAGGAGCTTTATGGCTTGCTAGGAATTTAATCTCGACTAGATTAACTAATTCTGTTCGTCATGAATATGACGAAAAGCTAGCAAATTTAAATGCAAATTTAACAAAGAAGCAAGAAACTTTAAAAGCTGATCTACGTTTAAAAGAACTTCAATTAGAATCGCTAAAATCGACAGCATTAAATGGAATATCAAAACGTCAATCAGCACTTTTTGACAAGCAAGTTCAAGCTATTGAAATACTATGGTCACAAGTAATAGATTTACTACCTGCAAAAGGGGCAACACAAAATTTAGTAATTATTAAATTTGATAGCTCCTTAAAGCTCGCATCAGAAAACCCAAAAGCTAGAGAGATGTTTGAAATGATAGGTTCAAACGTAAGTTTGACCTCTGTTGATACAAAAGAAACTCATAAAATTCGACCATTTATCTCACCAGTTGCATGGGCATACTTTATTGCATATAGCTCTATATTGTCACATGCAATTATGAAAACTCACATGCTTAAAAAAGGATTAAATTATCCAGATATGGCAGATAGTACAAACTTGAGAAAAGTAATGATTACTGCGCTTCCACATCAAAAGGATTACATAGAAAAAGTAGATTCGGGGGCGTATTACTACTTATTGGATGAGTTAGAGTCATTAATGCTTTTATCTTTTGATAATACATTAAAAGGAGAAAAAGAAGACAAGGCAGCTTTATTACAAGCATCAGAGTTAATAAAAGCATCTGAAGAACTAACAAATCATGATAAGGCTGAGCAGTAAAAATGCCTAACAAGCTGTTAAACAAGGACAAAAAACAGTTGGCTTTTGCTCCTTCGTCGCTATTTTAGCCAACATTTTTTTGCCTGTTAACAGGGCGTTCACACGGCGCTTCGCGCCGTGTGAACGGTGGAGTTGACCTGCGGTCTAACACTATCTTCTTGGTGCGAAGCACCTTCGAACATAGCGTTCGACCTGACCAATTCTCCAGCATAAAAAAGAGGCTAGCCTCTAATATGCTGATACAATTGGCATGTCAACTCCACCGTTAGGATCGTGGATACCAGAAACCACATGAAAATAAATGGGGCGTATTCCGAAAAGCCATATGAGTAGGAAAAAATATGGAGATTTAAAATGAAAACATTAGATATGAATAAATTGGACTCGAGACCATTTCAAGAGCAACTGCGCGATGCGCAATCGTTTTTTCTGACCCCAGATTTAGTAAAAGAGCTAGAATCTGAAAACCCCTATGCTAATAAAGATGGATTGGTTGAATTTATTTGCGGAACTAAATTATTGAGTGATCCGATAGTTACAGCAAAGCTCGTTGAACTCAAGTCGATGTTAATTTCAATTACTACAGTTGTTACCTCATATATTAATCGCTATGCGGCGGCCAAAGGCTCTAAATATAAAACAGATGCTGAGCTTTGGTCTTTGGCGTTATCTAAAATTCCGTTAATGGGGTCTTCAAAGCTTGATAAGCAAACCTATAGTCGGCGCATGCAAGGGATTGAGATAGCTGGCGACTTTATAAAGTTGATTTTAGACATAGCCACATTTGAAGGTTCAGCTTTAGGCAGCTTTAAGTCATTTTTAGAGGGACAAGGCAATGCTTTAAGAGCAGGTATTGAAAAGAATACCGATGCCTACAAGACAATTACCATAGGTATATCAGTTGAAGTGTTGAAGATAGGAGATCAAATTGTATATATCCCAAAAATTAAGAAATATCAAGTGAACTTTACACGAGATAATGCTAAATGGAGTTCGTCATGCGCGAGCTATGAAGAAATTAGCATGGAATTTGACTACGTGTATGGTGCTAATGTTTTTGATTATGAGGCGCTAAATAATCCTGAAATAAAAAAAGAATTTGAGAAATTCATATCTGATCAGAAAAAAGCGAAAATTGAGGATGCTTCAACATTCTTCAATGATGATTTTGAGACCAAGTAAAACATTTTACTGCTCAATGTTAGTTGTTTATAGGTGCAAAAACATAACGTCATTAGTAAAAGAAATGAGGTTAGGTCTAACATTCTTAAATTCAACGACATAAATATGCAGTCCTAACAATGGGCTCCAGAGGACAGTTTAAAGTGGAACGTTTTTGCATACGCAAAAACGTTCCACTTTAAATTGCTGCTGAGCAAGGCGTTAGCGCTTACAGAGGATAAGTAATGAGTTTGGAAGATCAATTGGCAGGATGGACAGGGCCCTCGAGTGACTCTGAAAAAGACAAGCAAGATAGATCTGAACGAATGATTCGCCAAGCGATAGATTCACACGAGCCATTCAATAATTGTTCATTAAAGGTTTATGCGAAAGGGTCTTACGCTAACAATACTAATGTGCGTTCAGATAGTGACGTGGACATCGCTGTGGAATGTACAGAAGTCCTATATTGGAAGGAGTCCGAAAAAGGGGTTCATACGCCAGGAAATTCATATGAAGGGATTTGGACTCCAGCGAAGCTCAGAGCCGAGCTTCTTTCTGCTATGAGCGCAAAGTTCTCAGCTCAAGTGGATTCTACTGGATCTACCGCGATACAGGTTAATTCAAGCTCAGCTCGTGTAGATGCTGATGTCGTCCCCTGTTTTAGTTTTCGATATTATATGAAGTCTGGATCGAGAGATGGAACTAAAATATTCAAGACAGATGGTAGCAATATCGTTAACTATCCTGCGCAACAATTGGAAAACGGAGTAGCTAAAAACAAGCAAACTGGCTATGCGTACAAAAAGTGTGTGCGATTATTGAAACGTATTGAAAACGTAATGGCTGAAGATGGAACATTTCGTGAGTTGCCATCTTTCTTTGTCGAATGTCTAGCCTTCAACTGTCCAGACACAGTATTTGCTCATTCAACATGGACAGAACGTCTTCGAGCTATGCTTTTCCATATTTGGGATCAACTCAAGGGCGATGAGCCGGACTCTGGGCGTTGGATGGAAGTGAATGATTGCTTTTACCTGTTTCATTCAGATTAAAAGTGGTCTCGTGAAGATGGGCGCGAGTTTGCCAAAGCGGCTTGGAATAACTTTGGGTTCAAATAATGCGTAATGTGACAATTAAAAGTTCGTTGTATTTACTGGTGGGAATTTCAGCAATTGCTTGGTTTTCGCTCGCCTACATTAGTGAATTAGACCTATCAAAAATAAAAGACTTTTTCGGGCTTGTTCCAAAAGTGGTGAGTATTGATCTTTTGGTGATTGCCGTATTCGTTAAATGGGGATGGAAACTTAAAGTATTTAGAGGATGGCTTGTTCCGTTTCCAAATTTAAATGGAAGCTGGGTTGGATTAATATATTCAGATTGGAAAAATCCTGAGACAGGCGAAAAGCCACCTCCGATACCTGTCATGTTGACAGTCAACCAGTCATTTTTCCATGTTAGCTGCATGATGCGTACCGGCGAAATGGAAAGCTACTCGTATTCGGAAGGTTTTCTTATTGACCCTGATCGACAAATAAAAAACGTTGCATATTCCTATACAAGTAAGCCGAGGCTAAGTTTGAATGAAAGGAGTATCCCTCATGATGGAACTGCCGTATTCCAAATCATTGAGAAGCCAAAACAAAAGTTAATTGGCAGGTATTGGACGGAAAGATTAACGAAAGGTGAAATGGTTCTCGAATACCATTCAAAGGAATTGCTAGAAGAACTGCCGAAAGATTTAGGTGATCACCCTGTTACTGAACATGAAAACAGACGCTAACAATTGCTTCCAGCGGACTGCCGTAAGAGGCGCGAATTTTGCGACAGCAAAATTTCGTGACGCTTACGGCAGTCGCTGAAGCAGACGTTCACACGGCGCTTCGCGCCGTGTGAACGGTGGAGTTGACCTGCGGTCTAACACTATCTTCTTGGTGCGAAGCACCTTCGAACATAGCGTTCGACCTGACCAATTCTCCAGCATAAAAAAGAGGCTAGCCTCTAATATGCTGATACAATTGGCATGTCAACTCCACCGTTAGCTTACTTGATCTCGTGTTCAGTAAGCTGCTATGCTTAGTGTAAGTCTTAGCCAGAGATAGCTTTAAGTTCTAAAAGAACTTTAGTTGTTGACATTAGGGTAAAGTGTAGTATACTTATTACTAATTGATGTAGCAGACATGTCTTTTGATGTGACATCACGTAACCTCTTTGAGGTCGAGGCTGTGCCCGGTAATGACGTTCTGAATCCAAGATTATTTCTTGGCGAAGGCTCCCTAGATGGAGCCTTTGTTATTTCTGGGGTAAGGAAAACATCAGTAGTGGCAAATCAAAAAATCTTTAACTTCCCTGATAATAAAGTTCAGCAATGGAAAAGCTTTAATATTGACGGCACGAAGTATGATTTTAGCCATTTAAATGCCTGCAAACATGCATTTCAGCACCCTAAGAGGAATGAAAGCTACACTCTATTTTTTACCTTTTCACATCACGTATTTACTCGTGGCATTAAGGAACAAGAAAACTTAGAATCTACGCAAATATACCCGTATCCATTAGATAAAAGAGTTTTTGATATAGACCGTTTTAAGCTATCTAAATATTTACCTCAGATTATAGAAACCTTACCTGAACAATTCTGTTACCACGGAGGCTATAGCCGTTATTGTAGTTGCAAAATTGATCAAAACAATGACTCTGAAATTTATTATCAAGTTGTTTATCGGGCATGGAAAGAACGAGGTAAAATGAGATTTCATATAGAAAGTGCATATCCATTGCAAGAAAGCTTGGGTAAAGTAAAAAAAGTAAATTTTTGGGTCATTTGCCACAACCTTCTTCATGGAAAAAAGCTTCCTAAGCCTGCGAAGTAAGCTAACAAAAAATTCCAGTCGACCGCTGGCAGCGCAGTTTTTTTTCAGAGGTCATTTTATATCATAGTTCAGTGTGTTTGCATAGTTCATCTTATATCTGCCAGCGGCCACTGAATTTGGCGTTCACACGGCGCTTCGCGCCGTGTGAACGAACAATTACTGGTTTTAATAAGAGTGAAGAGGTAATATTTAGCATTGATGAAAATTGGATAAGTGGCTTCCATTTGGTAAGCGATAAGAGGTTTAAAGAGTTTGAGGCTAACCCAGGCTATTTGGATATGTCAGCTAGTTTAAGCATTGACGAGATGAAAGAATTTCACAAAGAAAACGATAGTAAGCCTGGCAGGAGTACATACAAAGAAGAGATGAAGTTTATAGATGATGCTTTAAATGTGTATGGAGATAAAGTCTATTCTCGTTTTTCCATTCATATTGCTGAATGGTGATATATTAATTATATTATGAATGCAAATTTAGATTATAGCAAAGAGGATGAAAGCGCTATTCTTGCAAGGGCAATGTCTTTAATTGGCAAGAGCTTTAAGGATATCTCTAACCTGTCTCAGAACCCTCAAAGCGAATTAAATATTAAGAACAAAGGCAATGCTGGTAACTTTATTGAACAACACTGGTTTGGCATCAAAAACAACTCAACACCTGAGCCGGATTTTACAGAGGCTGAAATTGAATTAAAGGCCTGCCCATTAAGGCTAAGCAATCAAACTCTAGTTGTTAAAGAAAGGACCAAAATCTGCAGCATAAATTATCTCAATTTAATTAATGAATCCTGGGATAAATCTCACGCCAAAAGAAAGTTAAACAAAGTATTGTTTGTGTTTTACGAATATAACAATAACAATTGGCAGGAACAAAAAATAATTGATACGGCTTTATGGAAGTTGTCATTGAATGAATTAATTATTGAATCAGAATGGGTTAAAACTAAACAAACTGTAGTTGATGGGTTGGCTCACAACCTAACAGAAAGAGGATATAAGGTACTCTCTCCCTGCAGGTCTGGCTCAGGAGGAGTAGACGCTCAAGGAAAGCATAAAGACTTGGTAAAGCAGCCAAATAGTGAAGATTTAGCTCTTAAAAGAGCATTTTCTTTAAAACGTCCATTTGTTAATCAGTACTGGGAATCACTAAAGAACCCTGAAAGATTTGAGTCTATTTCTGATACATTGGATTTGTCAAGAGGTGACAACCTTGAACAAGAATTGCTAGATAAGATAGGAAAATATGTAGGAAAAACTATAGGGGAAATTTCTAAAGAGCTAAACATATTAATACCTAGTGCCAAGAATGCTATACCTGTCATTATTAATAAAATTATAGGATTTCAAGGTGCAAAATCTAAAATTAAAGAGTTTGAGCAAGTTGGTATTCTGATTAAAACTATTCCAATAAGAATGATAGATTTAAAGCTATACGAGGCTGTTTCCTTTCCTGCTATTAAGTTTTTAGAGTTCGAAAAAGAAGAGTGGTGTAATTCTTTGTTGTCTGAACAACTAACTCGAATTTTTTTTATTCCTGTCTCCAGAGATAAAAGTAGCGGCGTGGATGTTAAAGATAGAACACTGGAAAAGCCTTTTTTTGGTCTCCTAGCAGACTTGAAGAAAGAGTAATTATTTCAGAATGGTTACAATATCAATCTGAAGTTTGTAATGGGAAGTCAAAAGTTACAAAACGCTATTCTAAGAAAGGTACGTATAGAGAAATTACGTCTCTTTCCAAGGAGTCAGATACTAAGATTATTCATATGAGACCTCACGGTAAAAATAGGGATGATAGAGACGTGGATAGTTTTGGAAATTCATTTGTAAAACATTCATTTTGGCTTAATAAATATTTTATTCAAAAACTAGCAAAGGAGCATTTAATAAGTCGTTAGTTGCTCTCAGTTGGTTTATAATTTTTCGATGATTAAAACAATTGAGTTATTTGCTGGAGTTGGTGGCTTTAGACTGGGTCTTGAAAGAAGCAATGAATTTAAAGTTGTTTGGAGCAACCAATACGAGCCATTAACAAAAATACAGCACGCCTCTGATGTTTATAAAGCTAGATTTCCCGGTGCAAACCACAGTGACATTGATATTGCCAAAGTTATTGATGAAGACTTTGAATCAATTCCTGACCACGACCTTCTTGTAGGAGGATTTCCTTGTCAAGATTATTCTGTTGCTAGAACCCTCAAGAAGTCTTCTGGTATTCAAGGAAAGAAAGGAGTTCTATGGTGGTCAATACACGCAATCCTAAAGAACAAAACCAATCCCCCTAAATATCTAATGCTTGAAAATGTTGACAGGTTGCTAAAGTCTCCAGTTTCTCAAAGAGGAAGGGACTTTGCAATAATGTTAGCCTCATTATCAGACTTAGGATATGTAGTTGAGTGGAGGGTAATTAATGCAGCTGATTACGGAATGCCACAGAGAAGAAAGAGAGTCTACATTATGGCTTATAAGTCTGACTCAGATATTGGAAAGGAAATCAAAAAGCTTAAATCTCCTGTTGACTGGATTACTAACAAAGGCGTGATGCAAGAGGCATTCCCAATGCAAGTTAATTCAACACCATCTAAACCTGACAAGTACTTTGTTATTGAAGGAGACTTAGATGAAATTACCAACAACACTGTCGATTACACTTCTAAAGTTAGACCTTTTGATACGATTGGAGTAATGATTGATAGAAAGGTATATACAGATTCTGCAGCTGCCGAATATAAGGGAAAGAAAAAAACTTTAGGCAGTATTCTTGAGGATGAAAAGGATATTCCTGTCGAGTTCTTTATATCTAAAGCAGACTTAGATAAGTGGGCTTATCTTAAGGGTGCAAAGAAGGAAGAAAGAACCGCATCCAGTGGACACGTTTACTATTATTCTGAAGGTCCAGTTACATTTCCAGATGCTCTAGATAGAGCCTCAAGAACTATCGTCACTGGCGAAGGCGGCAAAGGGGCTTCAAGGTTTAAACACGTAGTTGAAACTCCGTCTGGCAGATTGAGAAGATTGACACCTGTTGAATTAGAAAGGTTAAATATGTTTCCTGATAACCATACCGAAGGAGCTACAGATGCTAAAAGAGCCTTCTTTATGGGTAATGCTCTTGTTGTGGGCGTGGTAGAGAGGCTAGGTAAATCATTAGCTAGTAGATTAAAGTAGCCCCCCTTTGACACCCTCACTTCTAAACTAAGGGTGGGTGGCAACTTAAAACCTCCCAAATTCTCTCTGATATAAGCACGAGATAATCTCTATATATCTAGTATGAATCTTACCCCCCGAGGGGTGTCTTCATCAGAAAAACTATCGATACCTTAATATTCTCATACGAAAATATCAGTTATAATTAGGTTTTACGTGTGTAACCTACGTGTAACCAAGGAAGAGATTTAAGAGGCAATTGTGTGCCCGCTAATACGCGGGAATAGCTCAGTTGGTAGAGCCCCGGATTGTGATTCCGGTTGTCTCGGGTTCAAACCCCGTTTCTCGCCCCACACTACTAAAGGCCTTGCGGCCTTTTTTTTTATGCTTGAATTACAAATATTAAACAAATACGTGCTTTTTTTGCGGACACTTTTTTTAAGTTTCGATACCCATTTCTCGTAGCATTAAATATGCTTCAAGATCATCACAACCGCCAACATGCTTTTTACTTAAAAATACTTGAGGGTAAGTTAGCTCATTGGGCGCCATGTTAA
>NZ_FQTP01000064.1 GCF_900128515.1 Bathymodiolus heckerae thiotrophic gill symbiont
GTAAATCATTTTGAGATTATTTTCTCTACACTCGTGCTACTTGCCTGGACACTTGGTGGCGGGCTAAACTGGCTAGATAATACTTGGCAAGCACTGAGCTACAATGCGCTAAATTCTGGTGTGTTTTTTATCATGAGCTTAATACTGATTGCTAGTGTGATTGATTTACCATTTGGCCTTTATCGTACGTTTGTATTAGAAGAGAAATTTGGCTTTAATAAAATGGATGGCAAAACATTTATTGGTGATTTGTTCAAAGAGTTACTTTTAATGTTAATTATTGGCTTGCCACTAATTTACGCCATTTTGTATTTGATGGGCGCAATGGGTGAATATTGGTGGGCTTATGTGTGGTTGGTATTGACAGGCTTTTCACTATTAATGTTTTGGGCTTATCCAAGTTTCATTGCGCCAATTTTTAACAAATTTAAACCGCTTGATAATATTGAGTTAAAAGCCAAAATTGATAATTTGCTGGCTCGCACGGGTTTTAAAAGCGATGGCGTGTTTGTAATGGATGGCTCTAAGCGCTCTTCACATGGTAACGCTTACTTTACTGGTATTGGTAAAAATAAGCGTATCGTGTTTTTTGATACGCTACTCAAAGGCATGGAAGATCATGAAGTTGAGGCAATTCTTGCGCACGAACTAGGGCATTTTCATCATAAACATATCCGCAAACATATGATTACCTCATTCAGTATTTCACTTCTAGGCTTGGCACTTTTGGGTTATTTAATTAATCAGCCGTGGTTTTTTAATGGTCTGGGTATTGAAAATTCCTCTAATCACACAGCGCTTATTTTGTTTATGTTGGTAATGCCGGTGTTTAGCTTTTTCATTGCACCAATTAGCAATGCGCTGTCGCGTAAACATGAATTTGAGGCAGATGCTTTTGCCGCCAAACATACCAATGCGAATGATTTAGTATCAAGTTTGGTAAAGCTCTACCGCGACAACGCCTCAACACTTACGCCAGATAGACTGTATTCTGCGTTTCATGATTCACACCCATCGGCATCAATTCGCATTAATCACCTTAAGGCGGCTAGTGAAGGCTAAACTATTCAGTTTACTACTACTGCCCAGTTTAAGCTGGGCTGTGCCAAATATTAGTGATGGAAAATTATTGCACGATGAAAGTTGTGCAAAATGTCATCACACACCGTATCAAAGCCTAGGTTGGAATGAGATGACCAATCGCACCGAACTTCGCTATATGATTGAAGCTTGTAGTGATCATTTTCAACTCGAGTGGAATGCGCAAGATGTTGAAGACACTGAAGAATTTTTAAATACCGAGTTTTTCCTTTTTGATTAATAAGCGGTATACTTTAATCATACAATGGAGAGAGTTATGAAAAAACAATTAACAGCATTAGCAATATTAAGCGCAACTTCTACTGCCTTTGCAGATTTTGATGCTCAAGATCGTCACGATGAGGCTTGCGTAAGTTGCCACATCATTGAACACGATGATGATTTTTACACTCGAGAAGTGACGCGCATGAAAACCTTGCTAGACTTACGTCGTCAAGTGAGTGCTTGTGCGGCAGCTTTTAATGTGGATTGGTTTCCTGAAGAGGAAGCGGGCGAAGTTAAATTCTTAAATGACAAATACTACAAACTGCAAAAATAATTGAACCCAAGGGGCATCTTGAAAAACCTTGGTAATTTTTGACAACGAAAAATCTCTTTAGGAAAAGTAAAATTACGCAGGTATAGTTATTCATATATCAAATAATTTTATAAAGCCTAAGGAGATTTTTCCAAGTCCCACAGGGTAAGCTTTTCAGGATTTTTTAATGGTGTTAAATTTTTCAGCAATATGAATAACTATTACTCAAAAAATTGTGTCTTATTAAAAAACCTGAAATTGCTTACAAAATCTTACCAAGGTCTTTTAAGATGCCCTTAAATCGACGCCAAAAATGGCGCATTGAAAAAATCCAAGCTGAACGTATTGCTAGAGCCAATCGTGTTGCGGATGATAATGACGTTGAAATTGATGCCAATGATGCACAAACTGGAAAAGTAATTACTCGCTATGGCCAACACTTATTAGTTGAAAATGAATCAGGTGATCTTTTTCAGTGTACTGGACGACGCAATATCGAAATCTCAGTTGCAGGTGACCAAGTTATTTTTCAAACGACAGAAGAAAACAAAGGTGTGGTGACCGCCCTACTCGAACGCACCAATTCACTCGCCCGATCTCAAAAACTCATTGCCGCCAATATTGACGAGCTTTGGCTGGTAGTCGCCATTGAGCCACACTATCAATTCGAGCTGATTGATCGATACTTAGTAGTGGCTGAAAATGCCGGATTGCCGATTAATATCGTGGTAAATAAAATCGAATTATCAAATAATTTTGAGCAAGTTATTCATGATTTTTCCATGTATAAATCAGCTGGCTATAGTGTTAGCTATTTGAGCGTTAAAGAGCAAACCAATGTGGCTGAATTTAAAGCGCAATTAAATCATAAAACTCATATATTTTTGGGTCAATCTGGCGTGGGAAAATCATCACTCATTAATGAGTTAATTCCTGATCTTAACTTACGCGTTAATGAGCTTTCTACTAAAAGTAAACTTGGCAAACACACCACAACCAACACCACGCTTTATCACATCCCTTCAGGGGGTGATTTAATTGACTCACCAGGTATTCGTGAATTTCAATTAGATGATCTTACCGATAAAGAAATTTTGAGTGGCTTTAGAGAATTTAAGCCATTTATTGGCGAGTGCAAATTTAGAAATTGTGCGCACATCAAAGAGCCAAAATGCGCGATCAAAACCGCAGTTGAAAATGGCGATATTCATCCGATGCGTTACACCAGTTATTTGCAATTAATTGACGCATAAATGAACGTTAGCATTGTTAGTAGAATATCGGAAATTGATAGCGCACAATGGAATGCATTAATCACCGATAATAACCCTTTTTGCAAGCATGAGTTTTTATCTGCACTAGAGACGCATAATTGCGTTGGCGAAAAATTTGGCTGGATTCCTAGGCATGTTGTTATTCACGAAAACGACCAACTCATTGGCGCTGCAATCTTGTATGAAAAATACAATAACTATGGCGAATTTGTATTTGATCATGTTTGGCATAATGCCTACGAGCATCACGGCTTAAACTACTATCCAAAACTAACCTCTTCAATCCCTTACACACCAGCAAGTGGTGCGCGATTTTTGGCCAGTAAAAATGATGAAAACCGCATATTCCCCATGCTTTTAGACGCCATTTACAAAATTTGTGAAAAAATTAATGCCAGTAGCTTTCATTGTCTTTTTCCGAGTAATGGAATTGATTTTTTTAAAAAATCGTCACTTTTCATTCGAGATGACTGCCAATTTCATTGGAATAATAACAATTATGCCGATTTTGATGATTTTTTAGCCAATTTAAAGCAAAAAAAGCGCAAAAACATTCGACAAGAACGATCAAAGGTTAAAAAATCTGGTGTTATTATTCGACAGCTAGACGGAAACGGCGCTAAAGAAGCTGATTGGCAAAATTTCTCAAATTTTTACAATCAAACATTTCTAGAAAAAAGTGGCACACCAACGCTTAACCTTGATTTTTTCAAATCTATTGCTCAATCAATGCCTGATCAAGTGTTGTTATTTTTGGCAGATTTGAATGATGAATGCATTGCTGGATCGCTCATGTTTAAAAGTGACACGCATCTTTATGGGCGTCACTGGGGTTGTTCTGAGCAGGTTGATCATTTACATTTTGAGGCTTGCTACTATCAAGGTATTGAGTACGCCATCAAACATAACCTGCAAGTATTTGAACCTGGTGCACAAGGCGAACACAAAGTCGCTAGAGGCTTTGTACCAACACTAACGCAATCAGCTCATTGGATTAAAGATGAAGGTTTTAAACAGCCAATTAAGGATTTTTGTGAGATGGAGCAAGAGCACATTCAAAAATATATGCAACACGTTAATACTCACAATCCATACAAAAACCCATGAAGCAATACTCACCTTCTTGTGATCAAAACAAAGATCCAATTTTAAAAATTATCACGCCACTATTGGTAAATAAAAAATCAGTATTGGAAGTCGGTAGTGGCACGGGGCAACATAGCGTATATTTTGCCAATGCATTGGCGCATCTATCTTGGCAAGCAAGCGATCAGGCAATGTATTTACCCAGTGTGAATGCTTGGATAAAAGAAGCACAACTTAGTAACATGCCTAAAGCTTTAGAACTTGATGTAACTGGCAATTGGCCTGATACAATTTATGAAGCAATATTCTCTGCCAATACGGTACACATCATGAGCTGGAAGATAGTGTTAGAGTTTTTTAAGAGTGCCAGTAGTGCATTAGCAAATAATGGTTTATTTATGCTTTATGGGCCGTTTAATTACAATGGACAATACACCAGCGAAAGCAATGCAAATTTTGATGTGTGGTTGGCACAGCAAAACCCGCAAAGCGCCATTCGCGATTTCGAAGCGCTTAACGAACTGGCTAAACAATTTGATTTAAAATTAATTGAAGATTTTGAGATGCCGGCAAATAATCGAATTTTGGTTTGGAAGAAAACTTAACCCTTTTAGGGGTTCATCTTCTCCAAGCCTTGCTTGGTGAAATAAATTCTAGAACCTTTTATTAAATTAAATAAAAATACTGCATTTGATAAAGCCATAATTACCCCTGCGATGATTTGATAGTTTGAATCAAATACCAATGCAACAAGTAACAACAAGGCAAATACATGCAAAATAAACTGAACTGTGGTTAATTTTTTGCCGATCAATTCGTTTATGGTTGGCATGCTCATGTAGCCTTTGTTATTTAAGTGAAACCAAACCAAAAATGGTAAAATTTTGTACACCATTCCGGTGATCACCGACATGGCAAAACCATACGAAAATATAAGCACTGCTAGTGTGTTTAATTGAGCAATATGCAACCATTCACTGGCTAGCGAAATACCAATGGCGCTTAACAACATCAACATAGAAAAATACCAATAATAGGTACTGGTATCGAAAACCTTACGCTTTCTATTGAACAATAATGAGATAGTGGTAATAGCGTAATCAGCCAGCAGTAAAGATAAAAACACCTTAAACAATAAATATAAAGAAGTGTTGCCTGAAAACAAAGCAAAACTAAGCCCTACCAATAAGGCGAAAATAATCTTGATGGCGTATTTGGTATAAAGATTAGGGTAAGTTTCAGCTACGTAAAGCATAGGAATTACTTGATAAGATACGCCAATAATTAGCATAACCATCCAACCCAATACGCTAAAAATAATATACGTATAAAGAATGGTCTGATGATATTCTGAAAGGCTTGTATTATCATGGGATAAGAGTAAATATCCCGCCAAAAATAACGCAATTGTTAGCGATGCCAAAGCACCAATAAAGGCTTTAATAGTTGGGGTGACACTCTTGGCATTTTTGAGAATAAACACCGTAGCAACAATAAACACCGTAAAAGCGCTCAGCAGCATCACCATGGCAACAATCATTAAAGTTGCTTGGTAAGTATAAAATGCATACGCAAAAACAAACAACCCGATTGACAACAATCCATGCACGAGTGGTGCAATAATTTGCTGATGTTTTAAAGTAACGCCGGCAGTTACTGGTAGCATCTGAAATATGATACCAAGCATGGTCATAGCCAAAAAACCCAAGGCAATAAAATGAGTAAAAATCATCACTTCTGATGAAGTTTGAGGCTCTAAAGAAGGTACAAAGCCTAAAACAAACAACCCGGCCAATAGGCCAAAAATAGGACTGGTAATAAAAAATAGAAGTGGGATTTTTAAGGGTGGTGCCTGATCTAATGATAACGAGGAATTAAACATAGATTAATCCTGATGATTAATCATAAGCTCAGGGAGCTGCATTTATTCAAATTCCATTTGTTTAAAAATACGCTCAGCATTTTGCTTATGCAACTCTCTGTAGGTTCCACGATCTCTAAACATTGATTGACCGATATTGTAAGCCTCATATAAACCACCATCTTCATCAAGTACTTTTTCAACTTCAGCACGCATGTAAACTAAATAATCCTTGGTGAATTTAGTAATGGTTGCTAAATCTGTTGGCTCACCATGACCAGGAATAATAATCTCCGGCTCAAGTGCCTCGATTTTATCCCAAGTTTCAATCCATGCCAGTGCATTAGTATGCGGAAAAATTGGCAACATGCGCTCATTAAAAGCTGTATCGCCACTAATTAATAACTTTTGCTCAGGTAGCCAAAGTTGGATATCATCTGGAGAATGTGAGGCACCAATATGCATTAGCTCAATTTTGGTATCGCCCATTGGTAGGTTGAGTTTTTCCTCGAAAGTAAGATCTGGACGTACGATTTTGCTACCGATTAGCTTATCTTTTTGCACTCTTAATGAACGCATGTAAATGTCTTCACCTCTATGCTTGATGTCCTTGTCAGCTTCCGCATGGGCCACAATAATAGCACCCTGCTCTTTCCAATAATTTGAGCCTAAAATTGCATGACCTTGTGAGTTTTCTAACACCACGTACTTGACCTTTTGATCAGTTACTTTTTTGATTTCTTCATGCATGGCTTTAGCCACGAGGTAACTACCTCCAGCGTTGAATACTAATACACCATCAGTGGTTACAATAAACGAGAGGTTGTTATTATGATTTGAGTTTTCATAAGTGTATGGCTGTGTGGCGCCAATTGCAGAGTAAACACCCGGTGCTATTTCTTCAGGCAAACGATACAAAATATTATTTGGTTCATAATCACTAATTCTAACTGGAGAGAATTCTTCTTTCCAAATAAAGAAACCATCGGCGTAATTTTTTACATTGGTATAACCCATGTTTTCTAAAGTTTTGGCTGCGAGTGGCGAACGCAAGTTACGACCACAATAAACAATAATTGGCGTGTCTTTTGATTTAGCATGGTCGCCAATTTGAAATTCCAACCAACCACGTACAATATTAACGTTCTGGCCGCGTTTAATTGTGCCGGTGTAGTTGAGCTCTGAAGGAGTACGCACATCAATCAAAATTACACTGGCATCCTCATTAAGGATTTTGTTTAATTCTTCTGTATTGATATTAACAATTTGCTTGTTAACCGATTCCAACATTATATGGCCATCAATAATATCAATATCTGCTTGAGAATTTAATACGGTAAGTGCAGTGGCAATGGTTAGGATTTTTTTTAACATAAGTTTTGATAAGGTGAGTATTTAAGCTCAATTATCACATACAGGGTAGCTCTATGCTAGAATTTGATTTTTTTTAATAGAGAAGAATAAAAGTGAAAAAAATAACAACAATTATAGCGTTAACAGGCGTACTTAGTATGGATTTTGCCAATGCGCTATTGTGTATCTGGGTGAAAAACTGACCTCAAATTATCAATTGATTGATAACTATCTAAATAACGACTTCACCCTGCTGGCTTGGAAAAAATAGCGCTGTATTATCACCAATAATCTCAAGTTTAGCATTGTTCTTTTGTGCCAAATACTCCAAAGTTTTTTGACTAAAAAAACAAACATGTGTTGGGTCATTTTTGTAATACCAAGTGGAAAAAATAACCTTGTTAGTTAATAGTTGCGTCATTACTGCCAACACACCTTTGGGGTTTAACAAAGAAAACAATCGGTCAATCTCAAACCTTGGGTTAGACAAATGCTCTAGCACTTCTGTTGCAGTAATAAAGTCATACTTGCGTTCAAATACTTGGACGTTATTAGCATAATATTTATCAAATAAATCAACCTCATGACCTTCACTTTCAAGCATTAAAGATAATGTTGGTCCGGGGCCACAACCAAAATTCAAGTCTGTAGAATTAGGCTGTACATGTTTTATAAGCGGATCAAAAACCGTTGATAAAAATTGACGATAGCCCGTATTTTTAGAATCATTTTGATGAAGATCGTAGCGGGATTTTTCATCGATATTATTCAAATGAAAACGCTTAGGCAAAAATACCATCTCACACTCAAAGCAGCGTAAGTAGTTAACATTTTCATTTGAATAATAAAGCTGAGTTTGGCTAGAGCCGCACAAGACGCAAGTAGAATCTTGATTCATTATGCGGCGCTTAAACTAATTAGTGAGAACAAGATCCCGAATGAACGTGACCATGCTCTAGCTCATCAGCTGTGGCCTCTCTAACATTTTCAATACTAACGTTAAAGTGAAGTATTTCACCCGCTAAAGGATGATTAGCATTAATGGTTACTGTTTTTTCATTGATTTTTTCAACATGAACAATAAATGGATTGCCTTGCTCATCTTGCGATTGTAACTCCATGCCAATTTCTAAATTATCAATACCTTGTAATGTCTCTAAAGGAATCTCTTGAATACCTTCTTCATGATGAACACCGTACGCATCTTCAGGCGCAATAGAAACATCACAAGATTCACCAACTTTCATGCCCTCAAGTGCTTTTTCCAAACCAGGGATAATATTGCCATGACCTTGAATAAACGGCATAGGCTCTTTTCCTTGTGATGAATCAATTACATCG
>NZ_FQTP01000065.1 GCF_900128515.1 Bathymodiolus heckerae thiotrophic gill symbiont
TCATTTTCAGCATTTGATGATGACGCGATGGTACGCATCAAGCCTTCGGAGATTAAGAAAAAAGGAAAAGTACCAACCAATGGCAGTATCTTTTTTACGATATTTCAATCATTCATGTCTGGCACGAATGAAGAGGGTGAGTCAGAACCAAATTTTGGGCAATATCCAAAAGACTATTTTGATTTTATTATCATTGATGAGTGCCATCGAGGTGGTGCAAATGATGAGGGTAACTGGCGATCAATACTAGATTATTTTTCACCTGCAGTGCAATTGGGCTTAACTGCCACACCAAAGCGAAAAGACAATGTAGATACCTATGCTTATTTTGGCGAGCCGATTTATGTGTACTCTTTGAAAGACGGTATTAATGATGGATTTTTAACACCGTTTAAAGTTAAGCGCATTCAAACTACCTTGGATGATTATATTTACACCAATGATGACGCTGTTGTTGAAGGAGAAATTGAGCAAGGCAAGATTTACGAAGAGGAAGATTTTAATAAAATTATTGAAATTAAAGCCAGAGAAGCTGAACGCGTTAAGATTTTTATGGATGATGCGAACAAAAATGATAAGACCATTATTTTTTGTGCAACTCAAGTCCATGCTGCCATGGTGCGTGATTTGGTTAATCAATACAAAAAGAATAAAGATCCAAATTATTGCGTACGCGTAACGGCGAATGACGGCACTATTGGTGAAACATTTTTAGCGCAGTTTCAAGATAATGAGAAACTCATCCCTACCGTGCTTACCACCTCACAAAAGCTGTCAACTGGCGTGGATGCGAGAAATATTCGCAATATTGTGCTGATGCGCCCTGTGAAACAAATTATTGAATTTAAGCAAATTGTTGGACGTGGCACAAGGCTGTTTGATGGCAAAGAATTTTTTACAATTTATGATTTTGTAGATGCTTATCAGCGATTTTCTGATCCTGAGTGGGATGGTGAACCTGTTAAAGATGAGGGTAATGTTTATAATCCTCCTGAGCCAGAGGATGGTTCAGGCGTAAGAGAAGAAGATGAGGATTATAAGCCGAAACCTAAGCAGCAAAAAATTAAGATAAAGCTTAAAAATGGTAAAGAGCTAGAAATACAGCACATGATCTCGACCTCGTTTTGGAATGCAGATGGTAAGCCAATTTCTGCAGAGGAGTTTTTGAATAATTTATTTGGTGAGCTACCTAACTTCTTTAAAAATGAAGCAGAATTGCGAAAACTATGGAGTAATCCAATCACCAGAAAAACTTTACTGAAAAAGCTTGATGATGCTGGATTTGGCAAAGAGGAATTGACCACATTGCAAAAGCTAATTAACGCCGAAAATAGTGATTTATTTGATGTGCTTGAATATGTGTTTAACAGCGATATAAAGCCAATCACTAGAAAAGATAGAGTGGCAATGGCAAAATCTACAATCTTTGCGTTACTTGATGATAAACAGCAAGAGTTTATTGATTTTGTATTAAAGCAATATATTAAAACTGGCGTTGGTGAACTGGATCAAGAAAAATTACCAATTTTATTAACCAATAAATATCAATCTTTAGAAAATGCTAAAGAAGTATTGGGTGATGTAAAAAATATTAGACCATTGTTTATTAAGTTTCAACAATATTTATACGAACAAAAGGTGGCATAATTTTTTATGAATATAGTCGAATGCCTTTTTTCCTATGGTACTTTACAAAATACTTCCGTACAGCTGGAAACCTTTGGACGTAAGTTGGAAGGCCATGCAGATCAGCTATTGGGCCATAAGCTAGAAATGGTGGAAATTTGTGATGTTGATGTGGTAGCGTTAAGTGGTGAAACTCATCATCCTATTGCAGTGGTATCTAAGGATAAAAATGATTTTGTATCAGGTGTTATTTTTGAAATTACACCTGAAGAATTAGCCCAATCAGATGAGTATGAAGTGAATGAGTATAAGCGTGTTATGGGTGAGTTTAAATCGGGTCAAAAAGCTTGGGTGTACGTGCAGGCTTAAAAGCTATTTAAAGTAGTACTTTTTCAATATTGACTGATTTTATAAAGTCTTTCTGCCAATTTTTACCTAATTGCTGCTCAGCAATAAGTTCAATTGGATAAATCGGCTCGATATTGGTTGTGTGTTGGTAGCGTGATAAACCTTGGCGACAAGCAGGGCAAGTTGTTAGCATTTTGATAGGCTTATCAGTCGCAGTAATAGTTTGAATATCTTTTTTGATTTCCAGCTCTTTTCTGTATTTGGCTTGTTTGGCGATATCAGGGCGTGCAACCGCAAAGGTACCTGCTTCACCACAACAACGATCATTGCTAACAACCTCACTATTTACAATCTTGGAAATGACTGTGCTAGATTCATCAGATTTGATAGGATCGTGACAAGGCGCATGATACAAGTATTGCTCGCCTGTAGCTTCTAAGGTGACATTTTGATCGAGTAGGTATTCATGAATATCACCCAAACTCGAATCTTTAAAGATATCACCTAGCTCGTAGGTTGCAAGTTGATCAATACAAGTACCACATGAGGTGAGCACATGCTTGATATCTAGGTAGTTTAAGGTATTTGCCATGCGATGGAACAGTACGCGGTTATCGGTTGAAATAGCCGTACTCTTGGCATCAAAACCGCCGGCTCGTTGTGGGTAGCCACAGCATAAATAGCTTGGCGGTAAAACCACTTTAACGCCTTGATGATAAAGTAGTGCAACAGTGGCCAAGCCAATTTGAGAATATAAACGCTCTGAGCCACAGCCTGGGAAATAAAACACACTGGGTGAATCAGCATTGGATTTAGTTGGATGTGACAAAATTGGCACACTGGTTGTATCTTGAATGCCTAATAACTCGCGCATTGGTTTTAAACCAGTATCCGTAGGCAAAGGCTTGTCTAATAACGTAATAAGCTCAATCGCCAAACTTGGCTTGCCAACGGTTTTATTTGGAATTTTATTAATTAAGGGTTTGGCTAGGCGCGATGCAATATTTTGGGCTTTGTAGCTAAAATCAATGAGTAGTTTTTTGACTAGCTTGATTTTCCATGGTTGAGTCATATTCAAATATGCCATAGATACTTTAGAAGCAATATTGGTACGGCGTTTATTTTGCTTAATTAAGATTGATTTCATCTTAATAGAGACATCGCCAAAATCAATATCAACTGGGCATGGTTTGGCGCAGCGATGACAAATTGTGCAATGATCAGCGATATCGTCCAACTCAACAAAATGATTGAGAGAGATGCCACGCCTAGTTTGTTCCTCGTAAAGAAATGCTTCTGAAATAAGGTTGGTGCCAATGATTTTATCTCTAGGAGAATATAAAAGATTAGCCTCAGGTACGTGCGTGGTGCATACATCTTTACACTTGCCACAACGCAAACAAGATTTCACCATGTCGTTAATTTCGCCAATTTCACTACTTTCAAGGATTAACGCTTCTTGTTCTACTAGGTGCAGTGATGGGGTAAAGGCGCCATCAAGGCCACTACCCGGCATTAGCTTGCCTTTATTGAAGTGATTGTTTGGATCGATTTTAGCTTTGTATTGTTCGAACTCGTGTTTAAATTCGTCTGATAAATACTGATATTTGGTAAGGCCAATACCATGTTCACCAGAAATAACACCACCAAGATTTGTCGCCAGCAGCATAATTTCATCAACGACTGACTCGGCTTTTTCAAGCATTTGAGTATTATGAGAATGTACTGGAATATTGGTATGAACATTGCCATCACCTGCATGCATATGCGTAGCTACAAATAAGCGCACATTGCGATGCTCAGTATGAATTTGCTTGATGTCTTCGCGCATTTGAGTAAAGATATCGCCCATAAGTAAACCGTTTAGTGGATGGGCGAACTCATCCATATAAGAGATAACGCGTTGAGCTGTTTGTACTTGCCTAAATAGGGTGGCATCATCAAGATTGCCAAGTATTTTTTGCCACTGCATACTAACCTTTGTTAGTAGCTCAATGGCTGCTGTAGTTTTATCCTTGACTAAGTGGGTTTTAGCCTTGATATTGACCAAATATTCTTGAACATCAGCCAGTGTGTCTAATTTATTTTCAATTGATAAACGAATATTAATGTGCTCAATGCCATCGTTATAATCGGCCAGTTTATCCAGTGGAATAACCACGTCTTCGTTAATTTTAAAGGCATTGGTATGTGCGGCAATCGCTGCTGTATTAGCGCGATCCTTCCAAAAAATTTGTCTTTTATTGGTAGCTTTAGCAACAAAACATTCACCTTCTTGCTTGATGGTGATTGCTTTTATTTGCTCAATATGAGTATCGAGTTCAGACTGTTGATGGCTTGAGATGTCTATCAATAAAACCATCTTTGGTAATTCAGCTTTATTGGCTTTGGTGGTGTATTTGACTGCTTTAATATAGCGTGTATCAAGATGCTCCATGCCGACTAAATCAACATCAGAGGTTTTGTCAATTAGATTTTTAATATCAACAATGGTAGAAACAGCAGCTTTTAAATCATGACCGAAAAATTCTAAACAGAGCGTATTGATGTGCTCTAATGGCTTATGTAATATGAATTCTGCTGAAGTAATAAAACCATCACAACCTTCTTTTTGAATGCCTGGAAGGCCATCAAGAAACTTGTTGGTAACGTCTTTTCCAAGGCCACTTTTACGCAGTTTTTTTGCGTCAATTTCCAGTATTCGACTGCTAACGACTGTTTTTGCATCCGACTTTAAAGTGAAAATTTCGAAGCTAACCGATTTTAATAATTGAATTTTATCTTGGTTGTGATTTAGACGCTTTACTTGTAACCAAGAGCCATCAGGCATCACCATTTTCCAAGACAGTAGATTGTCAATGGTAGTGCCCCATCTAAGGGCTTTTTTACCGCCAGCATTCATAGCAACATTGCCGCCAATCGTACAAGCATCTTGAGAAGTTGGATCTACAGCAAAGACTAAATTATGCTTTGTGGCTAACTCACTAACTCTCTTAGTAATAACACCCGCACCAACATTAACGCTATGCATACCACCCATGTCTTTAATACTATCGATAAAACTGAGTTTTTCAGTGTTAATGACTGCAGTTTGCGCATGTAATGGAATGGCGCCACCGGTATATCCCGTGCCACCACCACGAGGAATAATGGTTAAACCCAATTCAATACAAGTTTTAACAATGGCGGCAATTTCAAATTCGGTGTCTGGAGTGATAACTACTTGCGGGTATTCAACACGCCAGTCAGTTGCATCTGTTGCGTGAGCCGAGCGTGAAAGCGCATCAAAGCGAATATTGTTATTATGAGTAACCTTTAATAAGGCTTTTTTAATACGCTGCTTACGCTGTTTAAAAGCACTTAAATGAAGCTCAAACTTAGATACGGCAGCGTCAGCACACTTGAGTAACTCAAGTACACTTTCATTGTCATCAGCACGATTGCGAATTAGATCAAGACGCGAATTAAGTGCATCAATTAAAGATTTCCAGCGACGTTGATTTTTGATTAAATCTTCTTGTAGGTAGGGGTTGCGATCAACCACCCACATATCACCGAGTACTTCAAAGAGCATACGTGCACTACGACCAGTGTTGCGATTGGTGCGTAAAGACTCTAATAATTCCCAAGCCTCAATACCCAAAAAGCGACACACAACTTCCTTGTCGGAAAATGAGGTGTAGTTATAAGGAATTTCGCGGTATTGCTTCAATTGAAGTAAAGTTAATAATAATTAATTTTTATTTTACTATAGGGCACTTCTATAATGGTTGATAGTTAATGTTAGTTGTTAAAAAAGGAAAACTGTATGTTATGGATTAAAGCTTTTCATATAATCGCCGTTATCACTTGGTTTGCTGCCTTGTTTTATTTGCCAAGATTGTTTGTTTATCATGCAATGAGTAAAGACAAAATTAGCATCGAGCGTTTTAAAATTATGCAGCGCAAACTCTATCGAGGTATTATGACACCTAGCATGATATTGGCTGTAGCACTTGGTACTTGGATGGTGGTTGATGCTTGGGAGATTTATCAAACACAGGTTTGGCTGCACGCTAAATTAACCTTAATAGTATCACTGATTGTTTATCATTTTTATTGTGGCCACTTGATGCAAATTTTTAAGCAAGATAAGAACACCCGCTCCGATATTTTTTATCGCTGGTTTAATGAATTTCCAGTGTTAATCTTGATAGCGATTGTTATTCTGGTGGTAGTTAAACCTTTTTAAATTGCTATAGGTCTTGCCCTTGTACCTTATATAGCATTAAGAATTGGTTAATTTTAGATAGTTATCAGCCAGCGCTTCGTAAATAGGCTGGGTGAATATCTGCTTGCTAATCCAATTAGCGATAAAAGCAACCAGCAAGCCTGGAATAATCAAATGAAGTGATACGCTCATTTCTAAAATAACAAAAGTAGCAGTTAATGGTGCTCTAACAACGGCACTTAAATAAGCGATCATCGCCATCATGATAATAATTTGAAAATCAATATTTGAATAATATTGTGCCATTTCAGCACCAATGCCTGCACCAATAGAGATACTTGGCATAAATAATCCACCTGGAATGGTTGAGGCTAATGAGGTTAGAGTAGCAAAATATTTCATTAATACGAAATCTAGGTCGAGCTGTTCGCCTGTTAACATCAATAAAACTTCGTCACGACCAGAGCCTGCAATTTGGCCTTTAGACAGATAATTAAACAAAGCAATAACAAACCCTAGGAATACAGCAATTAATATGACGCGAGCTTTGGTGTGGCTAATAAATTTTTCAATTAGATATAGAGTAGCTTTAGAAAATAACCCGCCTGAAATACCCGCAAGAATGGCCAGTGGAATGAGCTGCCAAATAAGTAAGTAGTTGATTGTATGGATGGACATATCATTGAGATAGGCTTCATTGCCACGATATAAAATTGACAGTACATAAACCAAAAGACTGACAGCTGCAATTAAAACAAGCGCTTGTTTTTTTAATTTTCGTCCGATTTCTTCATAGGCAAATAAAAATCCTGCAATCGGCGCATTAAAGGCAACAATCAGTCCAGCACTGCCACCAATAGCAATTAAAGAATGAATCAATAATTTGCGTTTTAATTTTAAAAATCGATTAAACCCATAAAAAATTGATCCACCAATATGAATGCTGGGACCTTCAATACCAATGGGTGCACCACCGAGCATGCCTAAAAAAATGAAACAAATTTTTCCAACAGCCACCCTAAAAGAAAGTAGTTGTTGACGAATGGTTTTATTGCGAGAATCATTTGCTGCAATTAATTGTGGAATACCACTACCTTGAACGTAATGGCAAAAATACTTAGCTATATAGACAATTAATACAAAGGTTATCGGAGTGATTGCAAAGCTTAGAATGGGTTTATCTGCGATTAACTGTTTAAACAAGTGCTGGGCATAATCACTTGAATAGAGAAAAAAATCAATGGTGATAACCGTTAATAAACTGGCTAATATTAATGAAATATAGGTTTTTATTTCGTTTGGAAATTGATGCGAGATGTATCTACGCATAGATTATTGGGCGTTAAATAGGCCGGTTGACAGGTAGCGATCACCACGATCTGAAACAATAGTTACAATAGTGGCATTGTTGACTTGTTTGGATAATTCTAATGCTGCCGCAACAGCGCCACCACTTGAAACGCCAGCAAAAATTCCTTCTTTTGTAGCGAGATCCCGAGTAGTTTGTTCAGCTAATTTCTGTGAAACATCCATAGTGTTATCTATTTTCGCCTTGGAAAATATTTTAGGTAGGTACGCATCACTCCAACGGCGAATGCCTGGAATTTGAGCGCCTTCTTCTGGACGAACACCGATAATTTGAACGCTACTATTTTTATTTTTAAGTGCATTAGATACACCTGTAATTGTGCCTGTAGTACCCATGGCAGAGACAAAATGAGTAATTTTTCCATTGGTATCTTTCCAAATCTCTTCAGCTGTGGTATTAATATGAGCACCTGAATTATCTTCATTTGAAAATTGATCAAGCTGCTTTCCTTTACCATCTGACTCTAATTTATCAGCAAGATCACGCGCACCTTCCATGCCAGATTTTTTGGTTACTAATAATAACTCTGCACCATAGGCAGTCATGGCATCACGACGTTCTTGAGACAGATTCTCAGGCATGATCAGCATCATTTTATAACCTTTGATTGCAGCTACCATCGCCAATGCAATGCCAGTATTACCACTAGTGGCTTCGATTAAAGTATCACCAGGTTTGATTTCGCCTCGAGCCTCAGCTTTCGCAATCATATTAAAAGCAGCACGATCTTTAACTGATCCTGCAGGGTTGTTACCCTCTAGTTTTAATAAAATTGTATTGCTCGGATTGGGATT
>NZ_FQTP01000066.1 GCF_900128515.1 Bathymodiolus heckerae thiotrophic gill symbiont
AAACAATGCCCACAAAGTTGGCCACAATAATAAATAAATTCCAACTGGTTTATCTAGGCGCATTAAACGAGCATAGACATTCATAACTTATCTAAGAAATCTTGTAATTCAACTGATAATGGTGCTTGAGCTTTTTGAATATCGCCTGTCATTGGGTTGGTAAAAGTTAATTGATGTGCATGTAAAAATAAACGTTTCAGACCTCTAAATTTAACCTGGCGATCAAACTCTTTGTCACCATATTTATCATCACAAGCAATTGCATGCTCTGCATATTTGGCGTGTGCTCGGATTTGATGGGTTCGACCTGTTTCAATTGTTGCCTCTACTAATGAAGCAGAAAAATCATCTTTACTGAAGTTCTTCAACGGCTGAAAATGACTAACCGAATGCTTGCCCTTGCTGTCAACCACTGCGTATCTTGAGTTTTGATACAGGGGTGCGTCAATTGTATGACGTTTCTTTGACCAAACACCTTTAACCAGAGCGGTATAGCGTTTTTCCATTTCATGTTTATTTAGCTGTTCGTGTAAGTTTTTAAGGACGCTACGTTTTTTTGCAATCAACAATACGCCAGACGTTGCACGATCAAGCCTATGAACTAACTCAATCGGCTCTTTGTAAACCGACCTTAACGCCTCGATCACACCAGTATCCACGCCACTACCACTATGCACCGCAATACCACTTGGCTTATTGATAATCAACAGACCTTTGTCCTCATAGATAATCGATTCCAGTAATATTTTCTTTAAACTGTCTGAGACATGAGCTGTTTTTTTCTCATTGACCGTAATAGGTGGAATGCGCACAATATCATCCTGCATGAGCTTGTAATCGGCTTTTTTTCTGCCTTTATTAACACGCACCTCGCCTTTTCGGATAACACGATATATGTGCGATTTAGGCACGCCCTTAAGGATTTTAACCAAATAATTATCAAGGCGTTGACCCTGAGAAAATTCATCAATTGTTTGAAAAGTAACAGCCATTAGTTTGAGAAAAATAAACGTTTAAAATTTTTTGTAGTAGTGTCGGCGATTTGATCAATACTCACACCTCTGATTTCAGCCAGTTTTTCTGCCACATAATAGGTATAAGCAGGTGAGTTTGGTCTGCCTCTATTTGGCACTGGGGTTAAGTATGGAGAATCTGTCTCTACCAATAAGCGATCAGCAGGGACTTTTTTAGCTACTTCTCTTAGTGCTTCTGCACTTTTAAAAGTAACAATGCCAGAAAATGAAATATAAAACCCAAGATCCAAGGCGGCTTTAGCTGTCTCCCAGTCTTCTGAAAAACAATGCATAACACCCGCATTAGCTTTTTCTTCAGCCATAATGCTAATGGTATCTTCTTTGGCATTACGCGTATGAATAATCATCGGCTTACCTGATTCGTTAGATGCGGCAATATGACGTCTAAAACGATCTCTTTGCCAATCAGCAGATTCTTTTTCTACGTGAAAATAATCAAGCCCAGTTTCTCCAATAGCAATAATTTTATCGTCATCTGCCAATGCTAGTAATTCTTCCACACTGGGATCTTGGCCCTCTTGCTCAACTGGGTGCACACCTACAGAGGCGTAGATTTGATCGTGCTTTTTAGCCAAAGAAAATACATCATCGAAATGCTCTAAGTCAATACAAACGCATAAAAATTCTTTGACAGACATCTCGTTAGCATGCGCCAGCATCGACTCAATACTACCTCCAAAATGCTCTAAATCAACACGATCAATATGACAATGAGAATCAACAATATGCATTTTATAGTCCTATTTTATTAAGCCATTTTTTGGCCTTGTTATCCAGGTCGCCACCTAGCTCATCCAATTTTCCACGCAATTTCCTACGAACACTTTCTTTAATTTCTTGCTCGCTGAGTCTCAAACCTTTTTTCTCAACTTCAGATTGAATCCGAGCTAATGCCAACTTCATTAATTCCGGACCGACCTGGGCTACTGGGATGCCTTGATCATTGCCAAAATTATGAATAACGATATTTGGCACTTCAACAGTTTCTTTAAACCACTGTGTATCAATAAACAACTGAGTATTAACAAAACTTAACGACTTAATTTTTAACCGATATGGCTGCTTGCTCGTATTTGTATCGGTACTGATGTTTGATTTAATTTGAGATTTTTTCTGGTCGAGCACTTTAAGCAGCTCAACCAAATTAACTTGATTTTTACCTTGCTCCAAAGTAAACAACAAGCCGTCAAATTCAAGCTGATCAAGAATAATTAGCTTTCCTTGTGTTTCAGTTGCCAAGGTAGCGCTTAGATGATTTAAAACAAAGGCATTATCATTGGAAAAATTTGTCGGATTTTTAACCTCAATAAAATCAATATTAATTTTTCCAGTTAACCAATCACTTCTAAACTCTGTGATTTTAACAGGCGTATTGAGTGATTTTTGCGCATAAGATTCAATGGTATTTTTGGCAATATCATCAAAAAATACTACTATAGCTGTTGCAAGTGCGATTAATAAAGCAATAAGGTAATAAAATATTTTTTTCATTTTCAACTCGGTTTAATTTCTAAAAAATGTCGCTGATCAGATACATAGGGCACAGTAATTTGATGCACTTTCATTTCATAATTTTCTAGTGATTCACTGGCAAAATGGTTACCCTTCATCAGTAAATAATGGCCATTATCACACAATAAGTGCCTGGTTAGTTTCAAGGTTTTATCAACCTCCGAAAATGCTCTTGATGTAATTTGGGAAAAACACTGCTCTGGCCGATAGTCTTCGACACGCTGGTTAATCACGGTTAAGTTTTTAAGGGCTAGCTGGGTTTTAGCAAACTGCATAAAACGGCATTTTTTTCCCACTGTATCCAGTACCGTTACTAACAACTCCGGCTTCATAATACTAATTACAATACCTGGTAAACCTGCGCCAGCACCTACATCCAACAAATTCCCAGAGTTAATATAAGACACCACCGATAAACTATCAAGCAAATGTTTTTTAACGCCTTCTTCGAGGTCTCGAATTGCACTCAAATTATAGGTTTTATTCCACTTAATAATCAATTGAAGATATTGCAACAACTTAGTGCGTTGAGCCTCATTAAGCTCAATACCCATTTCTTGTGCTCCTTGTTGTAACAATTCTTCGATCATTTTTGCTTCTTGTACGACTTTAAATAAACCAATAAAATAGAGATAGAAGCTGGCGTTACACCTTGAATTCGACTTGCTTGACCAATGGTTTCGGGGCGATGCTCGGTGAGTTTTTGTTGCACTTCAGCTGACAAAGCCTTGATAGAATTGTAATCCATATCTTGTGCAAGTGCAGTGTTCTCATTCTTTCGATATTTTTCAATCTCGTCCATCTGACGTTTGATATATCCAGCATATTTAATCTGATTTTCAACTACACCAATCAGTGTCCTGTCAGTTAAATACGGCTCACCAGATTTTATTTTACTCAATATTTCATAATTCACCTTAGGGCGTTTTAATAATTCCAATAATGAATATTCATGATTTAAGCTCTGGCCCAATACTTCGCCAGCCTGATCATCACTCGCCTGAATCCAGGTAGTTTTTAATCGAGCTTTTTCTTTGGCAACAACTTCATACTTTCGAGAAAGTGCCTGCCAACGACTCTCATCAATCAATCCCAACTCATGTGCTTTAGGGGTTAGGCGTTCATCCGCATTATCTTCTCTTAATAGCAGTCGATACTCTGCGCGTGAAGTAAACATGCGGTAAGGCTCGTTCGTGCCTTTAGTGATTAAATCATCAACCATCACCCCAATATAACTTTCGTCACGCTTTGGCAGCCAAGGATCAATGTTTTTCACCGCACAGGCTGCGTTAATACCTGCCAACAAACCTTGAGCAGCGGCCTCTTCATAACCCGTAGTGCCGTTAATTTGGCCAGCAAAATATAAGTTGGCAATACGCTTAACTTCAAGCGTTTGTTTTAGTCCACGCGGATCAAAAAAATCATACTCAATGGCGTAACCTGGACGTACAATCTGAGCATTTTCAAAACCCTTGATAGAGCGAATAAAATCAACCTGAACTTCGTATGGCAATGAGGTTGATATGCCATTTGGATAAACCTCGTTGGTGGTTAAACCTTCTGGTTCAACAAAAATTTGATGAGAATTGCGCTCTTCAAATCGCACCACTTTATCTTCAATTGATGGACAATATCTTGGTCCAATGCCCTCAATATTACCCGTGTACATTGGAGAATCTTTAAGGCCTGCGCGGATAAAATTATGCGCTTTTTCATTAGTATTCGTAATAAAACAAGATATTTGCTTTGGATGATCAGACAATTTACCCATGAATGAAAAACTTGGTAAAGGCGTATCACCGGGCTGTTCTTGCATCAGTGAATAATCTAAACTTCGACCATCTAATCTGGGTGGCGTACCTGTCTTTAGTCGTCCCACACCTAAGTCATACTCTCTTAGTTTAATTGACAACGGATTTGATGGTGCATCACCGGCTCGCCCACCTTGGAAATTCTTTTGACCAATATGGATAACACCGCCCAAGAAAGTGCCTGAAGTGAGAATCACCTTTTCTGCGCTAAAGCTAAGTCCCATTTGAGTAATAACGCCAGTCACCACATCATGTTCAATCACCAAATCATCAACTGCTTGTTGAAACAGGGATAGGTTTTCTTGGTTTTCTAATGCATAACGAATGGCGACTTTATATAATACACGATCGGCTTGGGCACGAGTTGCTCTAACTGCAGGGCCTTTGGAAGCATTAAGCGTTCTAAACTGAATACCTGATTTATCAATAGCCTTGGCCATTGCACCACCCATCGCATCAATCTCTTTAACCAAATGGCCCTTGCCAATACCGCCAATCGCAGGATTACAACTCATTTGTCCGAGTGTTTCGATGTTATGAGAGATTAACAATGTACTGACGCCCATGCGTGCAGAAGCCAAAGCAGCCTCTGTACCCGCATGACCGCCACCAATAACAATGACTGAATAATGTGTATTTTTATTCATGTATTCCTTATCACAATAAAAAAAGGCTCGTCATAAACGAGCCTTTCTGATACTTGACCCTTAGGCGCTTACTTAATTTTTGCGTCTAATTCACCAGCAGCATATCTTTGACTCATAACATCTAATGAAGATATTTTAATCTTGTCTGCTTGACCTGCTGCACCAAATGCTTCAAAACGTGCTGCAACAATATCACTCATTGCATTCGTAGCTTCTTTGTAGAATTTACGTGGATCGAAGTTTGATGTATTTTCAGCTAAGTGCTTACGAATCGCACCAGTAGATGCCATACGTAAATCAGTATCGATGTTTACCTTACGAACACCGTGTCTGATACCTTCTTGGATTTCAGTTACTGGAACACCGTAAGTTTGGCTCATGTCACCACCGAAGTCATTGATAGTCTTTAACCAATCTTGTGGCACTGAAGATGAACCATGCATTACTAAGTGTGTGTTCGGAATACGTGCATGGATATCTTTAATACGGTCAATACGTAAAACATCACCTGTAGGCTCAGCTGTAAACTTGTATGCACCATGAGATGTACCAATAGCAATCGCTAATGCATCAACGTTAGTTGCTTTAACAAAGTCAGCCGCTTCTTCAACAGAAGTTAGTAGCATTTCCATGTCTAATTTACCTTCAGCACCATGGCCATCTTCTTCACCCATCATGCCAGTTTCTAATGAACCCAAACAACCTAACTCGCCCTCAACCGATACACCACCAGCATGAGCCATTGCAACAACTTCTTTAGTTACTGCAACATTGTATTCAAATGAAGAAGGTGTTTTACAATCTGCCTCTAAAGAGCCGTCCATCATTACTGATGAAAAACCTGACTGGATTGAACGCAAACATACTGCTGGCTCTGAACCGTGATCCTGGTGCATTACTACCGGGATGTGTGGGTACATTTCAGTTGCTGCAATAATTAAATGACGTAAAAATGGTTCGCCTGCGTAGCCTCTTGCACCTGCAGAACCCTGCATAATAACCGGTGAATTGGTTTTATCTGCAGCTTCCATGATCGCATGAACTTGCTCCATGTTGTTTACGTTAAACGCCGGCATTCCGTAGCCGTTTTCTGCTGCGTGATCTAATAATTCTCTTAATGAAATTAACATTTTTTCTCCTTTACTTATTTAATTTTTTAATACTCATTGTCGCCAACATGAAGAATTTTCATCATATTGGTTCCACCTGATTTATCTTTATACATACCTTTGGTCAATACTACCAAATCTCCATCCTTAACAACACCATTTTTAGTCAGTGTATCAATCACTTTCTGATTAACATCTGACCAGTCGCTGCCTGTATCCTTATCAATGCCGCATGGGTATACGCCACGATATAATGTTACTTTACGTAAGGTCTGCACACTGTCTGACATTGCATAAATTGAAACATCAGAGCTAATTCTTGACATCCACATGGCTGTTTTGCCTGTTTCTGTCAAGGCTGCAACTACTTTAACACCTAAATGATTAGCTGCATACATAGCACTCATTGCGATTGTCTCATCAATATCGATAAATTTTTCATTTAAACGGTGATGAGAAACCTTAGCAATTGGATTTTTTTCTGCTTCTTCACAAACTTCAGCCATGGTTAATACCGCATTTCTAGGGTATGAGCCTGCGGCAGTTTCAGCCGAAAGCATCACTGCATCAGTACCATCTAATACTGCATTAGCCACGTCAAACACTTCAGCACGAGTTGGAATTGGATTTTCAATCATCGACTCTAGCATTTGCGTTGCAGTGATAACGATACGATCATTTGATCGAGCCATTCTAATTAAGCGTTTTTGTTGAGCTGGCAATTGTGCATCACCAATTTCAACACCTAAGTCACCACGAGCAACCATAATGCCGGCAGACTCATTAATAATATCTTGAATAGTTTCTTCTTTTAGTGATTCAGCGCGCTCAATCTTAGAAATAACGCCTGCTGTACAGCCTGCTTCAATTAATAAAGCTTTAGTTTCACGTACATCATCACCACTCACTGGGAATGAAAGCGCCACATAATCAGCATTAACTTTTGCCGCAGTAAAGATATCTTTTTTATCTTTTTCAGTCAGGGCATTAGCAGACAAACCACCACCACGTAAGTTGATTCCTTTCTTGTCAGATAGGATTCCGCCTTGCGTGACAATTGTATTAATCTTGTTACCGTCAACACTGCTAACTTCTAGAACAATTTTTCCATCGTCTAAAATTAATACATTGCCTGGCTTAACTTCCTGTGGCAATGTTTTATAAGCAATACCAACAGACTCTTGATCACCTGACAAATTATCTTTATCGGCATCAAGTGCAAAACTGTCACCATTTTTAAGCTCGATCTTCATACCGTCTTTGAAAGAAGCGATTCGGATTTTTGGACCCTGTAAGTCCATTAACACACCAATGTAAGTGTTGTTAGCTTGTGCCCATTCGCGCACTGCTTTAACACGACCCATATGCTCTTCTTCAGAACCGTGAGAGAAGTTAATACGTACAACATTAACACCTGCTTCTAGAATGCTTTCTAAAACCCCAAGCTTATCCGTTGCCGGCCCCAAGGTTGCTAAGATTTTAGTTCTTCTAGTCAAGTGTTACTCCGCTGCTCTTTTTTCTAAAATTTCTACTGCTGGTAATTTTTTACCTTCAAGGAATTCTAAAAATGCGCCGCCACCTGTTGAAATATAGCTAATTTTATCTTCAATGCCATATTTATCAACTGCTGCTAATGTATCACCACCACCTGCAATTGAGAATGCATCAGAATTAGCAATCGCCATAGCCAGTGTTTTTGTACCGCCTTCAAACTGGTCGAATTCAAATACGCCAACTGGGCCATTCCAAACAATAGTTCCAGCACTTTTCATAATTTCTGCTAATTCTTCAGCTGAATTTGGACCAATATCAAAAATCATATCGTCATCAACTACTTCAGTTGAAGCCTTAGTTACAGCTTCTGCTGTTTCAGAAAATTCCTTGCCACAAACAACATCTGTTGGTACGGGAATATCGCAATCCTTCATTAGTTTCTGGGCAGTAGGGATTAAGTCTTTTTCATATAATGATTTACCAACATTGTGACCTTGTGCTGCAATGAAAGTATTAGCAATACCGCCGCCAACAACTAGCTGATCTACAATTTTAGATAAAGACTCTAAAACTGTTAACTTAGTTGATACTTTAG
>NZ_FQTP01000067.1 GCF_900128515.1 Bathymodiolus heckerae thiotrophic gill symbiont
GGCGATCCTATGCAGTCTATTTATTTATTTAGACAATCACAGGTAGGGTTGTTTTTGCAAGTGAGAGAGATTGGTATTGCGAATCTTAAGCCTTCTTTTTTACAACTAACAACTAATTTTAGATCTGACAAAATCATTGTAGAAGCGAATAACACTTATTTTTCGACCATTTTTCCTCAAACTGAAAATTCTCAACTGGGTGCGATTGGCTATTCTGCATCGGTTGCTAACGAGGCTACAGGAGATCAAGGCAAGGTTGAGTTTCATTCATTTGCATATAAAGCTTATACTCAAGAGGCACAACAGGTGCTAAGTATTGTGCAAAAAAATATAGATAAGGATGTGGCAATATTGGTTAGAAATCGTTCTCATCTGAATGAAATTGTGCCCACACTAAAAACAGCAGGCATTACCTTTGAAGCACTGAAAACTGCGCCGTTAAATAAGGAATCTTTTACTAGAGATTTGGTTAGTCTAACTCGAGGATTGTTAGATCTAGGCGATAAGCTGGCATGGCTGGCCATTCTTAGGGCGCCGTGGTGTGGCTTAGTGTTGTCAGATATTTTGCACTTATCTAATCATCAGGGTAGTGTTGTATTTGAGTTGATTAACACACCAAAAGTGCTGGAAGACTTAACACCAGACGGCTCAACAAGAGCGAAAAGTCTTCATGCAAGTTTAGCGACCATTGTCAGTAATCAATCAAGATTTAGTTTTGTGCAAATGCTTGAATTTGCGATGGAACAATTATGCCCACAGCAATCTTTATCTGAGCAAAAAAATATGATCAAACGTCAATTCTTGAGTGTCGTTCATGAGTGTGAAGCGCTTGGCAAGCTTGATATCAAGACAATTAACCAGCAGCTTGATGAACTGTATGCACCGAGTATTAGCAGTAATATCAAAATAATGACCATACACCAAGCCAAAGGATTGGAATTTGAAGTGGTTATTATTCCTGGGCTAGGAAGAGCGCCAAGAGCCAATCAATCCGCCATTATTCATTTGCATGAATTTCCAGATCAATCGTTATTGCTCGCACCAATCAAATCATATCAACACAAAAATCCTAGCTACACCTATCGTTATTTACAGAAATTAGACTCGCGTCAAGGACATTTTGAAAGCATGAGATTGCTATATGTTGCGATGACACGTGCTAAATCTAATATTCATTTATTAGCCACACTTAATAAAGCTAACAAGGCTAGTGAAAATACATTTTTAAAACTACTTGAGCCTTTGGTGAAGCAACAGTTTGAAGAGTTTCGTGATGTTGAAGGTGAAATTGAAGCGCCTATTAAAGCGCCACAATTGCAGCGCTACAAAACCATGTTAAATACTCAAGCAGTTGTTATTGGTGCCCATGAAGAAATTGAGCTGAATAACAGTATTGATATGGGATACAAAAGTTTATTAGGTACTTTTGTGCATCGATGTTTGGAGCTTGATGTGTTTGAGTTGAGCGCCAAAGTTATTGGTACACGATTAATAGAGCTCGGGTTTTCTTTAGATAATCTAACGCCATCTACAAATCATATTATCCAGTTGTTGAAAAACACGCGTCAAGATAACAATTTCGACTGGTTATTCAAAAAAAGACAATCCACTCAGGTTGAAGCTGAGTTTATCGACCAGGGTAGAAGTATTATTATTGATAGACTGTTTATTGAGAATGATACTTTATGGATTATTGATTTTAAAACTGCCGATAAACTAGCAGATGAAACCAACGATTTATACATTAAAAGACAGTATCAGACCCACACTAAGCAGCTTAATTATTATAAAGAGGTGTTGTCAAACACTTATAGTGGTGAAATTAAGTGCGTTCTTTATTGCCCGGCTGTGAGCCAGTTAATTGAAATATAGAGTCAGCTGAGGCCACTTAACAATTCAATGTATGTCCTTGATTTTACGATTATTAAATCATCGATCTGTTCTGTATAATTTAGAACATGTTGTTAGCGCCTAAAAATCTTTATTCATACCCAAAATTCTGGCCCCATAAAAAAGGACTTGTGCCTGCACCATTGTTGCCTATGTCTCGTAAAGAGATGGATAATTTGGAGTGGGATTCGTGCGATATTATTATTGTTACTGGCGATGCGTATGTAGATCATCCTAGTTTTGGTATGGCGATTATTGGTCGATTGCTGGAGTCACAAGGGTTTCGTATCGGGATTATTTCCCAGCCTGATTGGCACTCTGCAGATGACTTTAAAAAGCTAGGAAAGCCTAATTTATTCTTTGCGGTTGCATCGGGCAATATGGATTCAATGGTGAATCATTATACGGCTGAAAAAAGGCCACGTTCTGATGATGCTTATACTGCTGGCGCTGTAGCGGGCAAACGCCCTGATCGTGCAACCACTGTTTATACTCAGCGTGCCAAGGAAGCCTACAAAGGCGTCCTGGTTATTATTGGTGGTATTGAAGCCAGTTTAAGGCGCATTGCTCAATATGATCATTGGTCACAAACCATTCGCCGCTCTATCTTGCCTGATTCTAAGGCTGATTTATTGCTTTTTGGTAATGCTGAGCGCGCGGTTGTAGAGGTGGCACATCGTGTTGCGGCGGGCGAAAGTATTAAGAAAATTACTGATATTCGTGGCACAGCTTTTATGCGTCAGGGAATTCCTGAAGGCTGGACGGTGTTAGATTCAAGTGAGATTGATTCTGATAAAAGCTTAACTCATCCGCAAGCAGATCCATACGCTGACACTTCTGCGAAAGATAAAGAAGGCTGTAGTGATAAAAATAATCAAACCAAGCCTACTAAAATTGATCCCAATCAAGGAGCAGCCCAGGTGATTGATTTTGATCATCGTACTAAAGGTCTGAATCGAGAAAATACCGTTATTCGCCTACCGTCTTTTGAGCAGGTGGCTACAGATCGTTATCTATATGCACACACATCTCGTGTATTTCATCTAGAAACCAATCCAGGCAATGCACGAGCTTTGGTGCAGCGGCATGCTGAGCGCGATGTTTGGCTTAATCCGCCGCCAATTCCTTTGTCAATGAAAGAGTTTGATAGTGTCTTTGAGCTGCCTTATACACGTCAGCCACATACTATTTATGGTAAGCTGAAAATTCCAGCTTTCGACATGATTCGTTATTCCATTAATATTATGCGCGGTTGCTTTGGTGGCTGTACTTTTTGTTCCATTACCGAGCATGAGGGTCGTATTATTCAGAGTCGTTCTGAAGATTCTGTGATTCGGGAGATTGAAACCATCCGTGATACCGATAAGGATTTTAAAGGTAATATTTCCGACCTTGGTGGCCCTACGGCCAATATGTATCGTTTGCAATGCAAGGATCCAAAAATTGAAGCTACTTGTCGTCGTCTAACTTGTGTTTATCCTGATATCTGTCCAAATCTGGGAACGGATCATAAACCCCTAACTAAACTGTATCGACGCGCACGTAATCTAAAAGGTATCAAGCGTATTTTTATCGCCTCGGGTTTGCGTTATGATTTAGCAGTTCGTGATCCAGAATATATTAAAGAATTAGTGACTCATCATGTTGGTGGACGCTTAAAAATTGCGCCTGAGCATACTGAAGATAATACCTTATCAAAGATGATGAAGCCTGGTATTGGCTCTTACCATCAGTTTAAAAAATTGTTTGATCGTTACTCTGAGCAGGCGGGTAAAGAGCAGTACTTGATTCCTTATTTTATATCCTCTCATTCAGTAACCAGTGACGAAGATATGTTGAATCTTGCCTTGTGGCTAAAGCAGAATAATTTTAAACCTGATCAAGTGCAGGCTTTTATCCCAACACCGTTAGCTATTGCCTCTGCTATGTACCACACTGAGCTTAATCCTCTAAAGAAAATCACTCGTAATTCTGAGGCTGTTAAAACTCCCAGGAGTGGGCAACAACGAAAATTACACAAAGCTTTCTTGCGATATCACGACCCTAAAAATTGGGATGTGCTGCGCAAGGCATTAAAACGAATGGGTCGCAATGATTTAATTGGCAATGGCGAAGAGTGCTTGGTGCCTTACTTTAGAGTGAGTAATACCACTAAGCCACAATATTCACGAAAAAGAAACAATGACTTTCACCATCGAATTTCTACTAAAAAATCTAGAAAAAAGTAAGTTTGTTCAAATGAGGCAGGCAAGGCCTGCCTCATTTTGGTTTTTTCAGAAAAATCAAAAATTTAGCAGAAGATGAATTGGCTTTAGCCAAGAGAGATCATCCTGGAGTGAATTTTAAAAATTGCTTACTTTTTTGGTTTTATGCCTCTGGGGGGGCACTTGATTAAGAACTGTGCGCCATCTTTGGTATTACTTGCAAAAATATCACCATCAAACTGATCTTGAATAATCTTTTTACTAATGTACAAGCCTAAGCCCGTACCATTTAAAGATTTATCAGAAACATAAGGCTCGAATACAGTTGGTAAGATTGATGGACTAACGCCACCTGCATTATCGCTAATAACAATATCAATGCATTTTTCACTTGCTTTGGCATTGATTTTAATCATTGGGTTTTTTATCTCTTTTGTTATTATTTGGTCAGCAGAGTTTTGAAGTCTCGCTCATAGCCCATGATTTCAAGCTCACTTGGAACATCTACTAATACTTGAATGCCCTGTGCTTTGATGCTGCCTTCAAGCATTTCCAATACACTGCCAATACTGGCTTCAATATTGAACAATTCCTTTTGCTTTTCAGGATGAAAAAAGTCTCTAAAATCACTCAGCATTTGATTTTGTTCAGACATGATTCGTTCAATTTTAGCAACATGAGTTTCAATATATTTCATGTCTTTGTCATCAATGTCCATTGACTTAAATTTATTTTTTAGCGTTCCTACACTTAGCATCATGGCCGTTAGCGGCTGTTTCCACTGATGCGTTAATGTAGCAATCATTTCGCCCATCACCACATGTCGTGATTGAGATATTAGCTTATCCACAGCTCTTTTTCTTTGCTAAGATTCAATGGCTAGTGCAATTAGATCGGCAATCGATGTGCCGTAGCCGATTTCATCTTCACGCCAAACTCTGGGCTCGCCTATTTGTTCAAAGCATAGAACGCCATAAACTTCGTTGTTAATTAGTATCGGTAAGTCAAGCATTGAGTAGATGTTAAGAGGCTTTAGGTAGTCCTCCAAAAATTCATGAGTACGCACGTCTGTCCTAGCATTATTAATGTTTAAAATTCTGTCTACTTCCATTGCTTTGAAGTATTTTGGATAGGACTCAACACTCAAAATACCTTTTTGCGTATGGGTGTCAGGCTCTTGTTCATACAAGTTCAGGCATTGCAACTCATCTTTATTATGTGAATAGCGCCATATACTCGCTCTCCCCACATTGAGTGTTTTGCTAGAGTTTTGAGATAGTTGTTTAAGCACCTCCAGCATTGGCTTGTTAAAATCCATTTTTGATAACGTGGCACGACTACTATTTTGTTTTTTCATGCGCTGATAGATTGCTTGTGAGTTAAAACCGTCTTTTTGTAGGGTTTTATTTTGCTTGTCGAGTTTGCATCTAATTTTAAAATTACAAATCAACAAAGCTAATGTTATGGATAAAATTAGAATTATTGGCAGGTGGCTCATGAGTCGGCGTCTTCGTTAAATAATGACCGGCCTAATAGTTTTAGCCTTGGAAAGTCTGTCATTAGCATTGCTAAATTATCTGCTTTCATTTTCTTCATGATAACTGACCGGTGCTTTTCCACCGTTGAAACAGTCAAAAATATCTGCTCAGCAATGGCAGAATTAGTCAAACCTTTAACAATTAGAGCGTGAACCTGTTTCTCTCTTTTAGTGAATGTTTTATAGCGATCAATCGTTTCTTTATCTTTCTCAAAATTAATGAGAATTTTGGTTACTTTGTCTAGTAAGGCATCAGCTATTATCGGCTTCTCAATAAAATCTATCGCCCCTAACATCATCGCCTCTACTGCTAATTTGACAGTCGCAACGCCTGTAATAAATAAGGTGGGGCGTGCATGTTCAGTTTTATTAAGTTCAATCAATAGCTCTATGCCATTCATCTCTGGCATGGAAATACCACTAATCAAACAGCCTGGTGTATCATCCAATTGGTGTAGATAATCTAGTGCAGATGAGTAGGTTTTTGTCTTAAAGCCGCTTAGCTCAAATAGTGCAGATAAAGAACTTAGTATGTCTTTATCGTCATCGACTAGGAATATCGTATTTTTAAGAATAGGGGAATGGATTGGCATGTTATTAGTATAAGGTTAATTAAGGCTATTTATATCTAAAGGTTGAGTATTCAGCTTTAGAGCCAGAGATGCGTAATAATTTGTATATAAAACACCATGCAGTTAGAGCTGTAGTAATCAGAAGTAATGATATCAGGGCTAGTCAACCGTTGAATATAAGCGAAAAAATGATAAACAATACGCCAACCAATACTCTAATCTACGCGTCTGTTTTGTCGATATTATTAACCATAATTTTATGCAATAAAAAACCACCGCTTGGGTGGCTTTCTAATTCTCTCCTGAGAACTAATTTAAAATGTGGTTATTTATTAACCGCCTCTTTTAATGCTTTACCCGCTTTAAACGCAGCTACTTTAGAAGCTTTAATTTGGATAGTAGCACCAGTCTGTGGGTTACGACCAGTACGTGCTGCACGGTCTCTAATTACAAACGAGCCAAAGCCAGTTAGTTGTACACCGTTACCACTTGCCATAGCGCCAGTGATTGCTGCTGTAGTTGCGTTAAGTGCTTTGCCTGCATCTGCTTTAGATAAGTTTGCTGTTGTTGCGATTGCTTCAATTAATTCTGATTTGTTCATGGCATATTTCCAATTGATTTTATTTAATAAGTCTAACTCAAGATCTTACAAGGGAAGATCGATGTTTAAATGTAAGTCACATTCAAACAACTAGCTAGTGTGTATATTATAATGTTAATCAAGAATTGTCAACATGGCGGTAAACCACAAAACATTGAATAATTACTCTTATCGGCAGAAGCAATTCAATATAATCGCCGCCGTCTAGCATTGGTTGTAGGTAGTAGCGTTGTTAATTTTTATTTTGACCACTTCTGCATATGTATTCTTCTCAGAGTTGTCATGTTAGACACTTCATTCTTTTTTTCTAACAATCCTTTTAATTTATTAGATTAATTTTTGCGGTTTCCCGCTATATTTTTTTATATATTACTACATTATAATACTCTTATTCTTGAGGCGAGAAAAATAGGAATTATTATGGAAAATATTATCTTCCAAGTGTTTATAACAATAACTATGGCTGCTGGTTTGTTTGTAGCTTATAAGTGTGGCAAAAGTAATGACTGTCCTTTGAGTAGCTAGTAGCTGTAGATGAAAACAATCGAATCTATCTCGGTATTATTTGCGTTACTACCATTACTGGTCAATGCTAATTTAAACGCGCACTCGCCTGCAGACAAGGCAGGTGATAACAATGGTACGGCCTGTATAAAGACAGTCACGATAGTGTATGGACTTAATTGAAATGAAACATGGCGACAAGATAGTTTATAAGGAGTTATATGTACATAATTAAGCGAATGACGCTTGCAATACTGGTATTTCTACCCATATTGGCTAGTGCCCACACACTAACACTTGTTGTTCATAAAAATAACAATTCGCTTTCTAGTGGGGTAATGGTTTGCCACAGTATTGAACATTGTAAGTATTTGATTAAATCATATGAATATAGAAACCAAGGTAACTGTCGATTGGTTGAGATTAAAGATGGTGGCAGGGTTGTTTATAGAAAACTTGAATTCGCACATTAAGTGCAATTTCTCCTAAGCCGTTAATAAATCAACAGCCTTTCCTAAAAATAACTCAACTGGTTGTTTCCCACCTCGTGTTTTTCGAGGTCTTGTGTTGAGTCGCTTCATGACAAATTCAATCTGTGAATTTGTCACCTTGTTAAAGTCAGTACCCTTTGGGAAGTACTGTCTAATCAAGCCATTAGTATTCTCGTTAATACCTCTTTCCCAAGAAGAATACGGATGAGCAAAATATACATCCACATCCAGTGCTTTAGCCATACGCTCATGTTCAGCAAATTCTAAGCCATTATCGTAGGTAATGGTATGAATCTTACTTGACATTGGCTTTAGCGCTTTAATAGTCTTATCAGCCAACTCAGTGGCATTCTTGCCATT
>NZ_FQTP01000068.1 GCF_900128515.1 Bathymodiolus heckerae thiotrophic gill symbiont
TATAATGATTTACCAACATTGTGACCTTGTGCTGCAATGAAAGTATTAGCAATACCGCCGCCAACAACTAGCTGATCTACAATTTTAGATAAAGACTCTAAAACTGTTAACTTAGTTGATACTTTAGAACCGCCAACAATCGCAACCATTGGACGCTTAGGATTATCTAATGCCTTGCCTAATGCCTCAAGTTCGCCTGAAAGTAGTGGGCCTGAACAAGCAATTGGTGCAAATTTAGCGACACCGTGTGTAGAAGCTTGTGCACGGTGTGCAGTACCAAATGCATCCATAGCAAAGATGTCACACATTGCAGCCATTTGCCTTGATAGTGCATCATCGTTAGCCATTTCGCCTTCGTTAAAACGTACGTTTTCACATAAAACAACTTCACCGTCATTCATCTCAATACCATTCAACCAATCTTTTTCTAAACGTACTGTAACGCCAAGAATTTCAGTTAAGCGATCTGCAACTGGCTGCAAAGTAAACTCATCACTATACTCACCTTCTGTTGGGCGACCACAGTGTGACATAAGCATTACTTTTGCACCCTGTGCCATTGCCATTTTAATGGTTGGTACAGAAGCTTTAATACGCTTGTCACTCGTTACAACGCCATCTTTAATTGGCACATTTAAGTCTTGACGAATTAATACTTTTTTAGAGCTAAGATCTAGATCTGATAAATTGATAACTGACATAATTTTCTCCTAGTTATTTATGCAATGGACTGATCAATGATATTGATCAATGCCTGCTCTACTGGTTCTACTATTGAAGACATGTCTTTAGTAGTCAGCTGAGCTATATGTTTAGTGGGTGACGCCATTCCAACTTTGGTGACGCCATCCTTAGTATATACCGAGATTCGACAAGGTAATACACTTGCCAAATCCATATCCTCCTCGAGGATATTCTTTGCAACCACTGGGTTACAAATTTCAAACACATGACAAAATTCTGTCATTTCCTGGCCTTTACTGGCCAATGTTTGTTTAATATCGTAAGAATGCAAAATTCCAAACTTATTGTTTGGAACTGCTTCTTTTAATTTTTCAATAACTTCTTCAACACTAAGCTGAGAGTCTTTGATGATTAAATCTGGCATATTAAAAACGGCCCGCAAAAGCGGGCCGTAATTTAATTGTTAAGCGATGTGCTCAACTAAACGAAGCATGTTACATGTGTAACCATACTCGTTATCGTACCAAGATACAACCTTAACGAACGTGTCATCAAGTGCAATACCAGCACCAGCATCAAAGATTGAAGACTGGCTAATACCACGGAAGTCTGAAGAAACAACCGATTCATCAGTGTAGCCTAATGTACCTTTCATTGAACCTTCTGAAGCTTCTTTCATTGCAGCACAAATTTCTTCGTAAGTTGCAGGCTTATCAAGCTCACAAGTTAAATCTACAACTGAAACGTCAACTGAAGGAATACGGAAAGCCATACCTGTTAACTTGCCGTTAAGCTGTGGCAATACAACACCTACTGCCTTAGCAGCACCTGTTGATGAAGGGATTATGTTCTCAAATACTGCACGACCACCTCTCCAATCTTTCATTGAAGGACCGTCAACAGTCTTCTGTGTTGCTGTAGATGCATGAACCGTCGTCATTAAACCACGCTTTAAGCCCCAGTTATCATCGATAACTTTAGCAATTGGTGCTAGACAGTTAGTTGTACATGATGCGGCTGAAACGATTGCTTGACCTGCGTACTCAGAATGGTTAACACCGTATACAAACATTGGCGTACCGTCTTTAGAAGGAGCTGATTGAACAACTTTCTTAGCACCAGCATCAATATGTGCTTGACAAGACTCTTCAGTTAAGAAGAAACCTGTGCAATCAATTACGATTTCAGCACCAACTTCATCCCACTTAAGATCTGCAGGGTTACGCTCAGCAGAAAGACGAATCTTCTCGCCATCAACAATAAAGTTATTACCTTCAACCGCTACTTCACCATCGAAACGACCCTGTGCAGTATCGTACTTAAGCATGTATGCTAAGTAATCATTTTCTAATAAGTCGTTAATACCGACTACTTCTAATTCTGGAAAATCTTTCTTAATTGCACGAAATGCCATGCGACCGATACGACCAAAACCGTTAATACCTACTTTAATTGTCATTTTTTTACTCCTTTTACTTTTTAAATGTTTATGTCAATTGACATAAATTCTTACAAATTCAAACCGAGTTATAACAACTCAGTTTGAGTTAATTTTATTTAGCCTAAAACTTTCTTTGCAGTTGCAACAACATTGTCAACCGTAAAGCCAAATTCTTTAAATAAATCTACTGCTGGTGCTGACTCACCAAAGGTTGTCATGCATACCAAGCCGCCATCTAAGCCAACATATTTGTACCATGCATCACCAACGCCAGCTTCAATAGCAACGCGCTTAACGCCTAGTGTTAATACTGAATCTTTGTATGCTTGATCTTGCTCATCATAAGCATTCGTACAAGGCATAGAAACAACACGTACGTTTGCATCCATCGCTTGTGCAGCTTCAACTGCTAAACCAACTTCAGAACCCGTAGCGATAAAGATAATATCAGCAGCGCCGTCACAATCCTTAAGTACGTAACCACCTTTTTCAATATTTGCTACTTGCTCAGCTGTTCTAGGCTGTGGCGTTAACGCTTGACGCGAGAACACTAATGCTGTTGGCGCATCGCCACGCAACATTGCCATCTTCCAAGATACTGCAGATTCGATTGCATCACAACCTCTCCATGAATGGAAACCAGGAATCATGCGCATAGTTGCTAGTTGCTCAACTGGCTGATGCGTAGGACCGTCTTCACCCAAACCGATTGAGTCATGTGTGTAAACATAAATTGTACCGATCTTCATTAGTGCAGACATGCGCAACGCATTACGCATGAACTCCATAAACATGAAGAATGTTGCGCCGTAAACTTTAAAACCACCATGAAGAACCATACCGTTCATCATGTGTGCCATACCAAACTCACGAACACCCCAAGAGATGTAGTTACCGTTTGCATTGTCAGCGTTAACTTTAACAGTACCTGACCAGTTAGTTAGGTTAGAGCCTGTTAAGTCAGCTGAACCACCAAACATTTCTGGTAATAATGGGCCCATTGCTTCAATTGCACGTTGAGATGCTTGACGAGATGCAATATTTGGCATTTCGTCTTGAGTTTTAGCAATGAAGCTATCCATTTCAACTTCAAAGTTAGCCGGCAATGTGCCTGCCATACGACGCTCAAACTCAGCTGCATCTTCAGGAAATTCTGCTGCATATGCTGCAAATGTATCATTCCAAGCTGCTTCATCAGTAGCGCCTTGCTCTTTATGATCCCAGCCTGCGTAGATGTCTGCAGGGATTTCAAATGGTGCTGCAGTCCAACCTAATTGTTTACGCGTTGCTGCGATTTCTTCGTCACCTAATGGTGCGCCGTGACAATCGTGTGTACCGCTTAAGTTAGGTGAACCGAAACCAATCACTGTCTTACAACAGATTAAAGATGGCTTGTCAGTTACTGCTTTAGCTTCTGTAATAGCCTTGCTGATTGCGTCTGCATCATGGCCATCAACTGCAACAACGTGCCAATCGTATGAATTGAAACGTCCTGGAACACCTTTTTCCATCCAATCGCCAATGTGGCCGTCAATTGAAATATCGTTGTCGTCCCAGAATGCGATTAATTTACCTAAACCTAATGTACCAGCCATTGCACATGATTCATGTGACAAGCCTTCCATTAAACAACCATCACCCATAAATACGTAAGTATTGTGATCAACAATCGTATGGCCTAGCTTGTTAAATTGTGCACCTAATGTGCGCTCAGCAATTGCCATGCCAACAGCATTAGTAATACCCTGGCCTAATGGGCCAGTTGTTGTCTCAATACCTTCAGCATAACCATACTCAGGGTGGCCAGCTGTTTTAGCGTGTAATTGACGGAAATCTTTAATATCGTCCATGCTTAACTCAAAACCAGACAAATGCAATAATGAGTACATCAACATTGAACCGTGGCCGTTTGATAAAACAAAGCGATCGCGATCAGCCCACTTAGAGCTTGTTGGGTTGTACTTCATGTGGTCGTTCCAAAGCACTTCAGCAATATCTGCCATACCCATTGGTGCACCCGGGTGGCCTGAATTTGCTTTTTGAACTGCGTCCATACTTAGGGCGCGAATCGCGTTTGCTAGATCTCTGCGTGATGGCATATTAAATTTCCTTGAATGCAAAAGAAAACAATTATACTCAAAAATCACTCAATTATCAAGGACGCCCGTAAGCCTTTGTTTTAAAAGGTAAACCGGGTTTACACCTCATATTAGCAACAAAAATCTTTATATACATATTTTTTACGCTTAAACATAAGAATATTATAATATTCTTTAAATTATTGATTTATATCAATTTAATTGAAAAAATAATGGTGTAATATGGCCAACGACCAACTAAACATAAGGATGATTTTTAAAGGTTTTAAAAATGGATAAGATTAGATATATCAACTTAGTCAATAAAATTAGAGAGATAAAGTTATCGCTGGTGCCTGTAGCTATCATTGCAACACTACCGTACAGTTGGATTGCAGATAAAATTGAATCTGTCGAAAATAAATTTCACTAAAAACTAGACAAAAAAACACCTCAATAAATGAGGCATTTGAATGGACGGTGGTTATAGGTGGACTTGAACCACCGACCCCGGCATTATGAAAATGATATTCGTGGTTTCCATTGGTTTACGATATAATCCAATCAACGCCTATTTATACCTTTATATCAGTATTTTAACAGGATTGTAAAACTGCTTTAGACAATTCTAAACCTGTACTAATAATGCTCATATGTAGCCCGAGAGTTTTCTTAAGCGCTGTTGTAGCAATACTTAGGTGAAATATTTGTAGCCCTGACGATTGATTATAACTATGCCTGCCAAAGAAACTGTTAGTTTTACTAAGAACTTTCTCGATAAGATTGTAATTCCAAAAGGCTCTACACGCCCTTGCTATCACGATTCAAATACAGTCGGATTAAGCTTACGTGTTACAAGTAATTCAGTTAAATCTTTCTTTGTTCAGAAGCGTATTAACAAGAGAACTACTAAAGTCACTCTTGGGCGCTATCCAGAGATGACAATCCAACAAGCAAGAGTTAAAGCCATCAAGACACTCAACTTAATTAGTGAAGGCATCAATCCAAACAAACTTGCGGAAGAGGAAGCCATCAGAAAAATCACTCTTGGGCAGGTGTTCAATGACTATGTCAGAAGCCGTGGCACAAATCTCAAAGATAATACAAAAAAAGGCTATGTAAGTGCGTTTAATAACTATCCTAAAGATTGGGCAGACAAACCTATTACTGAAATTACTCGTGATATGGTTGAGAGAAAGCATCGAAAAATAACCAAGCAATCGCCCACAAGGGCTAATACTGTAATGCGTCAGTTGAGAGCTTATTTTAATTATGCTATGGGTGAATATGAAGATGGCGCAGGCAACCCTATTTTTATCCACAATCCTGTCTCAAGATTAAGCCATATTAAAGCCTAGAATCGTGAGAAGCGCAAACAGACAGTTATCAAAACCTATGACCTAAAGAAGTGGTATGACACTGTAATGGAATTGCCACAACATCAGCTAAATAGTAAGAAGCCTAACACGGCAGAGGTTTGCCGAGATTTGTTCTTATTCATCCTGTTCACAGGTTTGCGTAGGCGTGAAGCTTCAACCCTTATGTGGGACAATATAGACTTCAAAGACCATTCTTTAACCATCGAAGACACAAAGAACCACGAGCCTCATTCATTACCTCTTACACCTTTCTTGTTAGAGGTGTTGGAGCGTAGAAAATCTAAGAGTCCATACATCTTTCAAGGCACAACATTAGACAAGCCATTGAACGACCCAAAGAAACAACTCGACAAGGTTAGAAAGATTAGTGGCGTGTACTTCAATCTTCACGACTTGCGACGAACCTTTATTACTATTGCTGAAAGTTTAGACATCAACACCTACGCACTTAAGCAGCTACTAAACCACAAAGACCAGCGTGATGTTACTGGCGGATACATTATTACGGACATGGAGCGATTGCGCAAACCTATGAATAAAATTACTGATTGCATATTGAAGCAAATCAAATGAAACAAGTTACACTTATTAAACAACAGGACTCTTTGCAAATAATCCAAGATGAATTGAATAATTTTATTAAACGAGATAAGAATGGAAATTGGCTTGAATGTATAAACTATTGGGAGACTGTTGTTATGAGTTTAATGTCGAGTAATAATAACCATATCACCTAGCCTACATTACATAGTATTAGCTATATTACAAGAATTGAGGCTTTATTTCTGCTACTGAACCTGCCTACAGGATTTTTGAGAGATAACCCTGAATTTGAGCCAGACTATGAACCGAATCACGACCCCTACAGTCAAGGAAGTATTTGCCCAATAACAAGAATGAGAAGATGCTTCACTGATTCATTTGAAATGACAGCACTAAACAGAAGTAATCTACACTTCTCAGCAACAGATTCTCAGGAGTCTTGGGGCTTTGTTGTTAATGTTAGTGAGTTCATTGAGTGGTCAATTAGTGTTGGTTTTACCAAGCTTGTTAATAGCGATGAAAGCCTGAAAAATACAGAATCAAAAAGCAATATTGAAGATTACAATAATAACCACAGAAAGTGGTCAGCGTTCCATAATGCAAGAGTTGTGATAACAGCCTATGAAAACACTCCTTCAGATAAAAAAAATCCAAAATAATTTATAGATGACAATAAGCAGTACGATAAATATAAAGACCTGCTTGTTCCAAAATCTGAAGATGGAGATTTACCAGCAAGGTCAACGCTAAGAGATTATATATACGATTACCAAAACTTCATAAAACAAACCTCCTTGTAATAATAGTCGACATAATAAATCTAAATTTAATTTCGTAAACTGGACTGTTTTCGAAATTTAAATGCTGTCAGAAATAGGATTTTACTAAACTCTCCAACTAATTTTGGTTACTGTTTGTAACAGAAACCCAACCTTGGATACTGTAGACAGTGCCAAAACAGATGTAAATAGTTTTGAACAGATTTTTAATTGTTTATATAGGAGTATCCAAATGGTCGAAGAATTATTTGACACCAATCAGGCAAGCAAACTACTTGGAATGAAATCTAAGTCGCTGGCAAATAGCAGGCACACTGGAACTGGTCTACAGATTCCATTCATAAAGCTCGGAAATTTAGCTAGATACCGATTATCTGACTTGCAAAGTTATATTGAAAACAACACCTTTAGTCACACAGGCGAGACCAAGGAGAAATCAATATGATAAGCGGATTACTGGATACAGAGCAAAACAACTCATCTTGATGATGATATTAACAAGCGTATAGATTCTGGCTTGTTAGGACAAATAACACATTACAAAGAATCTGATTTAAATGATGCTCAAAAGCATAACAACATACTTAATACAGACGGAGGACCATTAAATGTCGAAACAAAATAAGAAAAAACCCTCTAACAGCTCGGGAAAGTCGCAGAGGGTTAACCAAAAGATTGGTACTAAGAAGTTTAACATAATTCAGCATTTTCTTAAAGGCTTGAGTCTTAATAGGTATGAAACTGAATGTAATCCTCCCAAAAATTAACACTCAGTAAAAGTAGAACTTTCTTATAATAAAAACATAAGGAGATTCAAATGAAGACAACACGTAAATCAGATTCACAAATCATGCACTCTTTTTAGTACCCC
>NZ_FQTP01000069.1 GCF_900128515.1 Bathymodiolus heckerae thiotrophic gill symbiont
ACAATCCCCACCCTTAGCAGAAGCCAAGCCACAACCAAGCCCTGCATGAGCAAGTTTGTGAGTGAGCTCATTTAAATCAGCAGCACCGATATTTTTAGCTAAGTTCTGACCAACCGTATTAACCGCAGAGTTTTTAAGATTATCTTTAAAACTCCCACCAGTTACTGCCGTATTGATGCCTGCATCTGCAACCGTGTTAGCGATGTCATATTGTGTTGTGTCTTTGGCAATGTTGAGACCATCTTTTGATGCTATATAATCACTGGCATAAGTAGTTGCTCCAGCAACCACAGCCCCTTTGATAATGGTATCTATATCAAAACTCATATCACCCGTAATTGCACCAGTCACAAAACTGGTGGCTACTTGATCTATTAAGCTTTGCATAGCGACTTGCATAGCCGCACTGCCTGCCTCAACCAAAGCAGTACCCATACCTGCGGTAAAGTAAGTCACTATTGCTTTGACAATCAAAGCACCCATGCCACTTAGGGTGGTAACAGACTCATCCCAGTCTTTGTTATTAACTGCAAGACTTTGTAGGTCTATCCCTGCATCTTTGAGCCGTTGAGTAAGTTCGCCTTGAGAGGATAGCGCCTGTAGTAGTTGTTGGTTTAGGTTATCAGTTGACAAAGCACTGGCAACACTTTGTCCTGCTATGGTTAATGCTTGCCCATTAACACTAATGCTTTGGGCTTGGATAACAGCCTCTTTAATAGTTTCTTGTTGGTGACCTTTATCAGTAATGGTGCGTGTTAAAAAGCCTGATGAGTCGGAGGTTTCTTTGAGGTAGTCCAGGTCTTTTTGGCTGATGAGTTTTAGTAGTTGGGTTTGGATCTCAATGGTTTTGGCTTTAACCTTGGAGGCAATGATTTGGGTTTGCTGGTTTTGGATGGTTAGCTTATTTGTAATCGTTAATTTACTACCTTGACTGTTTGTTTTTTGTGAATTTACCGTGGACTCTGAACTACCCCCAAAAAAGCCACCACTAGCGCTAGACTTCATTTGCACAGACTTGGAGTCTTGCACTGATGTGACAGTTAGATTGTCACTTTTTATAGTGGCATTGTTGGCAGAGACTTTAGCGCCTTGGATGTTGATATTATCTGCTTGGATGTTTAAATCGCCACTAACCTTAATATTGCTGGCTTGGTGTTTGGTGCTTTGTGAGTTGGAGTTTGCTTGTGCAAAAATTGAGCCAAGTGCCAAGTAAAGTGAAAAATAAAGCGTTAGCAGTTTTTTAAGCATGGGATTATTTTAGCGGTTTAGTGTGGTTTACACCTTTTGTTTTTTATTTCTAAGTTAATATTTCTATTCCTATTAATTCACCATTTTCATCTACATCAAAATATATATCTAAATTTTCATTTATTTAGAATAATTTATTATCTTTTATGCAGTCAAATAAACTAACTTGTTTATAAGGGATTTTGCTATTTGGTAATTTAATATAAATCGGCTCTTCCTCATTTAATTGAATATTCATAATCTATTTTCTTAGTAAAGTTGTGTTTAATTTTGCAGTGCCATTTTTCTCTATTTGATATACGGCATACCCATTTTTTCCAGTGGGAACTAATACTCTATTTGGACGAGTGTTCTTTATTGTTCCTTTTGGAAAGCCATTTTTTGATATATTCTTTGTAAGCTCTTTTAACTCTAAATCAGCTGTTTTCTTATCTGGAAATATTTTTATGACCCCTTTATTTTTTTGGCGGTATCATTGATTTACCATCAAAATCATATCGTGAGAATTGATATACATATTTATCTAAATCAATTTTTCTTTGTAATAAGCTTTCAAAAAAAGAAATTTGAGATTGATTTAAATTATAACCACCATACATAAATTCTAAATCATCTAAATCAGGGTCTACAATTTTTACCATAGTTTTTAAACTATCATAAAAGTCTATTTCTTCAATTAAATCACCGCCATATTTTTTATCATCTCGCCAAAAAACTCTGATTGTGAATTCAAAGACCTTATCGCTCATGGTTCAACCTTTCGTGTTTTATTGGCTGGTTTTAGCTGTTTACCAGTTTTAGGGTCATATTTTCCTAGATGTTTACCTCTTTTATTGTATTTTTCTAAAGTTCCATGACGAGAATCCCATTCATAAATATTGCCTTTCTTATCTTTATATCTTTCTCTGAATCTTCCACCACCTTGAATCGATGTTTTTTTAGGAAAAGATTTTAAATTAGGTATGCCTTTTATATCTTCAGGTTTTTTGGGTGCTGGTTTATAATTATGATTCTTATCAATCTTTGCAACCCTAGTCTTCTTACTATTAAAGTTAGTCCCAATAATAAAATCAGCAATAGCAAGTCCAGTTGCCACTGGATCACCTGAGGTTACTATGGTATTTAGGTCATCAACAATATCAACATATTCATCAAGTCCTGCATCTTTTAAATCTTTTTTGGTTATTTTACCATTTTTAACTAATTTTTTACCCAACTTTAATGAAGTCTTGCCAAGTGCAACAAGAACTTTAGTATTATTTTCTATGGCATTACTAGAAGTATCATAAGCATCATTAACATCTAAATCTGCTGCTTGTGCGGTAAAAATTGCCCCTAGTTGTCCAATGAGTTTTGCTTCATTGTAAACATCGTCACTATTAGTTGCTAATCTCTCGCCTTGAGATTTAACATAACTCTCGGCAATCATCTCACCAATAGCCGCACCTACTGCACCTGAGCTACAATCTCCACTTTTTGCTGAACTTATGGCACATCCAAGACCAGCATGCAGTGCTTTATGTGCCCAGTAATCCATGCTTGCAATACCCTGATTAAAACTATCAATACCATAAGACTTACCTATATTTTTAGTTAAGTTTTTACCAATCGTATTAACCGCAGAGTTTTTAAGATTATCTTTAAAACTCCCACCAGTTACTGCCGTATTGATGCCTGCATCTGCAACCGTGTTAGCGATGTCATATTGTGTTGTGTCTTTGGCAATGTTGAGACCATCTTTTGATGCTATATAATCACTGGCATAAGTAGTTGCTCCAGCAACCACAGCCCCTTTGATAATGGTATCTATATCAAAACTCATATCACCCGTAATTGCACCAGTCACAAAACTGGTGGCTACTTGATCTATTAAGCTTTGCATAGCGACTTGCATAGCCGCACTGCCTGCCTCAACCAAAGCAGTACCCATACCTGCGGTAAAGTAAGTCACTATTGCTTTGACAATCAAAGCACCCATGCCACTTAGGGTGGTAACAGACTCATCCCAGTCTTTGTTATTAACTGCAAGACTTTGTAGGTCTATCCCTGCATCTTTGAGCCGTTGAGTAAGTTCGCCTTGAGAGGATAGCGCCTGTAGTAGTTGTTGGTTTAGGTTATCAGTTGACAAAGCACTGGCAACACTTTGTCCTGCTATGGTTAATGCTTGCCCATTAACACTAATGCTTTGGGCTTGGATAACAGCCTCTTTAATAGTTTCTTGTTGGTGACCTTTATCAGTAATGGTGCGTGTTAAAAAGCCTGATGAGTCGGAGGTTTCTTTGAGGTAGTCCAGGTCTTTTTGGCTGATGAGTTTTAGTAGTTGGGTTTGGATCTCAATGGTTTTGGCTTTAACCTTGGAGGCAATGATTTGGGTTTGCTGGTTTTGGATGGTTAGCTTATTTGTAATCGTTAATTTACTACCTTGACTGTTTGTTTTTTGTGAATTTACCGTGGACTCTGAACTACCCCCAAAAAAGCCACCACTAGCGCTAGACTTCATTTGCACAGACTTGGAGTCTTGCACTGATGTGACAGTTAGATTGTCACTTTTTATAGTGGCATTGTTGGCAGAGACTTTAGCGCCTTGGATGTTGATATTATCTGCTTGGATGTTTAAATCGCCACTAACCTTAATATTGCTGGCTTGGTGTTTGGTGCTTTGTGAGTTGGAGTAGTTATCACCACTGCCTGCTTTTAGGTTAGTGGTGGTTTGCTGGGTGGCGATGTTGAGATTGTTGGCAGTTATATCTAGGTTTTGTGCTTTAATATTACTGGCTGTGTTGATAACGTCTCTGGCATTAATATTAATATTTTTGCCTTCTAAGTTTGAACTGGTGCCAACGGTTTTTAGAGTGTCTCTTTTTTGTGTTATGGTTTGCTCGCTGGCGATGTTGGCAAGCGTCTGCCCTGTAAGATTTAAATCATTATTAGCTTTAATATCTCCTGATTGGTTGAGAATGGTATTTTGTGCATCTAGGTTAATATTGTTACCTGTAATAATGCCGTTTTGATTAGTAATGTTATTTGCAGTAATATTGGTGTCATTTGCAGAGGCTATTTGCCCTGAATTTTCTACTTGTCCATCGCTATTTAAGCGGATGTTTTGTGCGCTTAAAAATGCTTGTGGGGTTTTGGTTAAATCATCCAGTGTTGCGTTGGCTAAATACAATCTTGGCACGAGTGCTGTGTATTTTTCACCACCCAGTTCAACTTCTTCATTCTCATACCAAATAATATCTTGGGTTAAGGCTTTAATGGCTGCTTTACTTAGTGATACACCAAAAATGATTTCAATACCTTGGTTGGTTAGTTGCTCGAACTCTTCATTGCTTTGATTAAACAGACGCTCAAAGGTGGCGTTCATATCAAAACCTGCATAAAGCTCAGCTTTTTTAGTTTGCTCTAGTATTTGTCTTTGTAGTTTTTGATGCTCCCAGTAAGTATCACCTAGAGTAATTGGACTAGGCATCGTTGGGTCTAGGAATCTGATATTGGGTCTGGCAAATAGGTATTGTGAGGCTTTGAATTTGTTAGTATCAATAAATTGGTTTCTAGTTTCTATAACGTAAGGTCTATTAGCGCTGGGTTTATTGATTTTAAATTGCCCACTACGCACTAGTGAGTCATTCAAAATACCATTTCCTTGATAGGTTGTTGCACCAGAGACCTGTGCATTGTCAGTGATATCAGTCGTGTTAGCTGATGCTGTTAAAAATTCATTGTTTTGGATAACTTCGCCATTGGTGATGGATTCGCCTGCATTAATGGTGAGGTTTCGAGAAGCAGACAAAGTGCCTTTATTACTCGAATAAGCTAGTAATACATCTCTAGTATCAGTCCAAGAATCTGTTTTGGTGCGATAGGCATAATATTTACAACCACCACCTTTATACCATTTCTTTTTTTTGGCACAATAACGCTCTTGCCACATCTTGCCCCATTTTCGATACATCTCGTGCGTTGCTACCGAGTCAGTTTGATTGGTTACTTTATTGGCTGTAATGGTTAAGTCTTGTTTGGCACTAATGACTGAAGAGGCGTTAAACAATTCATTAGATAAATTAATGGCTACATTTTTAAGTGCAGTGATAAACGAGGGTTTTGATGCTAGCGTTGAGTTATGCTCATCTTGCTCCAAGACGAGAGTTTGATCCATAACATAGCCACTTTTATTAACTCTTTGAATATCATAGCCATAGTAACCATCACCATCATTTACTTTAGTGTCGTAGTGGTAGGCTGTGTTATTTAAATCTTTGGCTGTAATGCTAATATTTTCATCTGATTGAATCACACCCGATTTGTTACTAACAACTAGGTTTACACCATCAATGACAATATCACTCTTGGCAATCATCGAGCTTTGGTCATTAGTAAGTTGATTACTAATAGCTAAATTTAATTTATTGCCAGCGTAAATTAAACCACCTTGAGTTTGCTCAGTATTTTGAATGTTGTTTAACGTATCTGCTGTGATATTAAGGTCCTTGCCTGCTGCTAGTTGTCCACCTTTATTGCTAACGGTATTAGCAGTAATATCTAAATTATTTTGAGCAATGACGTCTTTACCTTGGTTTTGATAAGCTTCTTGGGCGTTAATATTAATATTTTGTGCCGCTCTGATATCACCTGATTGTGTTATATTGCTATTAGATGATAAGTTAATATCTGAATTGGCAACTAGATTTCCAGAATGGTTGATTGATCCAGCACCTGATACTAAAGTAATATCTTGCTGGGAATTAACATTACCTGACTGATTTACGTCATTATTGGCTTGTAAGTTAATGTCTGAATTGGCAAACAAATTGCCAACTTGAGTAATCGCCCCTTTATTGCTGGTTAAGCTGATTGTTTGCTGAGCATTAACATCGCCAAGTTGCTCTATATGGTTATCAGCTGACAAATTCACTGCTAAATTAGCAATTAAATCTCCTGATTGTTTAATTGATCCAGTATCAGATATTAAAGTAATATTTTGTTGAGAGCTGATGTCTCCAGATTGGTTTATATTATTACTAGCTTGTAAATTAATATCTGAATTAGCCAGTAAACTACCTGTTTGTGTAATTTGCCCTTGCTTACTGGTTATATTAATTTTTTGCTGGGCATTAATGTTGCCAAGTTGCTCTATATGGTTATCAGCTGACAAATTCACTGCTAAATTAGCAATTAAATCTCCTGATTGTTTAATTAGCCCAGCATTGGATATTAAAGTAATATTTTGTTGAGAGCTGATGTCTCCAGATTGGTTTATATTATTACTAGCTTGTAAATTAATATCTGAATTGGAAGTTAAGTCACCTGTTTGAGTAATTTGCCCTTGATTACTGATTAAATTAATGCCCCCTAGTGATTGAACATTACTATTGAGAGTAATATTACTCTCTGCTTTGATATTGGTGTTATTATCTGTTATTAATTGTCCGCCATTACTATTGATGGTATTGGCAACAATATCCAAGTTGGCTTGAGAAATAATAGACCCACCATCATTTTGATAAGCTTGATTAGCGTTAATATTAATATTTTGTGCAGCTTTAATATCGCCTGATTGAGTAATGTTTCCATTACGAGAAGTTAAGTTAATATCGGTTTGTGAGCCAAGATTTGCTTTTAATACTAGGTCGCCATCAGCAGTTATTTCCAGTTTGGATAAATCAGTGATAATATTGCCATCAGCGGTATTAACCCCTGCACCTTTTTCAGTAACGATGAGCTTGATTGTGCCTGCTGAAATGTTAGTTAGGTGTGAGGCATCAATGCCAAATTCAATAGGAGAGGCGTTAGTATCTGAGGTAACCTTGCCAGTCGTGTAATCATAGTAATCATTACCTTGCTTTAGGGCTAGGTTTTGTTTGGCTTGCAGTTCTCCTCTTAGCTCAATGGCTCTTGAGATAATGTTGACATCGTTTGTGTTGTTGGCATACAAACCAAGTTCACCAACCACAAAATCAGAAGTTAAGTCATTATTAATTTTGAATCCAGTAATTGCACCATCGATCATCTGCGAGCGTCCACTTACCATAGTGAGTTTTGAGGTATTGATAAAGCTACAACCATTGCAATCAAAACCATTTGGGTTGGCAATTACCACAGCTGCATTCTTGCCAAATACTTCTAAAGCACCGTTTAATACTGAGCGATTAGTAGAACCTACTTCATTAAGAATAATATCAGCATGTTGATTAAGATTAGGATTTCCATATACCACGCCACCGAGTTGTGAAGTGCCCATGACTTTTGAGTTGTTGAGTATTGCACCTTGATTGCCGACATTAAACTTGTTGTAGTGATTAACTGATACTCCAACAGAGTTAGGGTTGGAGATGTTGATTAAGTCTACCCCGTTGGCTGTGGTATCTATAAAAGTCGTTGGGCTTTTGGTAGTATCTACAACTTGATTGGCTGCATAAACACTACCCATACTACTTAATACAAAAGCGTTTATGTGGCTTAGTATTAAAAACAGGGTGAATGACTTTTT
>NZ_FQTP01000070.1 GCF_900128515.1 Bathymodiolus heckerae thiotrophic gill symbiont
ACTTCTTCTATTTCTAAATGCTTGTGAGAATAGGGTTGTGTATATATATCCATTCTTATTTGATGGCTTATCTCATTCATCATCCGCTTAAAATCAACTTGTTCTTTTGATTTTTTTTGTTGATTTATAAGGTCAGAAATTATCCAACCCATCAACTCTACTTCATTCGTGATCTTTTTTTTCTTTTTACAAAAGGATACAACGGTCTTAATGTATTTTTGTTGGATCAAATTAGGTGTTCTTGTCTTTGGGTCTATTGATTCATTGAGATTTAATACATTAATTTTTCTTACATCATGTACTTTATGAGTTTTTATCTTAAATTCAATTTTATCTAGTCCTCGTGGCTTCTCATAGAAAACTTCAATATCATATTCTTTGTAGGTATTGATATTCTGGACTGCCGATTTTAGAACTTTAGCATTAAAATATTTCCATTCTTCATAAATCCCCTCTTTAAAAAAACCGAGTTTTTTTCTTAAATCACTAAAAGACATATCAAATGATTTTCTAAAAGAGTATGACTTGAATATTTCATAAAGCCTAATAGTATTGCCTGAGTTCAATTCACCAAGAAGTTTTAAATCAAGTTGGCAATAGGATTCAATCGGCACCATTTCCTCATAAACACCACTATGAATTTCGACATACATATCATTTTTATTTATATCTGGATTATATGAGATACGAGGGAACATAGTAATAAAGTCGAAACCATATTGACCGTCATTGTCCATGCTAATCATGCTGATTTGTTTTTTCGAGAGTGATTCTGCAACATCTAATAGTTGCCTTCTCTTATTTCCACCTTTAAAAAACTTTTGCTTGATCTCTCTAACAGGGATTTTTATTTTAATATGTGTACTACCATATTCGATTATATTTTCATCACTTTCAGCCATAAAAAATTTTTTGATAGTGTCATATATTTCAATGAATAAATACCTTTCCATTTTTGACCATGATTCGCCATATTCCCCTAGGCTAAAATTTCTGTTTACTACTCTTAATTCCTGATCTTCATCAACGTTTATATCTGTCATTTTCTAAATCCTTTATTAAATATCCAAAACCACAAAAGCTTCCACTTTCAGAGGCTTTCTAAGCCCCTAAAACCGAGGGCTAAAACCAAAACCACAAAAGCTTCCACTTTCAGAGGCTTTCTAAGCCCCTAAAACCGAGGGCTAAAACCAAAACCACAAAAGCTTCCACCTAAAATCCTAATAACCTTTTATATTCAATGCCTTAAAGACACCATATATAATCTTATATATAATCTTATATATATACTTAAAGAATATTGTATTTTTTTCTAAAAAAAGCTGTGGATAACTTTATAAAATAATAAATAGTTTCTTGCAATAAAACCTATTAGGTAGTATCGTTATAATGTATCTTGAATTACTGGAAAATTAATATGAAAGATAATTTAATATCACAATTTATGAAGATAGAAAAAAAACGTCTTGATGGTTTAAATTCTGATGTTGTTTTCATGACAAATAAAGAATTAGGAACCCATTATCAACAAGGTAGGTTTAAAGAATGGGAAGATGGAAGAAGAAAACCAACGGTTAAAACTCATAATTTTATGCTAAGAACAGTTTTAACTCATGACTTATTAAGAGTTGGATTAAATAAAGTAACTATTAATCGAATCATTAAAAATAGTTTATTAATCGAGGAAAAAAAATGAGCAGTATAGCTATATCAAATCAAAAAGGGGGGGTTGGTAAAAGCACTATAGCTGTTCATTTAGCCCTACATCTAAGTGAACAAAATAAAAAAATTTTATTTATTGATTTAGACCCTCAAGCAAATGCAACAAAATCATTAAAAAAAATAGCCCATCCTTTAGAGATTGTTGCCAGTGATCTATTTAAAGAACAAAATATTAACGTCGAGGCTTCAAAAGAAATAGATGTTATTGAGGCTAATTCAGAAATGGCAGATGTAGAAAGATATGATTCAAATGTTTTAGTTGATTTTAAAAAAAATATAAAAGAATTAAATAAAATCTACGACTATTGCATTATTGATACACCTCCTACATTAGGGCTTAGAATGACAGGAGCATTAATTGCTTCAGATTATGTTTTATCCCCTATTGAGCTAGAAGAATATAGTATTGATGGTATAACAAAAATGCTTCAAACGATTTTTGGCGTAAAAGAGAAATGGAACCCTGAACTTATTTTTTTAGGAATGCTCCCTAATAGATTTAATCCCCGATCAACAACTCAAAAAGAAACTTTAAAAAGTTTAATAGATAATTACTCACACTTACTTATTCCTGCTCCAATTGGAATTAGATCATCAATACCTGAATCATTAAGTTTAGGGTTGCCCGTATGGAATCTAAAAAAAACAGCGGCAAGAATAGCTGGAAAAGAATTTAAAAAAGCATTTCATATTTTAGATAAAGAAATGGAGAAAAATAATGGTGGAAAGTAAAGGGGTTGATTTATCAGGATTAGATAATTTTAATGTTTCATCTCTTATTAGTGGAAAACAATCAAATAATAAAGAAGGTTTATTAAGTTATGCACCTATTGATAAATTTATAGAAGATAAAAATAATGCACGAAAACAATACTCTTCTAACGAACTAGAAGAACTTATTAATTCAATAAAAGTAATATCCGATAAAACAGGAAAAATGACGGGCATTAAACAACCTCTTTCAGTACAAAAACACCCTGTAAAAGAAGGTTATTTTATTATCAATGGAGGAAGTAGACGTTACAGAGCTGGAAAAATAGCAGGACTCAAGCAGTTACCATATTTTATCTCTGATAATGATGCTTATGATAATGTTGTCGATAATTTAATTAGGGATGGATTAAAAATAGAAGAAATAGCCCTCTTTATTTCAGAAAGATTAAAAGCAGGTGATAAACAGGGACAAATAGCTAAGAGATTAGGCAAGCCTAAATCGTATGTTTCAGATTACTCTATCTTCTATGATTTACCAAGTTCAATTAAAAAACTATTTAATAATGGGTTTTGTAATTCTATTCAGGCATTAGCTTTGTTGCATAGAAATCATAAAAAATATGAAAACGAAATAAACATTTTCTGTTCTAGTGCTGACAAAAATATATCAACAAGAGTAATAAGAGAATTCATTGAAGAATTGAAAAAAAGTAACAATGAAAATCAACCTCCCACGATTAAAGAAAAAGAAAGTGAAGATAAAAATATAGAAGAGTCTACTAACTCACTTAAAGAGAAAGTAAATATTAAAAAAGATTTTGATCCTGTAACAAATGAAAATGATAAGTTTACTAAGAAAAATAATAAAGATTTAGTTTTCTTAATTGAGTTTGAAGGAAGTGAAGGAAAATTAGTTTTTAAAAATACTTTGGAATATGGAAAGGTAATTATAAAAATTGAAGGTAATGAGGCAATAGAAGTAGACGCAAACTTAGTTAATATTTTGAGCATAGAGGAAGAATAAACCGCATCATCCTTGTATAAATACCTTGGGTGAATGCGAAGCAGAGGGCAAAGCCATTTCTTTTAAAAAGTAAAGAAGTTCGTACGTACGAACTATATAGGGGGGGTAAAGAGCTAGTGCAGGAATGCTAAGGAAATTAATAAGTCATTTAACCAAGGGACAAATACCTTTTAACAAAAAGGAAAAAAACGGCAGAAAAAGAGATATTATTTCAATGCGATTTAATAATCAGGATGTTAAAAAAATTGAAAAAAGAACGACTGATGAAGGTTTTGAAAATAGGAGTCAATGGTTGAGAGCTTTAGTTTTAAATAAACTTGATAACCATCCAACATTTACCACAGACGAAATAAAAGCAATCACAGAAGCAAATAGACAATTATCAGCCATTGGAAGAAACTTAAACCAAATAGCAAGATCATTAAATATTGATGCTAATCATACAAGTAGTCCGAATGAGGAAATGTTAGTTTCTTTTTCAAAAACAATAAATAATCAACAAAGTAAGATAATGAATCTCTTAGATAAATCTTTAAATAGGTGGTCTGAATAATGGCAGATTATCAAAGCTCTCTTCACGGGTTCCTAGAAGACCCTGTTAGATTTAAAACAGGGGGAGGAGATAGCTCAAACTCTAGAGCTAAAAGAATTGTCCAGAATACCCCAGAGGTTATGGTAAAGATAACAGGTAATACTAAAGGTGTTACTCATGTCGCTTCACATCTTGATTATATAAGCAGAAACGGTAAGTTAAAGCTAGAAACGGAAACTGGTGAGATTATAGAATCTAAAGAGGGTGTTAAAGAACTTACTAAGCAATGGATGAGTAATAGGGGAAAAGTTAATAAAAATACCCGTGAAACTACAAATATTATGCTCTCAATGCCAAGAGGAACAAATGAAAAAGCACTTGAAAAAGCATCAAGAGAATTTGCAAAAAAAACATTCTCTCATAACTATCAATACGTTTTTGTTTTACATACAGATGCAAAAAATGAAAATCCACATATTCATTTAACAATTAAAAATTTAGGACATGATAGAAAAAGATTGCATGTTAAAAAAGGACAACCACAAAAATGGAGAGAATCTTTTGCAGAAGAATTGAGAAAGCAAGGAATAGATGCGGAAGCTTCTCCTCGCGCTGTTAGAGGCGTTGTTAAAAAAGGAGTGAGCCAGATAGTTAGACATATTAAAGAAAGTGGTAGGGAGTCTTCAAGTGATCGGAAAAAGGTAAAAGAAATAATTAATGAATATGCAAATAAAGACACTAAAGAAAAACCTTGGGAAAAGAAAATTAAAGAAAGACAGAGCATTGTAAGGAAAACATGGCTTGAAGCGGCAAAAGAATTAAATAAAAAAGGAGATAATGTTTTTTCTCAGGAGATTGTTAAATTTGTTAAAGATATGCCACAGCTCAAGACGGAACGACATGAAATGAAGGAAAAAATTACAAAACTACATAAGGAAAACTCAAAAGATGCAGGAAATAGAGATCAAGAGGAACGGTAAATTATATTTATCAGATGGGTCAATAGAATTATTAAAATGGTTAGCACTTATTTTAATGACAGGAGATCATATTAATAAATATTTATTAGACTATTCAAATGATATTTTATTCAATATGGGGCGTTTAGTTTTACCTATTTTTGTTTTTGTACTGGCTTATAATTTAACAAGAAAGGGTATTAAAGAAATTAATTATCTTAAAGCCATTAAGAGAATGATTTTATTTGGAGTATTAGCCTCTCCTGCTTTTATTTTTTTAGGTGGTGATATAGCCATTATTGTTGAAGGCAATACAGTTATTTGGAGATCATTAAATGTGTTATTTACTTTAGCTTTACTTACATGGTGCTTATATTCGCTTGAAAGGGGTGAAAATGAAAATATCTGGCTATGGGTTGGATGGTCTTCTTTTTGGATAGTAGGTGCGTTTGTAGAGTTCTGGTGGGGGGCTTTAGGCCTTGGTGTTTCTGTTTGGTGGTATTACAAAAATATAAGCTTTACAAAAATTATTCCAGCTTTATTTTTTTCTTTGTTTTTTTTATTAGCTATCAACGAAGGTAGTGCTTATTTTTTAGTAGCCTTTTTACTTATTTATTTAATATCTAAATTTTCATTTAAGATACCTAGAATGAAATGGTTTTTTTATTTTTACTATCCCGTACATTTAACACTTATTTATGCAGTTAAGGAGTTTATTTAATGTTATTAGAATTATTATTAGTCATTTCTGTTATAGATGGCGATACTGTAAAAGTACTTGATAAAAATAATAAGCAAATTACAGTCAGACTAGCATCAATTGATGCACCTGAACGCAAGCAACCGTTTGGTACAAAATCAAAGCGAATGCTGGCAAATCTAATTGGTAATAAGCGAGTTGACCTTGATTGTCCTAAGAAAGACAGGTATCAAAGGCAAATATGCACAATTACATTAAATGGTGTTGATATTAACCTTAAAATGGTTGCTAAAGGCGGTGCGTGGGTTTATAGACAGTATTATTCGGGCGTTAATTATATAGCGGTAGAAAACTTTGCTAAAAAAAATAAAATAGGTTTATGGCACACTTCAGAATATGCAGCTGTGCCACCTTGGAAATGGAGGAAAAACAAAAAAAATAGGTAATTGTAACGGCTTGAAAATATTCGCTAGGACTCACATTAACTGCAAACGTAATTTACATATGATAATCTCGTCCTCATTGATTATTGCGAATTTAGTTTTATAAAAGGGCAATAAAAACTATAGAATCAATGGGTTTGAATATTAAATATCATCATAAACCGCGTAAAGATAAGGCAAATTTGAAAAATATAGCTGGGAATGACGTATCCATTTTTTTATTCCGCTTTGAATTACTCAGTAATGGCATCGACTTTGTTTTGAATGAGACTATTGCCGAAGATATGTACCAAGATATAGATGAGATATTAAAACCGCTTGTTCACTCATGTTGCGAAACACTTTTGCGATACAAACACCTAAGTGTAAGTAACACTATTATGGATGGAAATTTTCTTGCTGCAGGTGAATTTGAGGTCATGCTTAGTAAGGGACTAGGACAATACTTTGTGCATGATGAAAAGGGGCGGTTGTTCCAGAATGCCAAAAATATTTCTGACCTTCTGGCTGTAATTATGGAAAGAAGAACTCAAGAACTGAGCTTATAAGTTTTTTAGTATGTTTTTAATGAGGTAAATCAGCTGATTTTACATTTATAGTTAATGTGAGTCCTAGCGAATATTTTCAAGCCGTTACAGGTATTTGGGGTTAATTAATAATTACCTTTCTGGATCAACCTCAGTTTTTTTGACTTCATCTTTTATTTGGATAACAGGTTTTATTGAAGATTGTTCACTTTGCTCTAAAACTTTTTGAAGAAAGCGGTTTTTATCCTCTTCATTGCTAAATCTTTCAGCTAATTTTTCTGCTAGTTTTAGGGATATATTAATTTTCTCTGGCTCAGAGGTTGTTTTAACCTGCTCTTTTTCATAGCTTAAAACAAGACTAGCTATTTTTTCAGCATCTTTACTTGCTTCTGTAATTTCTCTAGGATTATCTTTAAGTACTTTAACCCAGCTCTTAACATAAGATGTATGTTGGCTTGGATCATGACCCGTTCCCAATTCACTACCTACCATTAAACTACTGATTTCTGCTCTTAGTTCTTCTTTAGCATAAGATACTGAACCAAAATTACCAGATAAATCTCTATTTAGTCTTGAATGGTGGCCTGTTGAGTGACCAAGCTCATGTAGTGCTGTTGCATAATATTTACCAGCATCCTCAAATTGATTTTTAGGAGGTAGTTTAATTTCGTCTTTTAGTGGGTTGTAAGAAGCTTTATCAGCTTGGTTGTGAATTATCTTTACTTCCGAGCCTTTTAAAATATTTTCTACTCTATTATGCTCTTTCCATCGCTAAAAATCAGGGAAACGGAGCCTAAGCGAAGTGATGATTTTTAGTCCCTGGTAGGCGGCAGGGCAATTCGCTGATCCGAAGTGCGCTAGCAGCGCGCGAGGGAGGCAAAGAATTGCA
>NZ_FQTP01000071.1 GCF_900128515.1 Bathymodiolus heckerae thiotrophic gill symbiont
TTCAGTAATAATTGCTTTGCTAGCTGCTCGTATTTTTTGTGTGGTTCTGTTTTTTTAGTCATTAACTTTATGATACAAGAATTCAGCTGCTAGCCTTGAATTTTGTCCCGTCTTAAGTTGGTAGCCGATAAAATTTACAATGCCCTAGCCTCTGAACCTAACTCTCAGGATAAATACCCTGAAAACCCCTTTATCGCAGATGAAGATGGCATTATTCCCCTAACTGATCGTGAATGGTTTCCTGATGATGCCACTAACCGCCTGATTGAATTTGTAAAAGTCGCCTGGCCTGAAGAATCATTAAACGAAAATCTACATTTTATCGCTGACAATCTAAAACCTAAAGCCAGTGAAAGTTCAGTCGATACCATTCGCCGTTATTTCAGCAGCAGCTTTTTTAAAGATCATTTAAAAACTTATAAAAAACGCCCTATCTATTGGCTGTTCAGCTCCGGCAAACACAAAGCTTTTGAAGCACTGGTTTACCTACACCGTTATAACGAAGGCACACTTGCCAGAATGCGAATGGAATATGTAATCCCACTGCAAAGCCGAATCAGTAATCAAATAGATAAATTAGAGGGTGATATAGCTGCTGCCAGCTCCACTGCCTTAGCTAAAAAATCTCAAAAAGAACGCGATCTTTTATCTAAACAATACACTGAATTATTAGCCTTCGATGAACAACTCCGCCACTATGCCGACCAACGTATTAAACTAGATTTAGATGATGGGGTGAAAGTGAATTATGGCAAGTTTGGGAATCTGTTGGCTGAGGTTAAGGCTGTTACAGGAAAGAAGTAAATGAAACCTATTACATATGAAGAACGATATTGTGTATTCATTGATATTCTTGGGTTTAGTTCGCTTATCAAAGACTCCGCCACACTAGAAGGACAAAATAATAAAAAACTATCACAAATCATTTCTTCACTAACAAAAATCAGAGAAATGACACATTACATTGAGAAAGGTATCATTGATGATGGGGCTGATGGGACTTTGTATCTAACTTCCAGAAAATTCATTCAGTTCTCAGACTCCATAGTCATTTCCTATCTAAAAACTGACTTACATTCAGCATTTATTTTTCATGAATTACTACGTATCCAGTTAAGCTTAATACATGATGGTATTCTTTTCCGTGGAGCTGTTACTTGTGGTGAGCTTTACCATGATGATCATCTAGTTCTAGGACCTGCGTTTGTTGAAGCAGTTGAACTTGAAAAATTGGCTTCATATCCAAGAATGATTGTTCATAGAGAATTAGCCGAAAATGGAGTCTTTGTACAAAGCGAAAAAGAACTTTCTTCAGGAAGAGTCGCTAATAACACGCTAAGAAAAGATTTTGATGGCGTTTATTATGTTGATTATTTTAATGTAGTTCCTGAAGATTTCGGTGAAAACTGGTCAACAATGATCGAATATCTAAATAAACTACGAGATAAAAATAAAGAGCTTAGCGATGAAAAAGACCTCAGCATAGAACTAAAATACTCTTGGCTCAGGCAAAAATTTAACGATATGGTGGAAAATGCATTTGATAAGGATAGGCTTAATATTCATGGACATCTTATCCCCAAGAACCATTTATCAAGTTTTAAAAATATTAATATTTTTCAGTGATTCATTAAGCTTTAACAAATGTTTAATTGGTGAAACATGACAAGAGTTTATAAATATGAATAATTTAAAATCACCGCTAAGCAGTGACATGAAGCAACTCAATGAAACCATTACCAGAATGATTTTGGATAAATCTATTTTTAAGGCAATGGATGAACCATGGTTTCAAGAACAAATTTATCAACTATTTAATATCGCATTTGATAATAGTCACGCAAAACAGAAATTAATGGCTATTAGTGCTTTATCCCGTATCGCTTTTTTTGTTAAAGCTCATAGAATTAGTCTATTTAAACGTTTACAGCCTGCTTTCAAACAACCACTTCCTTCGTTACAAAACTTAAACGAAGCCGATCATCGCCTTAATGTTGCCAAAAGCCTTGAGTGTTGCGAGTCAAACGAATGGTTGTGTGAGTATTTGATATCAGAGTCTTTTCTTGAAGAAAGAGCTGAAAAAACCAGAGAGTCACTGATTAATAATCTCGTTCAACGTACCAGTGACTTTAAAGCAGTTCTGGAGCTATCTATCACTGCAGTGGGTAATTTAAGGAAAAATAAATCCATTACACCGGATCAACTATTAAAGCGTTATGTGCTGGTTTTTAAATTACTCAGGAAAGCCATTGCTACTGGTTCGCATACTGCCCATGACGATAGCGGTTTAGCATTACAAAAATTGTTTGTTACCGCTGCTAAAGGCACATCAGCTACTAAAGACTTTAAGGTAAAAGCTGCTTTTGCTGACGAAATCATTTATTTAGTACATTCTCTGATTCAAATCCGTTTTTCTTTGGCTACTGAGGCCAATACCTACCTTGTTTTACAAAGTATAAAAACCTGGTTTAGTAAAAGTGAATGGTTGCTTTTTTTGAGTCGATCAGACAGCGTAAAAACAGTTCAATCTGATTTATCCGAGGCCGTGTTAATTTTAGCTAAACAGGGCTTAAGTGATGCTGAATTATTAGGTTTTCTGGTTTTAACCTTTGCGACAAAAGATAAAGCAAAACCTTTATTAACCAGCATTGCTGATAATAGTCTTACTACCCCGGCAAATATTAAAACCTGGTTAAAATCAGTTGGCCGGATTACAGAGTCTTCTGAGAAAGCAGCTAGGGACGATAGCAGTTTATTAAATGCTGATCAGTCTATTGCGTTATTACTCTTGGAGGCAACACGTTTAGAGTCTATTCTTAGTACTGCAGAAGAAAATATCAGTTCTGCAATTGAGATGTTTGAACCTCAGTTAGGAGATCAAACACAAACACTTTTTGTTAGGAATCGTTCTATATTAAATAGTGTTAAAAGTTTAGCTAATAAAAGATCTTTACAATTAAGTGGCAACCCAGGTGATATTACCGATTACTCGCCACTAGAGCATAACTTGATTTCGGGTAAGACTATGGGGGTTAGAAAGGTAAGAATTGTAACCCCAAAAGTTGAGCGTGTTATACGGGATCGAGTGAGTACTGTTTTAGCCGCGCAGGTTGAAGCGATAGAATAAACATTATGGAGAAACAGATGGATTTAGATAATGCAAATTTTTTACTGGAAAATTTAATCGGTAGAATGGAGCGGGATGGTGATGCGAAGCGCTGGAAACTGGAAGGATCTATTTCCTCAATGGAGATGGATGTATTACAAACAATATTAGAAACTCTTGCAGCGGCTCCTATTGAAAGCCCCTCTTCCACTGCAACTGAAGCTATACCTGAAAAAGCTGAAGTAGTCGTCGATACAAAAGAACAAGCTGAAGACGAGACACCCATTCCTGAATCAGCAGATAAGGTTGATGATCAAAAAATTAAACTGGATACGACAGCTTTATCTTTTGATAGCCCCCAAAATCCTGATGTTACTTTATGCCTGGATTTTGGTACGGCGATGTCAAAAGCAGCGGCATCCAGAGGGATTGAGGATGAATTTCTGGAGTTAAAGTTAGGTGAACAAGCTAAACAGGATGGTATTGCCTACCCCGTTTTCTCTTCTGTTTTTATTTCAGATTCCGGGATGGTTTATTTTGGGCAAGAGTCTGTGAAGCAAAGCATGATTGCCAATATTGCTAAAACAGTGCGTTTTGATTCATTAAAACAGGAAATAACATTAGGCCGGACAGATGCCTCTCTGGACAAACAATTAGTTAATGATAAATTTAATCCTAGCAATTTAAAAATCACTAAAGCTTGTTTGATCACTATTTATCTGGCCTATCTTACAGATTTAGCCTGTTCCTCATTAGAAGAACAACATGGCGTTTCCCGCTATGTAAAACGGCGCTATGCTTTACCGGTATTTCAGGAAAGTCATTCGCGCTGGGTTAAGCAACAACTAGAATTATTACTTTCTCGCGCTCAAATTCTTGCTGATACATTTCATGATCAATGGCATGAGGGTATTGAGTTAAGCAAAATTAATGACGCTTATCAACAATTACTCAAACTGGATAAACTTCCCGATTATTTGATTGGTGATTCAGTTTTAGAGCCTATCGCTGCTGCCAGTAGCCGTATCCAGCGTGATGAAGGTGCTGCCAGAGAATTAGTGATGATTGTTGATGTGGGTGCGGGAACCACTGATTTCGCCCTGTTTTTGGTCAGTCAGGATGCTGAAAAAGAAGTTTTCAAGGCCTTTTTGATTCCTGATACCGTTAAGGGTGTAAGGCAGGCCGGTGATGCGATTGATAATGCATTAAGGATTGCGATTCTGGAAAATAGTCATATAGACAGCAAATCGTCTCAATTTGATTTGATTAATAGTAATTTACAACGCTATATTCGGAGTTACAAGGAAACCTTGTTTGATACGGGTACTCTTCATTACACAATAGCGGATGACTCTGAGGGGAATATTAATCTCAATGACTTTTTGAACAGGGAGCAAGTTAAAAAATTTGAGTCCTTATTAGAAGCGACTTTCTTAAAAATTCTTCAGTCAGTTGATAGCAGTTATCTGGACTATTTTCAAAACCTTCCTATCAAAGTAGTGTTAACAGGCGGTGGTGCAACATTACCTATGATACAAGGGCTGGGTAATGGGCTAGTTAAGTTTGATAGCTATTCAATCAGCCGCCAAATGGCCACTCTAGTCCCTGATTGGGTGATTGATAACTATCCCTATTTTGAAGATGAATATCCTCAATTAGCTGTTGCTCTGGGTGGCGCTTGTTCTGAATTACCGGAACAAGGCCCCAGCTTTGCCAAGTTTTATGGCGTGGGTGGAAAGACAGATCAATGGCAAGTTGAGAAATTCCAATAAAAAGATGTCCCAGGGTATGAAACCTATAAGTTGAGAAGCCAGTGAAATCAGTTAACAGGTAAATCTTGATAGAATACTGTTAAGCTAATCATCCCAAAAAGATAAACATGATTAATCTATTAATTACTAACCATGAACTTGAGTCGTTAATTCATCAATCTCCCAATAAGAACCAGCAACTAATTAAACAAGACGTTAAAGAGGCCGTTGAACAAATTGATGCTGGTACAACTTTCCCAATAAAACAAGCCTTCCAGTTAATCCGCACTAAATATGAATAATTTAATCACTTCAAATAAAGCCTCTATTTTAAAATTGGCTCAACAGCACGGCATTAGAAATATTCGTCTCTTTGGATCAATGGTTCGAGATGAAGCGACCAGTGAAAGTGATGTTGATTTTTTAGTTGACCTTGAGGATGGACGCGATTTATTTGATTTAGGTGAGTTATTAATGGATCTACAAGATCTGCTACATCGTAAGGTCGATTTAGTAACTGGTACTTCTTTACACCCAAAAATAAAAACTCAAATATTAAAGGAAGCAGTACCTTTATGAAAGATGACATGGTTTATCTAGAACATATCATTGATTGTATAGATCGCATTGAAGAGTATACGGAAAGTGATCAGTTTACTTTTATGAATTCATCAATGGTACAAGATGCTGTTATCCGTAATTTGCAAATTTTATCTGAGTCCACACAAAAAATTTCAGATTCATTAAAACTGCAGCATCCTGAAATTAATTGGCGTGCTATTTCAGGCTTCAGAAATGTTTTGGTACATGATTATTTGGGACTTGATAACCAACAAGTCTGGCAGATATTAGAAAACCGATTACCTGATTTAAAAGAGCATATCGAAGCAATTATTTCGAGTAATAGGTAATATGGACATCCCCCAAATAAAACAAACCCTGTCTCGTCTTTTTTTTGAAGACAATAATCGACTTATTTTCTGGCATGACCCTGATGCTGAGTTTGTCGATAGCATTCCTGAGCTAGATGATGTTTTACTGATCAGGATGGATCAGGAACCCGCTCTCGGCATTAAAATACGCATTGAACGTGAACAGCCTGATCAACGTTTTTTAATGTATTCCCCTACCCTACAACCCGAGCCTGAAACGGACTGGTTCCTGGATTGTCGTTATTTCAGTTATTCCTTTAAAGCGGATCGTGCTTCGATTATTCTGGATGACCTGGGTTTAAAACAGCAACAGCTACATGATTATATTGTTCATCATCAAAAATTCTTTGCCAATAAAGGACGATTAAAACAATTACAGCAGTGGGTTCTCCCAGATGACAGCGAGAAAGAATTAAGCCAGAAAATGATGGCTGTTACAGTTAAAGCGGATCAACCTGAATTTAATAATTTGTTACTAGCGCTGTTTCAACAATTGGCTGATCAAACTGATCTGGATGATTACCCTCCAGTTTGGGATGACTTGGGCAAATACGACCTTCAAGAAATTTTTTGGGGACTAGTCCATGAACATTTTGGATATACGGAAGAGTCACCGAGCTTGCGTAATTTGCTAATTCGTTTGTTCGTAACGGACTTTTCTTATCATTTGCAATTTGAACTGCCCACTGTTTTTAAACATTTAGTTCTATCGGCTAAATATAGTGCTTCTGTATCTGTGTTTTTGGGGCAATGGCGAGATAGCACCCGTCGTAATGGAAGTTATGATGTTTTATCTCAGATAGCTGATTTACTCAAACTGACAGATTGTTTGCATGAGCTGGATGAGGTTTCTTTAGCTGATGTCATGAGCTTTTTGGACGTGGAAAAACAGCTTTGTCGTTTATTACGGGATCATATTTTAGACACATCTGCACTGTTACAACCCGATGCATTATTAGGTATTATTCGCAAACGATTAGATGGCTATTGGTGTGCAAAGCATTTACCTTCTAGCAACGATGTTCCACGCCTGGCATTGCATTATGTTTATCAGGCACTCTCTGTTGCTATTGAGTTTTTTAACGCCCTTAACCAGTCAATCGAATGGCAACAAAAAACGCCTGAGCTTCAATATAAGCAGTATTGTGATCAACATTATCAGTTTGATCAGAATTACCGTTTATTTTCTGAATTTGCTGATCATGCGCGTTCTGAAGGTTGGGATATTCTTAAAGATTTACGCGATAAAATTGAAGCCACTTACAATGAACAGGTGTTATTACCGTTATCTTTAGCCTGGGATACCCATTTAAGTTCTGGTTTATTAAGCAGGTGGTTACTTTCTGGGACAACTAATCAACAGGATTTCTTTCATTCAGCGGTTAAACCCTTATTGGACAAAGCTGATAATCGCTAAGTCTATGTGATTATTAGTTATGCGTTTCGATATGAAGTGGCTTAGTAATTAAGTGATCATTTGAATTGCCAATTCAGGTTTCTGTCTACATTGGATAGTTTAATGGTTGTGTTGCCTTCTTATTCCGCTTTAGGAACCATGGATTGGAGT
>NZ_FQTP01000072.1 GCF_900128515.1 Bathymodiolus heckerae thiotrophic gill symbiont
CTTCCCACTCTTTATTTTCGGGGATTTATTTACCCTCTAAAATTGATATCAAGTTAGATTAACTATAATCCATAATATGATAAATTACAAAGGAAAATAGGGCTGGATTATGGCAAAGTTAATCCTTCCACATATTTGTAAGTGATTGATTATTTAATAAATGGGAGAAATTAGAGAGCTGATTCGGGACTATATGTCGCCTTTTAATCAGAATATATTTTTCAAGGCATTGAATATTATAGATATTTACAATTTGAATGCTATATTTCGACAGCCTAGGACGAGCCTGCTATATTCGTTCAATGATGCAGATGCCCCAGAACGGCATACAACCCAGTACTTCGAGATGTTTGGTAATCGGGCGATCTATAAAGATGGCTGGTTTGCACGCACTATCCATCGTGCGCCGTGGCAAGCCGTTAATATGCCTCCATTGGAGACAGACACATGGGATTTGTACAATGTAAATGAAGATTTCAGCCTTGCCAATAATCTGGCTGACAAATATCCGCAGAAAGTTGCCGAGATGGAGGCGCTGTTCATGGGCGAAGCTGAGAAATACCATGCTTTGCTGATTGATGATCGGGTAATTGCGCGGATGAATCCTGCCATTGCAGGTCGTCCAGATCTCCTGGGTGTCAGAACAACACTTACGCTCTACTCAGGGATGGACGGTATGTTGGAGAATACCTTCATGAATGTGAAGAACCGCTCGAAGACGATCACGGCCGAGGTTGTGATTCCCAAGGGTGGAGCGAATGGTGTGATTCTTTCTCAGGGTGGGCGGTTCGGAGGCTGGTCGCTCTATATAAAAGACGGAAAACCAGCCTACACCTACAACTATCTTGGCTTAGAACATTTTACTGTATCATCGACCAGCACAATTGCTGCGGGCGATGCGACTATTTTACTGAACTTTGTCTACGATGGTGGTGGACTCGGGAAAGGCGGCGAAGCGACTCTCTCCGTCAACGGAAAAACCGTCGCCAAGGGGCGGATCGAGAAGACCCAGCCTCTGATATTCTCCGCCGATGAAACGGCTGATGTTGGTCTAGACAATCAGACACCAGTCGCTGAAGGCATCGGTATCGGACGCGACGAGACCCGTTTTACTGGCAAAATCCACAAAATTACGCTTGCGGTGAAAGATGTGAAGTAGGCGTTAGAAATGTGAGTAAAGATTTTACGTATGATATAATCATACGATCGTGGAGATTAGGAGAACAAGAGATGCCGATGCAACGCAAAACTATAGCTGTTACAGAGCAACAGGAATCATGGATCAGGTCACAAATTGATACTGGAAAATATGACAATGATAGCGAATATCTACGCGAACTAATCCGTCTTGATCAAGAACATAAAAATAAAATAGCAATGCTCCGTTCGGCTCTTATTGAAGGTGAAAAAAGTGGAGTCACTGACCGCAGTATGGCGGATATTTTGAATGATGCTAAAGAAAGACACGGTATAAGTGTATAGTCTCTCAGCTAAAGCGAGCACTGATTTAGATTCTATCCTTGATTATTCGATGATTAACTTTGGTGCTAGTGTAATGATTGAGTACCATGCATCCCTAGAAAAATGCTTTGAGACACTTGATGGTCATCCTGATCTAGGAATAGAAGTTGAGCATATTCGTTCAGATTATTTATCCTTCCAACACCGCTCACATTTAATTTTTTATAAAAAATTAAATAAGGGTATTTTAATAGTCCGTCTTTTGCATAAATGCATGGATGCTCCACGACATTTTAATTAGATAAAGGTTTTAGTTAGATAAGAATTCCAGTGTAGCACTAGGAATAATACTTGATTAGATGCCTGGAGGTACTGTGTACACAAGATATTCAAAGGTTGTTCTTGTCTGGGCAGTCGCGTTTTATGTTTCATTAGTAGTGTTTAACAATCTTGCGGATTATGGCTCGAACTATGAGTTTGTTGCGCACGTGCTTAGGATGGATACGGTATTTCTGCATAATAGAGACTCATGGCGGGCAATTGATACGCACTTTGTTTATCACGCTGCTTATTTTCTTATCATCTTTGTTGAAGCTTTAATAGCAGTTTTGTGCTGGCTAGGAGGGTTTATCGCGCTAGGCGGGGAATGGTTTTTAATGTGGCAATCCAAAATCTGGAACGGCCAACAGGCAGCTTTCCGTTTGCTTGTAATTCTTGGTTTCACGCTTTTGTATCTTACTCAGCCGGATGGAGTGGATCAAGCCTAGGCAGTATTAACAAAATTTCTGAACTGGAAAGTAAACATGATGCCCCCTTCAATTATTCAATTTATCAGATCAAATCTGCATAACTACATATAAGCTATGTATAAACTGTGTTTTTTCGTACCAGAAAGTCATGTTGAACAAGTAAAAGCAGCCTTGTTTGCGCAAGGAGCAGGAAAGATAGGCGAGTATGATTGTTGTGCCTGGCAGGTTTTGGGAACAGGGCAATTTAAGCCGCTGGCAGCCAGCCAGCCGTTTATCGGTGAAACCGGGAAAATTACCACGCTTGATGAATATAAAGTAGAAATGGTGTGTGATGACCAGTTGATTAAACAAGTGGTAGTAGCTCTGTTGCAGGCACACCCTTACCAAGAGCCAGCATATGATGTAACAAAAATCTTATCGCTTAGTGATTTGCCAGAATGATAAAAAGAGCTATTAACCACGAAACACACTAAAAACACGAAAAAAACCTTTAAAAGTCTTTTTTCGAGTGCTTCGTGTTTTTCGTGGTAGAAAAGTGATAAGGGGTACCTTATGCCAGCCTAAAATGTTGTATATATTGAGAATGATATAGACGAGTTGATTTATGAGAAATCAAGACACCAAAGGAAAAATTCTTTTTAAAGAAGAGTGTTATGTTATTCAGGGAGCTATATTTGAGGTGTATCGCGAAATGGGGTGTGGTTTCTTAGAGGCTGTATATCAAAAATGTCTACAGAAAGAGTTATCTAAATGCAAAATCCCTTTTGTTGCTCAGAAGGTATTAAGGTTAACTTATAAAGGAGAGGAACTTCAACAGATATATAAACCTGACTTGATTGTTATGGAAAAATAATTGTTGAACTAAAAGCAGTGAAATGTGTAACGTCAGAACATAAAGCTCAGGCATTTAACTATTTAAAGTCAACTGATTTACGTTTAGGTCTCATTGTTAATTTTGGACATTATCCAGGAGTTCAAATTGAGCGAATAATACTGTGAGGTATCTTTTGTTCTTTTTTTGTGTGTTTCTTTGTGAAAAAGTATAAAGAATATTAACCACGAAAGACACGAAAGACACGAAAAGCACGAAAGAAATTCTTTTTAAAGAAGGGTTTTATTGTTCAAACTATGCTTTATCGATTAGTTGAGAATTATTCAGGCGTTAAGGTTGATGATCAAGTAGAACAAGGTGTCTTTTGTTAATTTTCGTGTGTTTCGTGTATTTCGTGGTAAAAAAATCAATCTTATAAAGGAGTAAACATGCATACAATAGAAGCAATACAGACGCGTAGAGCCGTTAAATATTTTGATGCAAATCACCGTATCAACGACCAGCAAACAGATGAGCTATTTTCTTTGGCACTGCTTTCGCCGACTGCATTTAATATACAAAACTGGCGCTTTGTTAATGTCACCGAGCCAGAATTAAGAAAGCAAATCAGAGCGGTCGCATGGGATCAGGCGCAAGTAACAGATGCCTCATTATTTATTGTGATCTGTGCTGATTTGAAGGCCAGGGAAAAGCAACCAGGGCGATATTGGGTCAATGCAGATCAGGCAACACAAGATTTTCTTCTGCCCGCCATCGACCAATATTATCGTGGTCAGGATCAAGTGCAAAGAGATGAAGCCATGCGCTCGTGTGGTATTGCTGCACAAACACTGATGTTAGCGGCAAAGGCAATGGGCTATGACTCCTGTCCTATGGATGGATTTGATTTTGCAGCAGTAGGTCAGTTGATCAACTTACCTGATGACCATGTGATTTCTCTGTGTTTAGCGATAGGTAAGGCTACACAGGCAGAAAACCCACGGGGTGGCCAGTTAGATAAAAAAGAAGTGCTTATTGATAATCGATTTGAGTAATACAGAAAGTTATTTACGTTTGCTTAAGCCATTGAGCAATTCTTCCAGCGGTACCAGGCACAAGCGGGTTCTGAATAATACCTTGGCATCTTCCAGCAGGCCGTAGCATTCATATACGCGTAACATGATATTAGTGTTATTCAAAGTGCGCGATTTTGATTCGGGCAACTGTTTGACCAGTATATGCAGCTTATGATTGTTTTTTAGCAGGCGCAGATGTTCCCGGTTCACTGAAATGCTGTGGGAAGTATAAACCATCGGATTACGCTTAAAATCATGCTGGTCTTCTACCTGTGCTTTTTCCAGCAATGCCCCTGAGGTTAAACTACAGGGAAATATTTCCGGGTATTCCTCCAGTCCATCGAGTTCATCAAAGTAATCGGATTGCTCTGCCAGGGAGCCAGACAAGAAATTCTTGGCATTACCATTATTGACATATTTGCGTTTCAAAAAATAGTCGCTGCCAGGAACTGTCGAACAATCCGGGACCGTATTTAGATCAGGTAGGTTTGATAAATCAGTGTCGGCAAGAAATAAGGGCGAGGCAGTCTCTTTTTTAGACCCCAGTAAAACGGTTTTATTGTTGGACTTAATTGCAACCCGGTTGGATAGAGTCAGCTCGGGAATGGTTTTGATCAAGGTTTTTTTTATGTCCAGATACAAGTCTCTATCCGGGCGTACGGCATTAACGAAGGTGATCTGATAATTACTGAAGCGCAGGCCATTTTCAGCAATAATCCGGTTTTCATACTGCGTCTCCCGATACAGGCGAAATTGATATTCAATCATTGCATTTAACTGAAAGCCTAGAACAATAGGCCCCTTAAAAGGGTTGTGCGTAATTTGCAACCACTTGTGCTTGTCATGAAACAAATTGAAATCATCCGACGCATTGCGCGCCGCTTCAATATGAATTTGATTAAATATAAAAGATTGTCTGTCCATTATTGAGTCTATTTATGTTTAAGGCAACTCGCAATAAATAACCACCCTTATAACATGTCTTTTTATTTGCCTTCTTCGTTGCAACTTTGGTTACATAGCCTGCTATGCGCCCTACGTTGCGTCTTGAATACAAATAAAAATCCTGCGTAATACGGGTAGCTTATTTATTGCGCGTTACCTAAGTTCCGCGATTTTTCCGGAGTCAGCGTTATTTGTAATTTACACACTTCCAGTTTTATAAGCTAAGTTTCTTTTTACTGGATAACATAACGGCCATGTTTATATTTTGCAATAGCCTGGTTTATTCTCCAAACTATCGTAACAGTAGTCAGGTTGATACCTGTGAGCTTAAATCCATGGCCATGGTTGGAATGCACATGGGGCATAAAACCGTTAAGCAGCCAAACTGGATATGGGCAACCTATGAGCATAATGCCAATGCTTTAGATTGTACCCAGATTACACCAGGAACACACTCGTCATCCGTCAATACCAACTGTCCTGCAGACACTTCTGTCATTTCCAGTCTAAATCCAAATAACTGCAATGCTGAAGGAAATGAAACCTGTGCAAAATGTAATCAGCCGCCGGCGATGAATGGTATAGATGAATGTATCAACCCTTTTATTAACCCGGATGGCACAGATGGCTGGTGCCTGGATTTACCACCCAATCCAGTAGGCGGTTTATCACAGTTATGTAGACAAGTACCTGTTGCAAATGGCTACTGTTCTAATGATGTTGATACTCAGTGTACTGTTGACTCTGATTGCGGTACTAGCGCAAGTTGTATGGCATCTTACCCGGCCGCTAATGATCAGAATGCCGCTTGCTATACTGCGATTACCAGTGCACCGGATGCCAATGGGCAGTCGCCCTGGACGCAGTACCAGCTAATTAGTGCTCATTGGCAGGCGACCAGTTATTCAAGTTGCCAAAATGCGGCGCAATTCATTGCAGCAACACCGGATGTTAAACCGATTAATCAAGGCGTTATCCGTGAACAAGTGGTACTGGCTACGAACACTGATGGAACAGTTACTCAAAAGCGCCCTATATTGGGCAATACCTCAATGGAATCCTATGATCGGGCTAATTGCATAGGCTGTCATGTACGCTCATACTTGAACGGTGTTTGCAGTAACGATAGCAGTACTACGTGTAGCAAGGATGGTGACTGTAGCAATGGTGGTAGTTGTACTCAATATAATACTGATCTTATGTACTTTCTTAAACTGGAAGTTGCCCAGCCACCGGCATTACAATTAACCGGTTCGAACTTTATTTTTATTCAGCATGGGGATGGAACACCGGCCAGCTATCTGACATTACGGGCGGATGCAAGCAATGTTGTTGCGGGTGCCAAAGAGAGTCGGGATGACCCGCGCTGTAATGGAGATGAAGAAGGCACTGTAAAAGCAACCTTGCGCTTTCAAAGCAATGATGTCGCGTTATTTAATGGTAACCTGGACTTGCCGTGTCAAGGGTGGACATTAAGCAGTACTGCGAAAAATGATACCTATAGTTATAAAGATCCTGATCGTCTCTGGGGCTTGTGTACCTCAGTAGAATTAATCGAAGGTCGTGCGGTTGCCGCTACCTGCGCATCACATGATTTACCTTTCAGTTATGATGACGGCGTTATTTCGACAATGTTAGTGACTGGTAAATTACGCCATTGTGCAGATTTTGATGTTAGCGGGTATGCTGACCCCACAACAAGGTAGCAACGTGGTGCCTTCAGTTCTATTTTTAGTTCAAATAATGACAGGCCGGATAGTTGTCCCGATCTTTAAATCCTGGAAACCGCAATTGAGTACGGCTTAGTCCACCCAAAGGGTGGCCAAGTATTTGTGATCGATATATTTAAGGTTCAGTCACCTATAATATTTTATAACGATTAACTGCGGGTTTAAGGTTAAATGTGCATTATTGCCCTCGCTTTCAGCGGGGGCAAATGATTCAATGAGCCAGGGTAGGGTCTTAGGCACCTGGAAACACACATCATCCATCTTTGCTGGTCTTTTTGTCCGCCATCAGCACTGTAGCAATAAGTTACGTAGCCAGCTATGCGCCTATTGCTACAGCACTGATGACAAACAAAAATCCTGCCCAAACATTGGACGCTTATTTATTTCCAGGTGCCTTAGTCTTGCTATTTCTTCCAGTTTTTCTATACCATTCTTATTAATCCGTCATCAGTGTTCCCCTATTAGCTCTATCCAGGAACTAACCGAGCCATCAAAGCACACATCAGGTCGGCCAGAGGCTTTCCTGTGATAATTGCGTTTTGAACGGCTCGAATGGTATATGAGCTAAGG
>NZ_FQTP01000073.1 GCF_900128515.1 Bathymodiolus heckerae thiotrophic gill symbiont
TGTATTCGGCATGCGTATGAAAGAAAACATCACGCGTCTTGGTGGCGAAGCAATTGTTGTTGAAGATGATTGGGGTTCGGCAGTAACCGTTGATAAAGTTGAGCAAGCCTTAAAGGATCATCCTGATGCAAAAATCTTAGCTTTTGTTCACGCTGAAACTTCAACGGGTGCACAATCAGACGCTAAAGCACTTTGTAAGATTGCTCATGAAAATGATTGTATTACTATTGTTGACGCAGTAACGTCATTAGCTGGTTCTGAGCTACGTGTTGATGAATGGGAAATTGATGCAATTTATTCTGGTACGCAAAAATGTTTGTCAGCTATGCCGGGTATTTCTCCAGTGAGCTTTAATGAACGCGCTTTAACAAAAGTTAAAAACCGAAAAACACCTGTTACTTCATGGTTCCTAGATTTAAACCTGGTAATGGGTTACTGGGGCGAGGGCGCAAAAAGAACTTACCACCACACAGCACCTGTAAACACTTTGTACGGTTTACATGAATCATTAGTAATGATTACTGACGAAGGCCTGGAAAATTCTTGGGCACGTCATCAAAAGAATCATGAAGAATTAAGAGATGGTCTTGAGGCAATGGGTATTAAATTCTTAGTAGACAAAGCCGATCGTCTGCCACAACTTAACTCTATATTCATTCCAGAAAGTGTTGATGATGTAGCTGTTCGTGCAACATTACTTAATGATTACAACTTAGAAATCGGTGCAGGTCTTGGTGCTTATGCAGGCAAAGTATGGCGCATTGGCCTAATGGGGCATTCTTCAAGAAAAGAGAATATCACTCTATTGTTGGCAGCGTTAAAAGCGACATTAGGAAAATAAACCTAAAACGCTAAACATTAAAAAGGCGACCTAAGGGTCGCCTTTTTAATGCATGACTAAACTTACTTTAATTTGGCCAGCAATTCTTCTTCAGTTTCCACGCGATTTTTATCAGGTAGACAACAATCTACAGGGCAAACTTCAACACATTGTGGCTCATCAAAATGACCAACACACTCTGTACATAAGTCGCCATCTATTTCATAGATTTCATCACCCATATAAATAGCATCATTTGGGCATTCCGGCGCACAAACATCACAGTTAATACATTCATCGGTAATCAATAAAGACATGTGCTACTCCTTGGGTAAAGCAATAATAAATTTAGATGTATTTTACTCTAGGGATCTTCCGTAAACTCTGATAATTTTTGACAACGCTAAATTTTTATAGGGGAAGTAAAATTTTACAACCCTAGTCATTCATAGGGTGGATTATTTTATAACGCCTATAAGAATTTAGCTAAGTCCCTTCGGGCAAGAATTTTTGGCTTTTTTTAACTTTGTTAAATTTTCCCGCAATATGAATAACTATTGCCTACAAAATTATGCCTGGTTAAAAAACCTAAAATCACTTGCAAAATTTCACCAGAATTTATAGAGGATCCCTTTAATTGTTACCCTTATTTTTGTTGTGTTTTGCGGTATCATTAATGACTTTATTTTATGATTAAAAATCCTCATATGACACGTCTCTTAGCACTGCTTTTTGCCAGCCTTATTTCAATTTCATCCCAAGCAAAACTTGACAATGGTTTGTATGCAAACTTACACACCAACCAAGGTGATATCACTATTCAACTTGAGTTTGAAAAAGCACCACTAACTGTCATTAATTTTGTTGGTCTAGCGCAGGGAACAAAGGCATCAAATATTCAAACGGGCAAGCCTTTTTACAATGGATTGAAATTTCATCGTGTTATCAATAACTTTATGATTCAAGGTGGTGATCCAGAAGGTACTGGCAGAGGTGGTCCGGGCTATAAATTTAAGGATGAAATTACAGATTTAAAACACCACAAGGCTGGCACCTTGTCTATGGCCAACTCTGGTCCAAACACTAATGGCTCACAGTTTTTTATTACTCATGTAGCAACGCCACATTTAGATGGAAAGCATACTGTTTTTGGCTATGTTGTTGAAGGCATGGATGTGGTTAATGATATCAAAAAAGGTGACTTTATTCGCAAGGTAAAAATCATTCGCATTGGCGAGAAAGCTCAAAATTTCGATACTGACGAAGCAGCTTTTAATGCGATCAATGAAGCGCGTAACAATCAAGAAAAGAAAAAACTAAAAAAGAAGCAAGACGAACTTGCAAGCTTTGTACGTGCCAATTATGTCAATGCGAAATTAACCGAACAAGGGCATTTTTCTGAAATTAATCAACCTGGTAATGGCGACAAACCCAATAAAGGTGATTTAGTTAAGGTTAATTTAACGATCGACTTAGATGATGGCACCAACATGAGAGAAGCTGGCGAGCCACTGCCATTTTCGGCAGGATCTGGCACTATTATTAGCCTTATTGACACTTCAGTATTAGAGATGAGTGTTGGTGAAACTCGCACACTAATTGCACCGTATTACCAAATCTATGGTGATAGTAATCGTGGCTTATCTTTTGATAGTATTCTAATTTTTAAATTAGAATTGCTATCGATTAATGACATCAACTAACTGCTTATGTTTTTAGAGCTCATCAACTTTCTAACGCAATTTGACTCTGGTTTTGAGGTTCTTAACTATCTAACATTAAGAGCTGTTCTAGCCATGTTGGCTGCGCTACTCATTAGCCTTACACTTGGACATTACTTTATTAAGAAATTACATTTATATCAAATTGGCCAAGTAATCAGGACAGATGGCCCAAAATCCCATTTGTCCAAATCAGGCACACCTACTATGGGTGGTGTAATGATCTTATTTTCCTTTAGTATTAGCTCACTGATTTGGGCGGACTGGTCAAGTGTGTATTTATGGATTGTATTAGCTACAGCGGTTATTTTTGGTGGTATTGGTTTTATTGATGATCACTTAAAAATTAAACACAAATCTTCTGACGGACTAAGCTCGCGCAAAAAAATGCTCGGTCAGTCGGTTGGTGCAATTATCATTGGGCTTTGGATTGTAATAACAATTGACAATCCCATCCAAACCGAACTACTAATTCCATTTTTTAAAGACATTACTTTTTCATTAGGCATTGCTGGCTTTCTTGTACTGACGTATTTTGTTATTGTTGGTTCTTCAAATGCGGTGAATTTAACCGATGGTTTAGACGGCTTAGCCATTATGCCGGTTATCTTAATTTCTAGTGCACTGGCTTTATTTGCCTACATTAGTGGCAATTACAACTTTGCTAATTACCTCAACATGCCTTTTATGCCAGGCACGAGTGAATTATTTGTAATCTGCGCTGCACTCATGGGTGCTGGTCTTGGATTTTTATGGTTTAACACCTATCCTGCTGAAATCTTCATGGGTGATGTTGGCTCATTAGCACTTGGTGCAATCTTAGCGGTTATTGCCATTCTTCTTCGTCAAGAAATTTTACTATTTATTATGGGTGGCGTGTTTGTTGCTGAAACCGTTTCAGTCATTATTCAAGTAGCCTATTATAAACGCACTAAAAAACGCTTTTTCTTAATGGCACCGATTCACCACCACTTTGAAAAAAAAGGCATTTCAGAGCCGAAAATCATTGTACGCTTTTGGATGATTACCTTAATTTTAGTGCTTGTTAGCCTAGCATCTATTAAAATACGCTAGATGAATACATTGGACAAATGGGACAAACGCTACCTAGCTTTAGCAGCTGAGGTATCTACCTGGTCAAAAGATCCATCAACTCAGGTTGGTGCTGTCACTGTTGGCAGTAAAAAAGAGGTTTTATCTCAAGGATTTAATGGCTTTCCACGTGGCATTCATGATACCGATGAACGCTACAATAATCGCGATACTAAGTATAAGTTAGTGGTTCACGCAGAAATGAATGCTATTTACAATGCCACTTACTCTGGCACCTCGTTGGATGGCGCAACCTTATATGTTTACGGCCTGCCAATTTGCTCAGAATGTGCCAAAGGTATTATTCAAGTGGGCATTAAAAAAGTCGTGGTTGAAAAATCCAAAGAACTTGATAACTGGAATGAAAGCGTTCAACTCTCAAAAGAGATGTTTGACGAATCTGGCGTTGAGTTAATTATTACCAATAAAAGTTAATTATGTCTGAAGTTTCTAAACGTCGTACCTTTGCTATTATTTCTCACCCTGACGCAGGTAAGACCACTGTTACCGAAAAATTGTTACTCTATGCAGGTGCGATCAAAACTGCCGGTAGTGTTAAAGCTAGAAAATCCAGTACCCATGCAACTTCTGACTGGATGGAAATGGAAAAGGAAAGAGGAATTTCCATTACTTCATCAATCATGCAGTTTGAGTACGACAACCATGTTATCAATTTGCTCGATACGCCAGGACACGAAGATTTCTCTGAAGATACATATCGTACACTTACTGCTGTAGATTCAGCATTAATGGTAATTGATGTTGCCAAAGGTGTTGAAATGCGCACCATTAAGCTGATGGAAGTTTGTCGTTTGCGTGACACACCCATCCTTACCTTTATCAATAAAATGGACCGTGAAGGTAAAGAACCAATTGATCTATTAGATGAAGTCGAAACCGTACTTAACATTGAATGTGCACCAATTACTTGGCCAATCGGCATGGGTAAGCGCTTCAAGGGTGTGGTGCATTTACTTGAAGACAAAGTCTACTTGTACGAAGCAGGAAAGAACTCTGAAATTGGTGAAAATGTCATTATCAAAGGTGTTGATAATCCAAAGCTTGATGAAATTTTGGGTGCTGATGTTGCAGCTGAAATGCGTGAAGAAGTAGAACTTATTCGAGAGACCACGACACCATTCACCGTGGATGATTTTTTAGCGGGAAAACAAACGCCAGTATTTTTTGGCTCAGCCATTTCTAACTTCGGTATTCAAAACTTACTAGACGGTTTTATTGAATACGCACCTATCCCTCAAAATAGAGAGTCAGACATACGTGAAGTTAAACCCGATGAAACCAAACTCACTGGATTCATTTTTAAAATTCAAGCCAACATGGATCCAAAACACCATGACCGATTAGCCTTTATGCGTATCGTTAGTGGTGAATACACAAAAGGCATGAAAGTCTTACAAGTGTCAACTGGCAAGCAAATTAAAATTGCTAATGCGGTTACTTTTATGTCGCGTGAACGCTCTAGTACAGACATTGCCCATGCAGGTGACGTGATCGGCATTCATAACCATGGTGGTATTAGTATTGGTGACACCTTCACCCAAGGTGAAAAGCTAACTTTCCAAGGCATCCCTAACTTTGCGCCAGAATTGTTTCGTCGTGCTCAACTTAAAGACCCACTTAAAGCTAAAGCTTTGCAAAAAGGCCTAAACCAACTTTCAGAAGAAGGTGCTGCGCAAGTATTTCGTCCAATCATCAACACCTCACAAATATTAGGTGCAGTTGGTATCTTGCAATTTGACGTGGTCGCTCATCGCCTAAAGTATGAATACGGTGTTGACTGTCAGTTTGAATCAATTGCTATTGCCACAGCGCGCTGGGTAACTGGAGATGACAAAGATATCGAACAGCTAAAAATCAAAGCTGGTAACAATGTTGCTATCGACTCTGCTGGCATGTTGGCATATTTAGCGCCTTCGATGGTTAACCTTCAACTTACCATGGGGCGCCACCCTAATCTTACCTTTAGCGCCACTAGAGAGCATTAATCACCCAAATAGAATGGTAATTCCCAGTAAAACTGGCACCAACAGCACAACCAATACATTGGCCGCTAAATACTGAGAATGTTGGCCGATAGCTTCTTTAAATTTAATAGCGCCACTTAATGCATAAAATCCTGGAAATATTGCCAATAGAGCGATCAAACTTAAATTTGTCAAGCTATCTATCAAAACACCAAGAATAACAACCAACATAGTGAGTAATAAAAACACCAAGTACACCGCATTACTTGCTGATACACCATAAGCAATTGGGAAGTGATTTCTACCAGCCGCTTTATCCGCATCAATATCTGGATATTGATTTAACAACAATAAATTATTTACCAAGAAAAAAGACACTAAGCTAATTAACCATAATTTATCGTTAAAAAATCCAGTAACGGCAAAATGTGCACCCACAGTCATTAATACGCCAAATCCAAAACCTGATGCAATCAAACACAGCCAAGGATAACGATTGATCCAACGAGTATAAGCAATAACCAATATTAACCCAACCATGCCGATAGGAAATAATTGCCAGCCATAGGTCCAGATAAAAAAGACACCGATCAATAGTGTTATCAATAAAGATACAACACCAACGGTGAAAATAGTTTTCAGCATTTCAGGGTTATTAGGCAACGCCCCGCTACCGCCACTAAATGCGGTTCTATTGGTATTTAGATCTATACCACTTTTAAAATCAAGATATTCATTCAAAGTATTAACACTAATATGCGCCATCACTGCACCAATGAATGTCAGTACAAATAAATGCACTTGAATATCAACACCCTTGGAAAAAACAGGACTCCAGGCCAAAAATAAACACACTGGTGTCAGTATTAAAAATGGCAATCGCATTGAACTAATAATTGATCTGATCATGGACAAATTATAGTGCAACAAAATTTTAGAAATAATGCGAATGAGGTAAAAATAGCAAAGAGAAAGACCTTGCCTTCCTAAAAAATAGTATAAATACTTGTTTTTTAACGAAAAAATGCCACTTTAAGGCACTTTTAAGCTCTAAAACAGCATTCTAGTTATGGTATTTGCAAAATTTCTGAAATTTTACAATTTTGGCGTATTAGCGATACTTTGTGCGTCGCAACCACAATCTTTATCAATCAACTCATAATACGCTTTAATTCCTCCAGACAGATTTACCACATCGTCCCAGCCCATATCAGTCAATGTTTTTGTAGCCATTCGACCACGCGAACCTTTGGCACAATAAACAATAATTTCTTGATCTTTAGGTATTTTATTCCAAGCTTTTATTTCCAACATGCCTCTAGGAATATGGATTTCACCTGTAGGCAATATTGTCTTAGACCCTTCTCTTTCCTTGAAAGTTCTAACATCCAAAAGTATAAAATCTTCTTCAGCGTTCATTTTAATTCTAAGCTCTTGCACAGAAATAGATTCAACCCCTAGAGTAATCTTTAATATATATTGTTTTGCAAGATTTTTAGAGTTAATATCAGTGGCCCAACCAACAGTATTAATTAAGGGTCATGACAACCCAAGCATATTTAAAATCATGTTAAAGTACCGTTATGAAAGTAAAAAACAAGTATGTAAATCGTTCCCGTATTTCAGAGAAGAAATTTAGAGAAATAATTAAGTATTTTTCTCTTGATTTGAACGCAGTTCAAATCAAGGAATTAACAGGATTGAGCAGACAAACAATC
>NZ_FQTP01000074.1:0-4468 GCF_900128515.1 Bathymodiolus heckerae thiotrophic gill symbiont
CTTACTCATGAGTTTATCAATCTCATTTTTAAAGGCTTCAATGTCTTGAAATTGACGATACACAGATGCAAAGCGAATATAAGCCACTTCATCAAGCGCTTTAAGTTCTTCCATTACCCATTCGCCAATTTTGGCTGAAGACACCTCACGCTCAGCTTGAGTCATCAACTTGCGCTCTATACGCTGAATTGCCGTTTCGATTTGAGAAGTTTTAACTGGGCGTTTTTCTAAGGCTTTTAATAAACCAGAGCGTAGTTTCTCTTCACTAAAAGATTCACGAGATTCATCGCTTTTAATTAAACGTGGAAGGTTTAAATCAACGGTTTCACGAGTTGAATAGCGCTCACCACAAGAAGTACACTCACGACGACGACGCACTTGTGATCCATCATCAATTAAACGAGTATCTAATACCTTGGTATCATCAGATTGACAAAATGGACAGCGCATCCCCCCCCTAAATTTACTTTATTTATATACTGGATGTGCCGCACAAAGTTTTATCACTTTAGCTTGCACTTCATCAATCACTGACTGATTATCAAGATCATCACAAATATCACAAATCCATGTAGCAAGATTAGCACAATCAGTTTCATCAAATCCACGTGTTGTCGCCGCTGGTGTACCAACGCGAATACCACTGGTTACAAATGGTGATTGTGGATCGTTTGGTACTGCGTTCATATTAACGGTAATGTGTGCTGCACCTAACGCTGCGTCAACTGCTTTACCAGTTAATCCTTGATCAATAAAACTTACTAAGAACAAATGATCGTCAGTACCGCCAGAAACTACATCAAAACCGCGCTCAATAAAAGTTTTTGCCATTGCTTGCGCATTAACCTTAACTTGTTTTTGGTAAGCCTTATAGTCATCACTCATTGCCTCTTTAAAGCAAACTGCTTTCGCTGCAATGATATGCATTAACGGACCACCTTGAATGCCCGGGAAAATCGCAGAGTTTAATTTCTTTTCAATTTCTTCATTAGCTTTAGCTAAAATCAAACCACCACGAGGGCCACGAAGTGTTTTATGAGTTGTTGTGGTGGTCACATCAGCAATAGCTACTGGAGATGGATATTCACCCGTTGCAATTAAGCCAGCAACGTGCGCCATATCAACCATTAAATATGCGCCAATATCATCAGCGATATCTCTAAATTTCTGCCAATCAACCACACGTGAATACGCTGAGAAACCTGCAATAATCATTTTTGGCTTGTGTTCTTTTGCCAATGCCTTAACTTGAGCATAGTCAATTTCACCGGTTGATTCATCTAAGCCATACTGAATAGCATTGAAGTTTTTGCCAGAAAATGAAGGCTTTGCACCATGTGTTAAATGACCACCATGTGCAAGACTCATACCCAAAATGGTATCGCCCGGCACTAACAATGCTTGGAAAACTGCAGCATTTGCCTGAGAGCCAGAATGCGGCTGCACATTGGCATAATCTGCACCAAATAATTCTTTGGCGCGATCAATAGCTAATTGCTCAACTACATCTACATGCTCACAACCACCGTAGTAACGCTTTCCAGGATAACCTTCTGCGTACTTATTAGTTAGCTGAGAACCTTGCGCTTCCATCACCGCAGGTGAGGTGTAGTTTTCACTAGCGATTAATTCAATGTGTGCTTCTTGGCGCATCTCTTCTGCAATAATTGCATTGGCAATATCAACGTCTACGATGGCTAAAGTTTGTGATTTATCAAACATAATTTTCCTTGTGAATTTTAGAATTATTTTATCTCATTTTACAAATTGGCAAAGTATATATCTGCTAATAAAAAAGGGGTTTATTGTGACTTTCTTGATTTTTTAATCTGTCGATAAGCGGCATTAATTTCTTGAGTTTTTTCTGTAGCTAATCGAATCATTTCTTCTGGCAAGCCTTTAGAGACCAACTTATCAGGATGATGCTGAGCCATTAAACGACGATAGGCGGTTTTCATTTCCCCGTCGGTTACTGAAGATTCAATACCTAAAACTGCATAAGCGTCATCAATACTTGCGCTTGTTTGCTGAGCAGAATCTGCATAATGTTGTTGAGCGCCAACCATTTTAATTAGTTGATCAATATGTACTGCATTAAAACCCAGTTGTTGTGCCACATAATAAAGTGCTTTTTTCTCATCAGCATGTAACACGCCATCGGCCAATGCAGTAGAGATCAAAATCTCCAAAAACATTTGCAATAAATTACTACGACGATGACACTCACGACGAAACTGCAGTAGAATATCAGCTATCGGAAAATCATCTTGCTTGCCTTGATTAAACAAAGAGATGGCTGCTTTTCTTTGCTCAGGCATTAGACGCATATTAGTCATCACCTGCTCAGCCATAGATATTTCCGACGCTGAGACTTTGCCATCAGCCTTAGCCAAATAACCCATGATTGAAAATGTAGCCGTAAAAAATGCTACTTGTGTACGCTCTGTATCGCCAATACCGATACGTTCGCCACCCAACCCTTGATCAATTCGATGTCCAAAAGTAGCGCCAATAATTGCACCTAGTGGGCCTCCCATCATAAACCCGAGGCCACTACCGATTGCTTTTCCCCACCAACTCATATACTTATTTATTAAATTAAAAATATGGTCATTATTATAGCAAAATTAGTCAAATTAAAATTAGCTAAAAAAAACGACCACTCAACCAAAATATTATTAAAAAAATATCATAAATAATGAAAATTAGAGTTAATAAGGATACTTTTACATACAAATTAGTCAAAATACTGATATAAGTAACCACTATTTAGCTAAAAATGGCTATTTACACTCAAAACATGACCTTAAACTAGCTTGCCAATATAAATTTAGAAAATTTTAACAATGGCAAAAATTAGGCAATAAAAAAAGCCGCATAAATGCGGCTTTTCTTGCAATAATCTGATTAAAAATTATGGCTGCTTAGGAGTCTCGTAAGGAACTTCAGTTTGAACAGAACTCCACTCAGTTGTATAACCAACATGAAAACCTGGCTCTACTTCGCCATCTTTGTTTCTGTTTTGAGTTGTTGTCACTTGGTGTTTACCCTCTTGACCAACTACGCCTGTAGGAACCTTAGGTCTTTGCATTTGTCCGCTCATATTCTACTCCTAGAAAATCTTAAAATATCCGTTGTAAGATGCTACAACTTAAAAATACTTTAATTAAATAATTAATTGCGACAATTATACAGCGATGTCTAACAATTTTTGTGTTTTTTTTATGTTAAAAATTAGCTTGACTGGCAAACTGGACAATTAGCATCTTTGCTAATTTTTACCGATCTAAAACTAAGATCTAGCGCATCAATAATCATTAATTTGCCAAGCAACTGCTCGCCAAGATTTAGCACCACTTTGGCAGCTTGTAATGCTTGCATAGTTCCTAACACGCCTGCTACAGGTGCCAAAATTCCATTGTTAGTACAGTTTTCATTACTATTACCTTCTTTTGAATATAAGCACTGATAGCACGGCTGATCAACTTCATAACCTTTAAAAACACTAAGCTGGCCTTCGAAGCGAATAACTGCTGCAGATACCAATGGTTTTTTTAATGTCACGCAAGCTTGGTTGATTTTAAAGCGTGTGTCAAAATTGTCAGTACCATCCAAAACAATATCAGACTGCCCCACCCATTTAGCTAAATTATTTTCATCAAGATCACTTACACTGGTGATTTTAATAGTTGGATTAATTGCCTGCATTTTTTGTTTGGCAGAATCAACCTTTAACTTGCCAATATCGTTCGTGTGATGAATTATTTGACGCTGCAAGTTAGACAATTCTACCGTGTCAAAATCAGCAATGATAAGATGGCCCACACCTGCAGCAGCTAAATAAAGTGCAGTTGGTGCACCAAGACCACCCATACCAATTAACAACATGGTTGAGCCGAGTAATGCCTCTTGACCTTCTATACCCACTTCTGGCAGCATTATTTGTCGAGAATATCTAAGTAATTGTTGATCGTTCATAAGGTGTATTTTATGGTTTTTTAGCAAAAAATTTGTTGATTTTAGGCGTGATTAGTGCCGTACAATAAGGTTGATTTGAATTATTATTAAAATAATTCTGATGATAATCCTCTGCTGGATAAAACACATCTAATGCACTTACTTCAGTAACCACTTGAGCATTCATTTTTTGAATAAATTGATTGGTCTGTGCTTGTTGATCAACGCTTATATAAAACACAGCAGAGCGATACTGAGTACCTTTGTCGTTACCTTGTTGATTAAGTGTGGTTGAATCATGCGTGGCAAAAAATACTTCCAACAACAGCTTAAACGTTATTAAAGACTCATCAAATTCAATCTTTACCACTTCGGCATGGCCAGATACTCCTGTACAGATATCTTGGTAAGTTGGATTTTTAACCTGGCCATTACAATAGCCAGATTCCACGCCACTAACGCCTTCAATACGCTGAAAAATAGCTTCAACACACCAGAAACATCCGCCGGC
>NZ_FQTP01000074.1:4891-7231 GCF_900128515.1 Bathymodiolus heckerae thiotrophic gill symbiont
ATTTTGGTTTATCAATATCAAGCCGGAAATCAACATGAAGTATTTAATTATTATATTAACAACTTACAAGCAGTTAATAACTGGGATTTGGTAGATTATTCAACACCTCAAATCATTGGCAACTATCTTTTTAATTATCCGGCGCAATTGCCAATACTTGATGATTGGGGCACATCATCCAACTTATGGCACAGGCGCATTGCTATTGTTTCTACATTTGCCTTTATCAAGCAAGCTAACTTTGAACCGACACTCAGGATTGGCAAGCTATTATTAAACGATAAAGAGGATTTAATTCATAAGGCACTTGGTTGGATGTTAAGAGAAATTTATAAAAAAAATAGCAATGTTTGCGTAGCCTTCCTACAAGAAAACTACGCACAACTGCCTAGAACTACTTTAAGATATGCTATTGAACGCATGCAAGAAGATGAGAGACTGCGTTATTTAAAAGGGGTTTTTTAATGGTTCAAATTAGTTTTTACGTACCAGAAATAGACTTAGAGATAGTAAAAAATGCCATGTTTGATGCAGGTGCTGGCCGATACAATAACTACGAACAATGTGCTTGGCAAACCATTGGTATGGGTCAATTCAAACCTATTGGTGATGCTCATCCTACTATTGGCCTTTTAGATAAGTTGGAAGTTATTAAAGAATACAAAGTAGAAATGATTTGTACCGATGATCATTTGCCACGTGCACTCGAAGCCATGAAATTTGCACACCCTTATGAAGAAATCGCTTATACCGTTATAAAAATGGAAAACCAATGAATAAAAAAACCAAAACACCCTACGAACACGGCTTTATACTAAGCCTATTATTGCTAGCCATTGGCGGACTTATTTGGCTTTTTATGCCTTTTATACCTTCATTGTTTTTAGCATTGTTAATTGCCATTGCCAGTTTTACTCAATACACAAAATTACAGACTCGTTTTTCTGCGAGTGTTTCTGCCATCATTATGACACTGCTGATAACGGTTATCCTGATATTACCCCTTAGCTATATTTTGTTAATGAGTGGCATTGAAATATCAAACCTAATACAAATCATTAAATTAGATTTCACCGTGGAGAGCTCTAAGCAGATATTTAATCAGATCATCATGACACTGCCATTATCTGATTCAATCATTAACAACTTAAAAGACTCGATAGGTAACAATTTGGACAGCATTATTATCAGTCTGAAAGATTTTTCAGTGGTGATTTTAAAAAGTATTGTTAATCTATCTTCTCACTTCATTTTCTTTTTGATTGTGATGATTTTTTCATTGTACTATTTCTATATTGATGGAAAAAACACAGTAAAGCGTTTGAAAGATTTATCACCTTTGGAAAATCATTTGGATGATATTTTGCTTAATCAATTTGCAGGCTTGTCTATTAGCTTAGTTGGCAGTGTGTTTATCATCGCTATTCTTCAAGGCTTAATATTTTCAATCGGAATGATGCTTGTTGGGCTACCGGTTTTATACTTTGGTTTAGCCATGGCGCTAGCTAGTTTTATTCCAGTACTCGGCGGCCTGATCATTTGGCTACCTTTGAGTCTATATCTATACTCACAAGGGCAAAATGTTGATGCCTTAATTATTGTTATCTTTGGTGCTGTTTTTATCGGTGTGATTTTAGATAACTTTATTAGACCGCTAATCATTCAAAAAATCTCTAAAAAATCTGGTCAAAAAAGTGCGTTAGATCATACACTGATTACCGTACTATCAACCTTAGCAGGTATTATGCAGTTTGGTATATTGGGTTTATTTATCGGCCCAATTATTGCTGCAATGGCGATTAGCATCTTTGATGTTTATGCGATTAAATACACACATAGTTTAGATCAAAGCTAACACCATTCTGGCAGTTTTTCTGTAATCAGGTATAATCCATCTCTTTCATTTACAGTACAAAGCCATGTTAAATAAGTTAGTTGAATATATTAAAAACAACCACCCTGATGCCGATGTTGATGTCTATCTAGATGCAAAGTACATCCAACTAAACAACGCCCAATTGAAGCAAATTGCGGATGCGCTTGAGCGTGGTGATTTGTCAACTACACCAGCCTCAAGTTGTGGCGCCGGTCAATTTATTTTTCATTTTGGCTCAACTATTATTCTTTTGCAAAAAGACACAACAGATTCAAAAACTGTATTTAGCGCTGAACTAGCTTGGGAGACTGATTTCTTATCAGTAAGATCGGTTAGAGATAAGACCAAAGGCTTCTACTTTATTAACTTTGAGTTTGATGATGATTACCAAGTAACCCTGCTTGAGACTCAAAAACTTATTGAAGGCCATGTAAACAACACTGACAAAAATCAAAAAATTGTTG
>NZ_FQTP01000075.1 GCF_900128515.1 Bathymodiolus heckerae thiotrophic gill symbiont
GTGTTAGGTTGATTTGCCAAATGCAGGGCTTCTAGTTTAAACGCTTTGGTAAAGGCTGTGTATTTTCTGGTCATTTTGGACTCCTAAATTGTTGTAATTTGGTGTCCAGTTTATTGGGGGAACTTCATAACACTTAATTAAATAATTCTGCTGCAACCGCCTGTTTAAAAGCATTGCCCCGATGCTCAAAATTATCAAACATATCAAAACTTGCACAAGCTGGTGATAACAAAATAACGCCATTGTTAATCATGCCTTTGGCCAGTGAAACCGCCTCTTGCATAGTTTGTGCATGAACGGTTTGAGCTGTATTAATACCGAGTTCAAATTCATTGGCGCTCTGCCCGATTAACACCGTAGCCACAACATCACGATTAATCAGCTCAAATAAATCTGCGTGACTTTCTTCTTTGGCAATACCACCTGCAATGAGTACAATGTTTTCATGTTTACTAATTAACGCCTTAAGTGCAGTGATGGTTGATAAAGCATTAGTCGCTTTTGAGTCGTTATAAAATTCCACACCTTGTTGTTGTGAAATCCATTCCAATCGATGCTCTAAGCCTTTAAAAGTTTTAACGCAGCCAGTCATAGCTGACATATCCAGACCAATTTGATCACCCAGTGTTAATGCTGCCAAAATATTAGCCACATTATGCTCGCCAATTAACTGCATTTCGTCAACCCCCATAAGCACATCATCGCCCTTTAAAAAATAACAACTTCCATGGCATGTCACTGTTCCAAAATTTTGATCAGTTTTTGGCATATCCAATCCAAAATGAACGGCTAAGGTTTTAGCTGGTATCAATGGCTCATCAATATTAATAACCAAATTTTGACAATATTGATACAAACTTAATTTTGAAGAAGTGTAGTGCTCAAAACTATCATATCGATCTAAATGATCTGGGGTGATGTTTAATACCACACCTGTTAATAGCTCTAATTTTTTAGTATAGTCAAGTTGATAGCTTGATAATTCAAGTATATAAAGCTCAATATCATCACTCAGACAGTCGAGTGCTGGTTTACCAATATTACCGCCAATCGCTGTTTTTTTGCCACTTGCGCGTGCCATTTCACCTAATAATTGTGTCACCGTAGACTTACCATTAGAGCCTGTAATGCCAATAATTGGCGCTTGAGAAAATCTTGAAAATAACTCGATATCACTGGTGATTTCAATATTTTTCTCTCTAGCCCAAATAACGATTGATTCACTTTGGGCGATGCCAGGTGAGATAAATACTTCATCAACATCATCCAATAATGACGGCTGCCAATCCCCTGTTGATATCTTGATACCTGGAAGTTCAGTTGAAAATTCTGATAACAATGTAGGCTGAGAGCGAGAATCAGCCAACTTAAAGGCAATATTTTGCTTTGCTAAAAATCGAGCAATGGAAAAACCTGTCACCCCTAAGCCTAGAACCAGTTTCATGCTATTGTTTTATTTTCAGTATAAAATAGATTATTTTACACACTTAATCCTAGGGGATAAATTATGAACACATTTTCAACCACAGCTACTATTAGCAACACTCGAGTTAAAAATAAGGTTTTATCAGACACAATGAAACTTTTGTCTTATACATTGGTATTTGGCGGATTAGCTTCTTGGTTTTCAATTGTATCAGGTGCTGGATTCGGCTCAGCCATGGTTAGCTCAATTGCAGCCATTGCAATAATTTGGTTTGTCTTACCTAAGACTCAAAATAGCAATATGGGTATTTTGACTGCTTTCGGTATTGCTGGCTTACTAGGATTCTCAATCGGTCCAATGCTAACGTATTACTTATCTATGCCAAATGGTGCAGATATGGTTATTCAAGCACTAACTGGCACTGGTGTTGCGTTTTTTGCAATTAGTTTTTATGCACAAAATACTAAGAAAGACTTTAGCTTTTTAAATGGCATGATCTTTTTTGCAATGATTGCTGTCATCGTTTTATCATTGCTTAATTTCTTCTTTCTAGAGTCTTCAGCATTTGGACTATTGATGTCATTTGCAATCATATTGATCATGGGTGCTTTCATGTTGAGTCAAATGTCAGCGATCATCAATGGTGGAGAGACTAACTACATTTCTGCAACAGTTGGTTTGTACCTTGCACTTCATAATATGTTTACTAGCTTACTTCACCTAATCGGTGCATTCTCTAACGACGACTAAATACACTATTTATTCTTTGTTATGATTGATAGAGAGGGTTATCGTGCCAATGTTGGCATTGTCATTACTAATGATAAGCAACAAGTACTATTAGCCAAACGTTACAAACAAGATTCTTGGCAGCTGCCTCAGGGTGGCATTGATCAAGGTGAAAGTGATATAGACGCTCTTTTTCGTGAACTTAATGAAGAAGTTGGGCTAGAAATACACGATGTTAGTGTACTGGCTAAAACCCCGAAATGGCTACGCTACGACTTACCTGATTATCATATTAGGCGCTCTCAAAAGCCCATTTGTGTTGGTCAAAAGCAAGTGTGGTTTTTGCTACGCTTAACCTCAAGTGAAGATTCTATCAGGCTTGACACTCACTCCGATATTGAATTTGATGATTGGGCTTGGGTAGATTATTGGAGCCCTATTGAGGAAGTTATTGACTTTAAAAAACCAATCTACGAAGACATGCTAAAAGCCTTAGCACCAGTTTTATTCGATAATCAGCACAAAATTCCATCACATTATTCGCGTCCGCTAAAGTGTAGCGCCATTGTTTTGAATAAAGCCAAATAAACCGCTAGAACAACACTAACCATCGCCTTTCAATTGGTATAATTCGAGCCTATTAAGAATTTTTATAGGATTAGAGTGACGTGAATATTGGAATTTTAGGGTTGGGCACTGTTGGTGGTGGCGTTGTTAATGTTTTAAATAACAATAAAGATGAAATTTTTGCACGCACCGGCGAGAAAATTAACATCACTCATGGCGCTGTTAAAAGTATCTCTGAGCCGAGAATTTGTGCAGATGGTGATATCAATATTACCGAAGATGCCTTCGAGATTGTCAACAATACCGATATTGATGTTGTTTTAGAGCTTATTGGTGGTACAACTTTTGCCAAAGATCTAGTTGTTGCCGCCATCAACAATGGTAAGCATGTTATCACTGCCAATAAAGCATTAATCGCCACTCATGGCAATGAGTTACTGACACTAGCCAAACAGAAAAACGTACACTTATTATTTGAAGCAGCTGTTGCTGGTGGCATTCCAATTTTAAAATCATTAGAACAAGGCTTAAGTGCTAACAAAATCGAATTAGTTGCTGGCATTATTAATGGCACAGGTAACTTCATCCTTACCGAAATGCGCGACAAAGGTAGAGATTTTGCCGATGTCTTAAAAGAAGCCCAAGCATTAGGTTACGCCGAAGCTGACCCAACTTTTGACGTTGAAGGTATTGACGCTGCACACAAATTAGCAATTTTGGCTTCGATTGCTTATGGTTGTGAATTGCAAATGAATAGAGTATCTACCGAAGGTATTAGTGAAATCAGTGGTGAAGATGTTAGTTTTGCCACAGAGCTTAATTACTCAATTAAGCATTTAGGTATTGCTAAAAAAGTGAATGGCGAATTGCAAATGCGTGTTCACCCCACTTTAATTCCAAAAACTCAACTGCTTGCCAATGTTAATGGTGTTATGAATGCGGTTCTTGTTAAAGGTAATGCAGTAGGCCCAACACTCTATTATGGTGCTGGTGCTGGTGCTGAAGCTACTGCAAGTGCCGTTATTGCAGATTTAGTTGATATCATCAAAGGTACAATTAGCCATGATGTATTTGGCTGGAAAAAATTAGTTGAAATTCCAAGTTGCAATCCTAGTGATGTTGAAAGTGTGTTTTATCTACGCCTATTAGCTACTGATAAGCCTGGTGTATTAGCAGATATCACCGCGACACTCGCCAAACATAATATTAGTGTTGAATCAGTTATTCAAAAACAAATTGATCAACAAAATAATGCACACATTGCTATTATTACTAACCGTGTTAAAACAGCTAATTTACATGCTGCCACAGTAGAAATCCAAACCCATGAATTTATCCAAGAGACGGTTAAAATTATTCATGTTGAAAACCTAGATTAAGGAGAATTTACAATGAGATACACAGGCCTAATTGAAAAATACAAAGACAGACTTCCCGTTGACGAATCCACTAAATTAATCAGTCTTGGCGAGGGTAACACTCCTTTAATCCGACTAGAAAACATTCCTACCCTACTAGGCAAAGATGTTGATATTTACATTAAATATGAAGGCCTTAACCCTACCGGATCTTTCAAAGATCGCGGTATGACTATGGCAGTTACCAAGGCGGTTGAAGCTGGCTCTAAAGCTATTATTTGTGCCTCAACAGGCAATACTTCTGCCGCTGCTGCAGCTTATGCTGCTCGCGCAGGCATCAAGGCATTTGTACTTATTCCAGAAGGAAAAATTGCCCTAGGTAAACTAGCTCAAGCAATGATCCATGGTGCTGTTATTATTCAAATTAAAGGCAACTTTGATGACGGTATGCGCTTAGTGAAAGAAGTGGCTGATCATGCACCAGTTTCTATTGTGAATTCTATCAACCCTTATCGTCTACAAGGTCAAAAAACAGCAGCATTTGAAATTGTTGAAGAGCTGGGCGATGCACCAGATTATCACTGCTTACCAGTGGGTAACGCAGGCAATATCTCTGCACATTGGATGGGCTATAAAGAATACCATGAAGACGGCATAGCGGCTAAAAGACCAAAAATGGTTGGCTATCAAGCTGCCGGCGCAGCACCTTTTATTAAAGGTGAAATGATTGATAATCCAGAAACTATTGCTACGGCTATTCGTATTGGCCACCCTCAAAGCTGGGATTTAGCACATAAAGTTGAAAGCGAATCTAACGGCTGGTTTGACTCACTAACGGATGAAGAAATTTTATCAGCACAGAAACTTCTAACTGAAAAAGAAGGTATCTTCTGTGAACCCGCTTCAGCAACATCATTAGCGGGCGCTATGCGTGACATCAAAAGTGGAAAAATTCCTGAAGGATCAACCATTGTTTGTACACTAACTGGTCACGGCTTGAAAGACCCAGATACAGCTATTGCTCAGTGCACAGATGCAATGATCAACATCAATCCAGTGATGAGTGAAGTCCGAGACGCAATACTAAACAATATGTAAAAATAAGTTATAATATTATTTTAAATCCAAATAATGGAACATAAATATGATTTTTCTTAAATTAAAAATTGATAATCTTTATATGTTTAAGGGAGCGGAATTTGATTTTACCTATCCTAAAAAAATAAGAAATTCAACTATAGAGGGGGAATTTTTAACAGACTTCCCAAAAATAAATTATAAAAAAGTTTGTATCTTAATGGGTGCAAATGCTTCTGGAAAAACTTCATTAGGTAAATTAATGTGCTCTATTAACAACTATTTACTTGGTAGAGAAGTTGACGGAATTCCAAAAACAATATACGATAAAAATAAAAATGCCAGTGTTGAAATAACTTATATCACTCAAGAGGCAAAAAACATACACCAACTGACAATAAACTTTAATCAAGAAAGCTTGGTGTCAGAGATTTACAAATCCAATAAACTAAAAAAGACTTACAATTTAGAAAAAACTTTATCAAAGTTGGACGATTCTTCGCCTAAATTTTTATACAATAAAGAAAATAAACATAATATTGAAAACCCTGGATTTAAATCTGTTGCATATTCTATGGGGTATGAGTTATGCAAGAAAGATGCTATCTGGAATTATAAATATAGCGATTTTGAAAACTCCAACAAATTAGACGTACAAACCCATAATATCAACATTTTAGAGAGTATTCTTAAATCCTTTGATAATTCCATATCAAGCGTTAATGCAGTTACAGAAAGTGAAAAAAATATTGATATTGTTAAGTTCTTTAATGGTGATGAGGTTCTTATAGAAAATGGAAAAATACTAAATCCTGATAGATTTTCAAGAGGAACAATAGAGTCGATTGAAATTACTGACTTTATTAATTTTATAACAGCAGGTGCTGGTGGAACGTTTTTCTTGGATGAGAAAATGGCGTATTCACACTCAGAAATAGAAATTTCAATATTAAATCTAATTATTGAAAAATTGAAGTCTAATTCACAGTTTTTTTACACAACGCATAATTATGATGTTTTGGAAATGAATTTACCAAGCCATAGTTATATTTTTATGAAAAAAGATAGTTTCGTGGAAGCGATTCATCCTGAAAAATTAGGCTATACCAAAAATGATAGAAGCTTGCTTGGTTTTGTAAAAAATGATGTATTTGGCACTTTGCCAAATACCGACAAAATTGAAAGTCTTTTATAATGCAGCAGGTTTTATATTTTTACGAAGGGGAATGTGAAGAAAAGTTATTAAAATTTTTAAAGCATAAAGAAATTATCAAATCAGGAAAAACTAAAAAATTCAATCTTTGGCAAGATAAAATTAAACAGTTAAAAAGACTACTACCAAGGCGCAGAAAATCAGAATTATATTTTTTAATTGATACTGATAAACTAGCAAATATACAATTATTTAAAGATAATCTTGAAAATCTAAAGCAGCATAATATTTGCTTAATCGTTCAATATAAAAATCTTGAAGATGAATTAAGTTATATTTGTGACCAAACAAGAACAGAGTTGTTTAGTGAATTTAATGCTTGCAATAAAGATGAATTTACAAGCAAATTCATTAAAGCGTCTAATTTACAAAGCAAACTAAATAGTTGTGATTTTTCCAAAATTTGGTCAAGAGGCACTGATTTTATGCAAAAAAATAGTATTGAAATTTCAAAAAATTGTAAATATAGATTATGAAATACCCAACCATCGATCAAACCATCGGCAACACCCCTTTAGTTATATTACAACGTCTTAATCCCAATCCGAGCAATACAATTTTATTAAAACTAGAGGGTAACAACCCTGCAGGATCAGTTAAAGATCGTGCTGCTTTTAATATGATTGCGAAAGCTGAGGCTCGAGGCGAAATCAAACCTGGTG
>NZ_FQTP01000076.1 GCF_900128515.1 Bathymodiolus heckerae thiotrophic gill symbiont
AAGGAATAAGTATGCAAGCGACACACAACAGTACAGACATAAAAAAAATTACCATTATCGGTTCGGGTTTTGCAGGGTTAACAGCCGTTAGAACGATTCGAAAAAAAGATAAAGAAGTTGAAATTATGCTTATTTCTCCAAAGGCAGAATTGGTTTATATGCCTAGTCTTATTTGGGTGCCATCTGGCGCAGCAAGCAAGAAAGATATTGTTATTCCTTTGGATAATTTCTTCAAACGTATGAATGTTGTACATATCGTGAGTGAAGTAACTGGCTTGGAAAACAAAGGTAGATCGGTAGTAACGCCTATTGGTACCTATGAAAATGACGCACTAATCATTGCATCTGGCGGACGTTTTATTAAAAAACTTCCTGGTATTGAGTGTGCGATTACGCCATGTGAAGGCTTGAGTGCCGCTGAGGCAATTCGTGATCGAGTAAAAGCAATGGACGGTGGTGATATTGCCATTGGTTTTTCGGGCAACCCTAAAGAGCCAAGTGCAATGCGTGGCGGACCAATGTTTGAATTTTTGTTTGGATTAGATACCCAGCTCCGTGCAGAAGGTCGACGTAATAAATTTAACCTAACTTTCTTTACACCTGCGCCAAAGCCGGGTGCACGCTTAGGTGAGAAAGCAGTTGATGGTTTATTGTCTGAGATGAAAAAACGTAATATTGCCACGCACCTTGGCCATAAGATGAAGCAATTTACTGATAGCAAAGTAGTTACAGAAGGTGGTGAATTTGCTGCTGACTTGATTTTATTTATGCCTGGCATGACAGGCAACACTTGGTTTGATAATACCGATCTTGCGCGTAGTGAAGGCGGCATGCTTAAGGCGAATAAATTCTGTGAAGTTGAGAATACTGATAAAGTATTTGTTGTCGGTGATTCTGGCTCTTTCCCAGGCCCAGAGTGGATGCCAAAACAAGCACACATGGCTGACTTACAAGCAGCTGCAGCTGCACAAAATGTACTGGATGTGCTTGATGGAAAGGCAGCTAGTCATACTTTTAAGATTGAACTAATGTGTATTGTTGATTCAAACAACAAAGGCATGTATGTATCACGTACGCTTAAAGGCGGGTTAATACTGCCAAGCTGTCGTTTGATGCATTTGGCCAAAAAAGTATTTGGCTGGTGGTATCTGCACCAATATAAATAAGATTTTTAGCATTTAATTGTGTTATTTTTTATCGCTTTATCTATAAATAGAGCTGCTAAGAAAATGCCTTATTAAAGGCTAAAATCTTTATTATTATATTTTATTACAAGGTTTTTTGATTATGTCTGATTGTTTATTTTGTAAAATTATTGCTGGTGAAATTCCTGCTAATAAAATATTTGAAGATAAAGATGTATTTGCTTTTCACGATATTGGTGCGCAAGCGCCACATCATTTTTTAGTAATTCCTAAAAAACACATCGCCACTTTAAATGACGCTGATGATACTGCGTTAATTGGAAAGCTAGCCTTAACAGCCAGCAAAATTGCTAAAGAGTTAGGCATTGCAGATGATGGTTATCGTGTGGTGATGAATTGTAATGAAGACGGTGGACAGACGGTTTATCATATTCACTTGCATTGTTTAGGTGGTAGACCACTAACTTGGCCACCAGGCTAATTTTGAATTTCGTCTTTTTTCTTTCCACCCCTCAAGGGGGTGCTAAACTGAGTACTGCGTTAGATTTTTAAAATTTTCAATCACATAGTTTTAACTATGCTCGATCAAATTTAAAAAAACTGCCTTGTAAAAAAATAAAAATACTCGTCAAAATCCCTTACTTTTTTAGATATTACTTTTTATTAAAAAAAGGTTAAAATTTACGCCTTAATTTTCTTATATTTTTTTCGTATCATGAGTAACGAATTCCTAGATAGACACATTGGCCCTAGCGCACAAGACATCACCTCAATGCTAGATAGTATCAACTGTAAAAGTGTTGATGAAGTTGTTTCAAAAACCGTTCCAAATGCCATTTTATTTGGCAATCGTATGCAGGTTGATGAAGGTTTGACTGAGCGTGATAGTCTTGAATTGGCAACTAAGCTTGCTGGTGATAATATTTTGGCCACTAACTTTATTGGTCAAGGTTATTACGGTACATTAATGCCGACAGTTGTTCAACGTAATATTTTAGAAAATCCAGGCTGGTATACAGCTTACACGCCTTATCAGGCAGAGATTTCTCAGGGTCGTTTAGAGATGTTGTTAAACTTCCAGCAAATGATTATGGATTTAACGGGAATGGATATTTCCAATGCGTCATTACTTGATGAGCCAACAGCTTGTGCAGAAGCAATGATGATGGCTAAGCGCGCTAATCGTAAGAATAAATCTAATAAATTCTTAATTGATAGCAACACCAATACTCAAACTATTACCATTTTACAAACGCGTGCTAAACCATTAGGGATTGAACTGGTTGTAGACGATATTCAAAATAACGATTTTTTAGATTGTTTTGCGGCATTGTTACAATCACCAGGTACAAATGGCGAAGTGCGCGATTTAACAGCTGATATTGCTCGTGCAAAAGACAATGGCGTATTAACCATTGTTGCTTGTGATGTTTTGGCATTGACACTGATTAAAACACCGGCTGAAATGGGCGCTGATATTGCTGTGGGTAATTCACAGCGCTTTGGTGTGCCGATGGGTTTTGGCGGGCCACACGCTGCTTATCTAGCAACACGTGATGAGTTTAAGCGCAGGGTGCCTGGACGACTTATTGGCGTTTCTCAAGATGTGTTAGGCAACTCAGCTATGCGCATGTCGTTGCAAACTCGTGAGCAGCATATCCGTCGCGACAAGGCAACCAGCAATATTTGTACTGCACAAGTATTGTTGGCAGTATTGGCCGCTGCTTACGGTATTTATCATGGTGCTGCAGGGCTTAAAAAAATTGCGACCAAGGTGCATGCCAAGGCTAGTAATTTGGCAGCAAGTTTAAATGCGGCTGGATTCGAGCTAGTTGCAACCCAATTTTTTGACACAATTACAATTAATACTGACAAAGCTCAAAATTTGTTTGATAGTGCTCAAAAATCTGGCATCAACCTTCGCTTGTTAAATGACGCACAGCTTAGCATGTCAGTTGATGAAACTACAACTGAAGCTGAATTATCAGCCTTATTGGCTGTATTTTCAATTGATCAATTAACAGAGTCTGAGTTGGCGTTATCTGTAAGTATAATGCGCGAATCTGAATATTTGACTCATCCTGTATTTAGTCAATATCACTCAGAAACTGAAATGATGCGTTATTTAAAGCGCTTAGAAAACAAAGACATTGCACTTAATCATTCAATGATTGCATTGGGCTCTTGTACGATGAAGCTAAATGCAGCAACACAAATGTACCCAATTAGCTTGCCAGGTTTTTCAAAAATGCATCCTTATGCACCTGAAGATCAAACACTAGGTTATCAGCAATTATTTAAAGATTTAGAGCATGCACTGTGTGAAGTGACGGGTTATGATGCTGTATCATTGCAGCCAAATGCTGGCTCTCAAGGTGAGTTTGCAGGTCTTTTAGCAATTCACTCGTATCATGAATCAAATGGTGATTTTGATCGTAATATTTGTTTAATTCCTTCATCAGCACATGGTACCAACCCTGCTAGTGCGGTAATGGCCGGCATGAAAGTTGTGATCGTTAAATGTGATGATGCAGGTAATATTGATTTAGATGATTTAAAAGCCAAAGTAGAGGAGCACAGCGATAAATTATCAGCCATTATGGTGACATACCCATCGACTCATGGCGTGTTTGAAGTTGAAATTAAACAGGTGTGTGAGATTATTCACAATGCTGGCGGCCAAGTATATTTAGATGGTGCTAATCTTAATGCTATGGTTGGTGTTACTCGTATGGGTGAATTTGGTGCTGATGTATCGCACATCAACCTACACAAGACCTTTGCTATTCCACATGGTGGCGGTGGTCCAGGCATGGGTCCAATTGGTGTTAAGTCACATTTGGCACCATTTTTACCAGGTAATCCATTAGAAAAAGATTCAAACGCAGTTTCAGCTGCTATGTATGGCTCAGCCTCAATTTTGCCAATTTCTTGGAGTTATATTAAGTTGTTGGGTAAATATGGCATGCAGCGCTCAACCGAGATTGCTATTGTGAGTGCCAACTATATTGCAGATGCTTTGAAAGATAGTTTTCCAATTTTATATCGTGGCGATCAAGGTATGGTTGCACATGAGTGTATCATCGACATCCGTCCGCTAAAAGAGCAGAGCGGAATCTCTGAAGAAGATATTGCTAAGCGTTTAATGGATTATGGATTTCACTCACCAACAATGTCATTCCCAGTTGCTGGCACACTAATGATTGAGCCAACAGAGAGCGAATCAAAACGTGAAATGGATCGTTTTATTACTGCAATGATTAGCATTCATAATGAGATTCAAAAAGTTATTTCAGGTGAGTGGGATAAAGACAATAACCCGCTTAAGAATGCACCACATACGGCGCATGAAATGGCTGGTGATTGGAGTTATCCATACACAAGACAAGAGGCTTTGTATCCTGTTGAATCGCTAGTAGCTAATAAATACTTCCCACCAGTTAAGCGAATTGACAATGTTTATGGTGATCGTAATTTATTCTGTTCTTGTATAGAGGTATCTGAGTATATATAGAAAAATTTGCAAGTGCTTTTGGTGAGATTAACAAGGCACAGTTTTGAAAATAATAGTTATTCGTATTATTTAGAAACTTAACGCAGTTAGGATTATCAAAAGCCTTGCCCTTTGGGACTTAGGAAAATTTCCATATATTTTAAAAATATTATTGGCATATGAATAACTATGCCTGTTAATATTTTCTGCATATATAAAAATTTACCGTTGTCAAAATTTGTATATATACTCAGATATTTCTATATCAACTAAGGATTTTGAATAAAATTACTGTTTAGATAATTCAGTAATTTTATCGATAATTTCCTGAGAATCCCATTCAACGCCACCAAACAAGGTATAAGCAATTTGCCCTTGTTTGTTGATAATGAAGTTTGAAGGGGCAGCGAATACATTCCACTGGCCAATACTAGAGCCTGTTTCATCCATTAAAATGGTGAACTCTGGCTTGATGCGTTTAACAAATGCCTCAACTTCAGCTTTGGTTTCCGCCATGTCTATAGCCAAAATTTTAAAAGGCACGCCAGCTTTGGCTAGCTTGTCTTGCATATTGTTCATTGAAGGCATTTCTTTAACGCAGGGTGGGCAGTAAGTAGCCCAAAATTGCACCAACACTACTTTGCCTTGGTATTGCGCCAAAGTATGAGTTTCGCCTTTTAAATCTTTTAAAGAAATGGTTGGATTTTTGATTGATCCGCTATAAGGCTTTAGATGCGCACTATTTGCTTGTAGTGAAAGGCTGAGTAGTAATAATAAAAATATTTTCTTCATTTTGAAGACTCCTGTAAATAAAATAAACTCACTTTAATAAGTCCTGAGAGCTGAGAAGTAACTATATCTTCAGTTTTATTTGGATCTGCACGATTAAAAAAATAGCCGCGAATATCTGGAACAATTTTAGAAATAACGCGGCTGCCACCAGAGGCTAGCTTGGCGCTTAAATGGTTAAGACCCCATCTATTGGGAGTTCTACCACCCTCTAAAACCATGAGTGGAATGGTGGTTGATCCAACAGACTCAACGTATTTTGGCTCAACTCCAGGTTCTGGAGCGCCATCATTAAGACGAGGAAATAATAAAATAGCACCTTTTAAATCTTTATAACCTGGATATTCTTTTTTCCAGTGTGCCGCTGTTTTTAGTAGTAGTTGTGTATCAGGCCCAGAAGCAACGATGTAAACTTCTTTATTGGTAGAAATGGCTTCGTAAATAATGTGTGTTAAATCTTCATTGGGTATTTCGTTGTAACTGCTACGAGATTTTGGCAGCATGTAAGTGCCTAGCATGTCTGGCATCCAAACTTCAATGCCATCCTCCGCTAAAGATTCGGAAGTTGCTTCTTCATGTTTACTTTTGCCATTATCACAAGCAAATCCAATAATTAGAATATTTCCTTTAGCTGGAAAAACCCTTATTTCCACCTCTTCACCAGAGGGTAGTTCAATACCTCTAATCTCTTTAGCGGATGTTATTCCGGTAAGAATTAAAGAAATGATTAATAAAATATTTTTAATAAACACTTTTGTTTGAAATTAAAATAAACTAACGCACATTCTACCAATTTATATCAATCGTATATGCAGTCATTTGTTTTATCAATCGTTACTTTATTTTTTTTATTTGTGAACAACGCCATTGCACAAGATGTTTATGCGCAGGCCTTATTGCTAAAGCCAAATTTAGATAATGGTAAAAGAGAGTTATCAATTATGTGCCTCATGTCATTTGGACAATGGATTGGGTAAAGTTAATGGCAGTTTTCCAGTGATTGCCTCGCAACATCAATCGGTTATTATTAAGCAACTTAAGGACATTCAAAATAAATATCGTCAAAACCCCACTATGTATCCTTTTTCTGACCCACAAACCATTGGCGGTGCGCAAGCCATGATTGATGTAGCAGCCTATATACAAAGTTTACCTAGTAGTCCTGATAATGGCGTTGGCTCGGGTGATGGCCTTGAGAATGGCAAGAATCTCTATTTAAATAATTGTACCGGCTGTCATAGTTATCAAGGTGAGGGCAATGCACAGAATGTTTTTCCTAGAATCAAAGACCAGCATTTTGAATATTTGGCGCGACAACTTAAATGGATTCGTGACGGATACCGAACCAATGGCAATTCTAATATGTTGAATTTGATTAAAAACATGTCAGACAAAGACTTAGAGGATTTAGCAGATTACGTTTCTCGATTTTAATCAGCTGATTTTTGTACATTGCCTACCCCGCCAAAAAAAAATTGCACTGCAAGGGGGGTACGTGGTAAAATACCCGAAATTTTTATAAAACTATCTTTTGATCAATTAAAATGACAACATTAAAAAACAAAAAAACTAACCAAGCACTCACGTCTCTAGGCTGGGGG
>NZ_FQTP01000077.1 GCF_900128515.1 Bathymodiolus heckerae thiotrophic gill symbiont
AGATGTTAAAGCCACAAAAAACCAGTCGTTTTGAGCAGCGTGATGTAAGCATTATTGAAGTGATTTATTCTTGTGGCTTGCGCGTATCTGAACTGGTTAATCTAGATGTCAAGGATGTGGATTTATCTCAAGGGTTTTTAACCATTATGGGCAAGGGCGGAAAAATGCGCCACACACCTCTAGGCGCTTCAGCCCAAACAGTTATAAAAAAATATTTAACAATACACCAGTCAACCCCTTTATTTATTAATAAAAACGGTGAAAGGATCGGGGTTCGCTCGGTGCAAAATATGATTAAAAAGCGTGCACTGTCAGCCGGGATTAAAATAAATGTTCATCCGCATATGTTGCGTCATGCAGCGGCAACACACTTTTTACAATCCAGTCATGACTTGCGCTCGACTCAAGAATTTTTGGGCCATGCTAGTATTAAATCAACCCAAGTTTATACCCATCTTGATTTTTTAGAACTGTCAAAAGTTTATGATCAGTGTCATCCGCGAGCGAAAAAGACATGAATTTAAACACAAGAATTGCCGCTAATATTTTGGACGGTGGCGGGGTGGTTAGCTTGCCTACTGATACCATTCAGGGGCTTAGCTGCCTGCCGCTTGATCATTCTTTAATTCGACTTATTGAGTTAAAGCAGCGCTCAACCAATAAAGGGCTAATTTTAATAGCGAGCGATATTAAGTATGTTGAGGCTTATGTTGAAGATATTAAGCTATTAAAGCAAATTAAAGCAACTAACATGCCCACTACTTATATTATAAAAGCCAATAAAAATACACCAAGTTTATTGTTGGGTGGCTACGATACAGTAGCCATCAGACTGACTAATAATCAATTGATTAAAGATTTATGCAAAATAACTAACAGTGCATTGGTTAGTACCAGTGCTAATATTTCAGGTCAGAAAATTGCCCAGAGTGTCCTAAAGTTGCGGGTTTATTTTAAAGATCAATTAGACTATATAATTGCGCCAGTTAAGACGGATGCCAATCCATCGGCTATTATTAATTTACACACAGGAGAGAGGCTTAGATGATTGATCAGATTCAAGATTATTTATTAGCTTTACAAGAAGATATTTGCAGCCAATTAGAGCAAGTAGATGCTCAAGCAACATTTATCAAAGATGAATGGCAAAAGCCTAATGGTAAAGGCAATGGATTAACCAGAGTGCTAACAGCGGGAAAAGTGTTTGAGCAGGCAGGGGTTAATTTCTCGATCGTTCATGGTGATAATATGCCAGCCTCAGCCACAGCAATGAGACCAGAATTGGCCGGGAGAAGTTTTAGTGCGCTTGGTGTGTCACTGGTAATTCATCCCAATAATCCGTATGTGCCAACTTCACATGCCAACGTACGTTTTTTTGTCGCTGAAAAAGAAGGTGAAGATCCGATTTGGTGGTTTGGTGGCGGGTTTGATTTAACTCCATATTACGGCTTTGATGAAGACTGTATTGCTTGGCATCAAAGTGCTAAAGAGGCTTGTGATCCATTTGGTAAAGAAGTTTATCCAAAGTATAAAAAATGGTGTGACGATTATTTCTATATAAAGCACCGTGATGAGCAACGCGGGATTGGCGGCTTATTTTTTGATGATTTAAACGAGGGTAGTTTTGAGGAATGCTTTGCTTTTATGCGTAGCGTGGGTAATAGTTATATTAAGGCTTATAGACCGATTGTAGAAAAACGTAAAAGTATAGAATATGGCGATCATGAAAGACAGTTTCAGCTCTATCGTCGTGGACGTTACGTAGAGTTCAACTTGGTTTATGATCGTGGTACTTTGTTTGGCTTGCAAACAGGTGGACGCACAGAATCAATCTTAATGTCACTACCACCATTGGTGCGCTGGGAGTATCAATATGAGCCAGAGCCAAATACGCCTGAGGCCAAACTGTATGAAAAATACTTAAAACCACAAGATTGGATTAAATAAAATGAAAACTGACTTAAATGTAAAAAAACTACTATGCCCAATGCCGGTGATTCGATTAGGTGAATTAATTGAAAAAATTGCTGTTGGTGATACCATTGAAATGCTTGCAAGTGATCCAGGTGTACTTCATGATATTCCTGCTTGGTGCAAGGTACATGGCCATAAAGTATTAAATATTGAAGAAAAAACCGATGAGATTGTGCTTATTGTTGAAAAAATAGGGTAGAATTATTTGCTGTTTTTGCTATAAAAATTAGCTTAATACAAAAAAAGAATTTACACGTAACGGCGCGTGTTGCTTGACAAAGAGTGTCAGTTAAATATTAAAAAAGTTTAAATAAAGGAGAATATATGTCTGCTAAAGATGTAATGAAGATGATTGAAGACAACGAGGTTAAATTTGTTGATTTTCGTTTTACTGATACTATCGGTAAAGAGCACCACGTCAGTGTTCCTGCGCACACAGTTAATGAAGCTAAATTTGAAGAAGGTCAAATGTTTGATGGCTCTTCAATTTCTGGCTGGAAAGATATTAATGAATCTGACATGATTTTAAAGCCAGATACAACTACGTGTGTCATGGACCCATTCACTCAAGAGTCTACGCTAATTGTACGTTGTGATATTGTTGAGCCAAGCAATATGCAAGGTTATGAGAAAGATCCTCGTTCAATTGCTAAACGTGCCGAACAATATATGCAAGATTCAGGTATTGGCGATACAGCTTATTTCGGTAACGAAAACGAATTTTTCGTTTTTGATAGTGTTAAGTGGGATACGGGCTTTGGCATGGGTAAGGCATTTTATGAAATCCATTCTGAAGAAGCAGATTGGGAATCAGGTTCTGATTTAGAAGGTGGAAACAAAGGTCACCGTCCAAACGTTAAGGGTGGTTATTTTCCAGTGCCGCCAGTAGATTCATTGCACGACCTTAGATCGGAAATGTGTCTTGTGATTGAAGAAATGGGTGTTGAAACTGAAGTTCACCATCATGAAGTAGGCACAGCTGGCCAATGTGAAATTGGTGCTAAATTTAATACCCTGGTAAGAAAGGCTGACGAAACTCAAATCCTTAAGTACTGTATTCATAATGTTGCTCATATGTACAATAAAACAGCAACATTTATGCCTAAGCCAATTGCAGTTGATAATGGTAACGGTATGCACGTTCACCAATCAATTGCTAAAGATGGCGTTAACTTATTTGACGGTAACGAGTACGGCAACTTAAGTCAAATGGCTTTGTACTACATTGGCGGAATTATTAAGCATGCTAGAGCGTTAAATGCTTTTACTAATGCATCAACTAACTCTTACAAGCGTTTGGTACCAGGTTATGAAGCACCAGAAATGCTGGCATATTCTGCTAAGAACCGTTCTGCTGCGATTCGTATTCCTTATGTTGGCAACCCATTGGGTCGTCGTATTGAAGTGCGTTTCCCAGATAATACAGCGAATCCGTACTTAGCATTCTCTGCAATGTTAATGGCCGGCCTTGATGGTATCAAGAACAAAATTGATCCTGGTAAGCCCGAAGATGGTGATTTGTATGAATTGACTAATGAAGAAAAAGCAAAGATTCCTAAAGTTTGTAATTCTTTAGATCAAGCACTTGACGCGCTTGATGTTGATCGTGATTTCTTAAAATTAGGCGGTGTATTTACTGATGACGTAATTGACTCTTTCATTGGGCTTAAAATGAAAGAAGTGAATGCTATGCGTTCAGCACCTCATCCGGTTGAATTTGACATGTACTACAGCCTGTAGTTTCGTAATTTAAGTTCAAATAAAAGCCGTGTAAATGCACGGCTTTTTTTAATGTCTAATGCAAAAGGATTGAGTTAAAATAATCATTCTAAATTATTTATCAAACATCTTTATGACACAATTACGAAACGACTGGAAGCTTGAAGAAGTAGAAGCTTTGTTTGCATTGCCATTTAACGATTTATTGTTTAAAGCACATAGCATTCATAGAGAAAATTTTGATCCAAATTATGTTCAAGTAAGCTCGTTACTCAATATTAAGACTGGTGCTTGCCCTGAAGATTGTTCTTATTGCTCTCAAAGCTCTAAGTATGACACAGGGCTTGAGCGTGAAAAACTAATGGAAATTGATCTGGTTTTAGAGCAAGCCAAAATTGCAAAAGATCAAGGTGCAACTCGTTTTTGTATGGGTGCCGCTTGGCGCAATCCTACTGATAAAAGTTTAGACAAGGTAATTCCAATGATTCAAGGTGTTAAAGCCATGGGTATGGAGACTTGTGTAACCTTGGGTATGCTATCTCAAAAGCAAGCATTTACTTTGAAAGAGGCAGGATTAGACTATTACAATCATAATTTAGACACTTCAGAAGAAAACTACTCTAATGTTATTACAACACGTAATTTTCAAGATCGATTAAACACGTTAGAGTCTGTGCAAAATGCAGATATTAATGTCTGTAGTGGTGGAATTCTGGGTTTGGGTGAAACTCAAATGGACAGAGCTTCTATGTTAAGATCTTTGGCTAATCTCGAATTTCACCCTGACAGTGTTCCGATTAACTTATTAGTGCCAATCCCAGGTACACCATTTGAAAAAATTGAGCCACCATCAGAAACTGAATTTGTCAGAATGATTGCGGTTGCTAGGATTATGATGCCAAAATCAGTTGTGCGTTTGTCAGCAGGTCGTACAGATATGGGTGAAGCCATGCAGGCTATGTGTTTTTATGCTGGCGCTAATTCAATTTTCTATGGTGAGCAGTTGCTAACAACAAATAATCCCGATACTGGTAGCGACAAAGCATTGTTTAAAAAGCTTGGTCTCAATATGAAGCAACAATTTAATTAATATAAAATATATAGATATGAAAAAACAATTACTAATCGCATTATTTTGTTCATTTACTTCTTTTGGCGTAATTGCAGAGTCTAAAAACTGTGCGAGCGGTTATGACAATCTTGAGCATCTTGGTAGTTGCCTGGGTGGCGTAGTTGATTCTAGTATGGGAATTTTGGCGGATCTTCCGAGTGATATTAAAAATTGGTCAAACAAACAACATATTAAAGCTAAGCAAAAGCTAGAAACCATTAAAAGTGATATTTGTAGCGATTCTAACCCTATTAAAGAAGTAATTGTGGAGAGGGTTGTTTATGTTGATCGTATTGTCGAAGTTCCGACTAAGGTGCTTGAAAGACGCTGTATTACCAATAAAAAATCAGATAGATTTGGCAATATAAATGAGATGACTACTTGTACTGAGTGGAAGTAGGTTTTAGTTGGTTTGTATTTTAGGCCACAGTGATACGGTTTTTTTACGCCTGTAATAAGTGCCTAGAGATATTTTTAGTTGCATTTGGCTTGGCCAATTTGAGTGCATTACTTGACATCTCTTTAAATACTTCTTTATTCAAGCTAAGCAGTATTTTTTCCAAGGATTGAGTATTGAAATCTTGTTGTTCAATGAGTATGCCTGCGTTATTGTCAGCTAAAATTTTAGCATTATAAAATTGGTGATTATCAATGGCATGCGGTAATGGGATCAAAATACTTGGCGTACCACTTATCATCAATTCTGATACTGTCATCGCACCTGCTCGACACAACACGATATCAGCCCAAGCATAAGCCTTTGCCATGTCCTCAATAAAAGCGCTAACTTTAATGGATTTTTTCTCATATTGAGATTGAACATCGTCAAAGTGTAATTTCCCTGTTTGATGCCAGATATTGATATCAATGTCTAATTTGGTTACTACCTCGTTAATAGGCTTGGAGCCCAAACTGCCACCAATAATTAATAGATTAAGTTTTTTGTTGGTTGTGTTTGATTTTTTAGCTTTAAAAACAACAGGGTTACCCACTGTAATTGCATTGATAGAGGGGTTAAAAGCACCTTCAAAAGCCTCAAATGTTTGAGTTGCAATCTTGGATAGTAATTTATTGGTGGTGCCAGGGATTGAATTTTGTTCATGAATAAACAAAGGAATTCGATAAATCCATGCCATCAACCCGCCAACTCCTGAAGCAAAACCGCCCATACCTAATACCACATCAGGCTTAACTTTGGAAAATACTCTGCTTACTTCAAGAGCTGCAAAAGCTAATTGAAAGGGTGCTTTGAGTAAACTAATAATATTTTTTCCGCGTAAGCCAACCGTATTAACACTGTGTAGTTTAATATCGTGTTTTGGCACAATGGTGTTTTCCATGCCGCGTTTAGAGCCTAGCCATTCGATATTGACATTATGCTTTTTAAGCTCGCTAGCAATTGCTAACGCTGGAAAAATATGGCCGCCAGTACCGCCAGCCATAATTAGTATTTTTTTATTGATTTTGATTTTCTGATCAGACATATTTTTTTTGTTTAGAATATTCACAACGATTTTCCATATCGATTCTAAGTAAAATTCCCAGCGCAATTAATACGAAAATCATACTTGACCCACCGTAGCTAATTAATGGCAAAGGAAAGCCTTTAGGTGGTATTAGGCCGAGGTTCATGGCGATATTAACACTAAATTGAAGGGATAGCCAAGTGCAGATGCCAAAACCTACGTAAGAGCTGTATTTTCGTTTGTGCTTTAAGGCGTCTTTGGCAATTTTAAAGCCTTTAAGCACAATAAATCCAAAAATAAAGATGACAAATAGCATGCCAATAATGCCAATCTCTTCACCAATAATTGAAAAAATCATATCGGTATGTGGCTCCGGAAGTTTGGTGTACTTTTGAATACCATTGCCCAGTCCAACACCAGTCCAATCACCTCTAGCAATGCCGATTAAAGCTTGTTTGGTTTGATAGACTTTAGCGCTGTCATTTACCCATAAGTCAATTTGCCAGAATTCTGTCATTCTAATCCAGCGTACACCACCATCCAAAT
>NZ_FQTP01000078.1 GCF_900128515.1 Bathymodiolus heckerae thiotrophic gill symbiont
TAAATTGCTTTTTTGTACAAGCCCTGCAACTTGACCCAAAAACTCTACGGCTAGAGACTCAATAAATCAATGAGATATACCTAAATCTGGGTTAAATTAAGGAAAAAATGAACCCCGAAACTTTAGTAATTAAATTAACTTTATTTAGCTTATCCATTTTTTCACTCCTCTAATTGTATATTTTATTTAATATTTCATTAAAGTAAAAACAAATTTAGATAAATACAAAAATATTTTTGTATTTATCTATTTTTAGTTTGGCTTTTCTTTTCCATTTACAGAGAAAAATTTATTTAAGTGTTCTTTTGCTTTTACGTTACCGCCTTTTGCAGATTTTGTTAGCCATTCAAAAGATTTTTTATAATCGAGTGTCGTATGTTCTCCCGTGTAATAACCTAACCCTAAATAATATTGGGCTTGTACGTGGTTTTGTATGGCCGCTTTAGTAAACCATTTGATGGCTATTTCATAGTTTTGTTTTACTATTTCACCTGCCCCTAAGTAGTATATAGAACCCAAGTTATATTGAGATTCTGAATAGCCTTGTTCAGCAGATTTGGTAAGCCATTCAACTGCTTTTTTTATATCCATAAACTCTTCCCGCATAAATAGCTTACCAAGTGTATATTGCATAGCACCATTATCATCCTGATGATTAGCTTGCTCTGAAAGCCATTTAATAATTTTTTTATGATCTTGTTTTCCTGAAGGATAAAAAATTTCAATAAAACGTTGTGCGTCTTTGTTACCTTGTTCAGCAGCTTTAGTAAACCATTTAAGAGATTTTTCAAAATCTTTTTCTACACCATGCCCTTTTCTGTACATTAACCCTAAGCTGTATTGTGCGCTAGGGTCATCTTGCTCTGCGGCCATTAAATACCATTTGAATGCTTTTATTGGGTCTTGGGACAAAATTCCATAACCAGTGTCATAAAGCCACGCTAAATTACATTGTGCGTTAATGTCCCCTTGTAATGCTGCTTTGGTATACCATTTAATTGATTTACCGCTATCCTGATTTGTGCCTCTGCCTATTTCATACGCCCTTCCTAGATGGCATTGTGAATCTTTATACCCCTGCTGTGCAGATTTATGGTGCCATTCAAACGATTTTTTACTATTTTGTTCAACGCCCTTACCTAGGTCATACATTATGCCCAGATAATACTGGGAGCCTTTATGTCCTTGTTGTGCTGCTTTGTTGTGCCATTTAAATGATTTTTTAAAATCTATAGGAATATCATAGAGAGTACCTGTAGCATAAGCTAAAGCAATATTACATTGAGCGTCAGAATTGTCTTGGTTTGCGGCTTTTTCATACCATTCAAACGCTTTTTTATAATCTATGGGTACACCCTCACCTTTGAAATACAGTTTGCCTAGCTGGTTTTGTTCTACAGCTGAACCTGTTTTTGCTAGTTTAAGCTGTTGTTCAAAAATATTTATAAGTTGCTGGTTCATTTTCTCACCTTTTATAAAATACAAAAATATTTTTGTATTTTAATATTTATTTTGTTTTCCGCCACTCTCCGATCATTTCTGTAAGTAATTCGACATCACTTGCAGATAAATCAGGTACACGGTTTTTTGATTTAACAATAAGGCCTTCTTTCTCTCTTTCTTTCCCTTCAATCCATTTTATGACCTCTATCATGGGTTCAGGCAATATTGTGGTTATTGCTCGCCATTCTCTAGGAGAATTGTAGAAAATAGTCAGTTCTCTTAATATTCTGTTGGTTGCCTGATCAACCAACTGTCTTGATACATTATTTTGCTTGGCAACAATGCCAGATGATAAACCGTCGACTAAAACCATTTCTGCAAGGTTTATTGCTTTGTCTTTTAATTTGGTTTTTTCTGCCAGTTTTCTAAATTCTGTTTTTTCCATGTTGTACTCAGTAGTGAATTTTATATAAATTTAGTGTTTGATTTAAACGAGCGTTTTTATCATACACTAATTTAATGTTGCAATAGCTAATTGCAATAGTTATATTTTATATACCTTCAGAATCAAAGTACCTAAGTTGACGCGTCCTTTTTCTACTGACAAAGATTTAGAAACCAATACCTCGTTCTCTTTGATTAATTCTTGTCTGATCGCTTTTAATGTGGTGGTTTTTCCACTGCCAACAATACCGGATAGAGCAACCATTTGACCCTGTTTAATGGCTACTTTAAGTTCCTTGAATATTTGTTTATGGTTCTCAGTTTCAAATAGCCCACACCTCGAAAATCACGTGTTAGACCGAAATATTCCATCACATCACTTAACATGTTGTTTTCCTTTTTTGGGTGAATTAAAAAAAGTGTATATTTGTTCGAAGATGATTTTTTTAACCAGTGTTCCTGACAGAACATCGTTAATGAAATCCAATTGTTCCTTAGTCAATTTTGCCAAGGGAACACCCAGTTCAGTAGCAATTGCTAGTTTTGCGGTTACTTGATTTGAAAAAGTAAACTCAGTGAAAGGATCAGGATCATTAAAGGTGATTTTCGGTATTTCTTGCTCTGGCGTAAAAGCTACTAATGCAACAGGGTTTGGGTTATTGTCCAGCGCAGCACGGGATAATTTGATTTCATTCGCTAAAGCCTCAATTTTGTCAGCCCTTTTTTGTTGTTTGGTTTTTTTGAATGACCGATAACGACCCAATGGAATTGGACCATTAACAGAACGATCCATTTTTCTATCAATTGCCCTTTGATCTATTTGTTGTATTATTTCCCTTTTTAATTATGTGGCAAAAAAATTAAATTTTCCACATGGTAGTTTTTAAATAAAATTAACTGAATTTTCCACATAGTTATGTGGAAAAATTTAATCAGGAAAATATTTTTTTGATTTTAAATAAAATTAATCTTATTTTCCACATAACTATGTGGAAAAATTTAATCAGGAAAATATTTTTTGATTTTAAATAAAATTAATCTTATTTTCCACATAACTATGTGGAAAATAAATTTATCCCGATCTAACACGTAAAATCAGTGTTTATAGCGCCTTGTAAATATCCGCGAAGATTTACATAAATTAATCACCAACAGAGTCTAGTTAAAGGGGACGCTACCCTTTAATTAAGACTTTAATATTGCTTTCAATATTACCTTTATTACTTAACCTGGTTCTTACTTGATCGTAAGTTTCACCTGGTCTAGCCTTTTTCTCAATCTCCTTCTTGCTCACGTATGGGGTGAACTTCTCAGGTGCTTTACTTTCTTTTGGTGGTTTTTTACGGCTGATTAACACCACATTCCCATCCATTTTAATATTGTGGAGTAAGTGGGGGGTTACTGCTAAGCAGGTGCAGGATGATTTTGCTATTTCTATATCATCTTTAAATAAAGGTGGATTAGCAAAAGGGTGGAAGCATTCTACTGGTCTTAAAGGGTCCAAGTCACCTGGATCGAAAACGGCACACAATGAATTACAGTCTGTAATTCAAAATTCATCTAGCCTAGGAGCCTGTCCGAGAACTAGCATATAAGTCAGTGGCTTTTTTAGGCTAAAATTTAAAGGAACACTAATTCACTCCAGGAAAACGACCGGAAATTCAATAAAAGATTAATACTATCAGCGATATAAGGTATAATAAGTGCTTTATTTTAGCTAATAAACAGCCAGAAACTGTGATGACAATCCCTTTCAAGTCTCCTCCCGTTGAATTCAGGCAACACCAATTATTTCCCAGTAACATTTTTGATTTGTTAGCGGATGAGCATGAGTGCTACCTCTATAACGACCTATTTCAACAACTGGACACCTCATCACTTGAAAGCCACTATAAACATAATGGTCAGAATGCCTATCATCCAAAACAAATAGTTTCAATCCTGATTTATGCCTACAGTCGGGGTGTTTTTAGCTCACGAGAAATACAGCGGCGTTGTACAGAAGATCTCTCCTTCATGTATATTGCACAAATGAACTGCCCCAACTTTCGTGTACTGAGTGACTTTCGAAAAAATAACAGTGCCTTTTTCCATAACTGTTTCAAGCAGACAGTGCAACTGGCCATTGAATTAAAGTTAGCCTCATTAGGCCATATCAGTCTTGATGGGTCAAAGTTTCAGGCAAACAGCTCCAAACACAAGGCCATGAGCTATGGGCGGATGAAAGAAAAGGAACAGGCCTTAAGCCAGGAAATCGACGCGCTGATTGAAAAAGCGAGTCGCAGTGACAAAGAAGAAGATCAGGCTTATAAAGACCAGACAGGGTATGAGATACCCGAAGACCTGAAGCATAAACAAGCAAGACTGGAACAAATCAAAGCCGCAAAAACTGCGCTTGAAGTACGAGAAGAAAAGTGCAATCCAGGTCAGGTAATCGATGATAAAAAGCAAATCAGCTTTGCCGATAAAGAAGCCCGTATCATGGGTAAAAAGGGCAGTTTTGACTATCAATACAATGTGCAAATCAGTGTGGATGAAGACAGGCAAATTATAGTCGGTCAGCACCTGAGTCAGAATGCCAATGACAAACAGGAAATTGAACCGGCTTTAGTTGCCATTAAAGAAGCCACCGGAACATTACCCGATAAACTTAGTGCTGACAATGGCTACATGTCAGGTGATAACCTACAGGCATTGAAAGAAAGTCCTATCAATACCTACATTGCAACAGACAAAGGTGAAAAGAAAAATAAAGATTCCTTAGAAAATACAGAGCGTAAACTGGTCAAAGCAGATTTTGATTACGATGAAAGCACCGATACATATACCTGCCCGGGTCAACAAACACTCGTTGTCGTGAACAGAGGAAAAGATGGCAGCCGCACCTATCAAGGTGATGTTGAGAAATGTAATGAGTGCGCTTATAAAAGTCGTTGTTGTCAGTCAAAAAAAGGGGAAGCACGCACCATCAATACGGATGATAAAGAACCCCTGCGTCAACAAATGAACAGCAAGATGGAAGAAGAGGAATCAAAAGTCATTTACAAGCAACGCAAAGTGATTGTAGAGCCTGTCTTTGGTCAGATTAAAAACACAGGTTTTCGTGGTTTTAGTGTCCGAGGAAAAGAAAAAGTAGCCGGAGAATTATCACTGGTCTGTGCGACTCATAATATTAAAAAAATTGCGAAAGCAATATTCAAGGGAGTGGTCCGTCCAGAATTCATAAAAAGGGAATTAAACCCTGTAATATAGGGTGAAATAAGAGAAAACCGTGTAAAAAATAAAGTTTCACTGGAAAAAGCATAAAATAAACATTATTAAATAATAATATTGCTATATACAAATATTATATTTCTACATTTTGCATCGACACCTTTTTTGAACGCCTGTTTTCGGACAGCCTCCTAGATGAATACAAGGCCAATATGAGTGAATGGGCCGAAAAATGGATAACTGGTGGATATGATGCATTGCCTCCTGGGTTCCACAAATAACAATTGAGAAAAGATGACTACTAAAGATTATTCAGAAGAAGAAGAAGACTATTACGGCCAAGTTCCTACGGGGGCTGGTATCCATTTTTTTATGACTGGGCAGGGCATTATCAATCGGGGTTGATTGATGCTTCGGAGTGGAAGGATAATCGTTTTCGACTTATTTAGAGCGTGTTGTAATATTTGATAAAAATAGGGCGTAGCGCCCTATTTTTGCTATACTATAGCCACAACTGACCCTTTGCTTGTATTTGCTTGACGAATGCCGCTTAGGGAGAGAAAGCCACCTTCGGGTGGTTTTTTCATTTATAGAGGAAAGGAATGCGAACTATTGTCTATATTGACGGTTTCAATTTTTATTATGGAAGATTAAAAACAACTTCTTATAAATGGCTTGATCTCTTCAAGTTATTTGACGAGCAACTTATTAAGGAAATTAACCCTGAAACCGAGTTGCTTACCGTAAAATTATTTACAGCAGATATAAAAGCTAAGTTCTCTAGGCTGGGGAAAGAATCAGAACATTCCCAACGAATTTATCATATGGCTCTTTTAGCTATGCCTAAAAATGTTGAGATTATAAAAGGCTATTATTCAACCGAGCGTAGTAAGCCTCTTAGATATAAAAACCCACCTGATAAGGACGATAAGATAGATGCGTGGAAATTAGAAGAAAAGCAAACGGACGTGAAAATGGCTCTGGAAATATACCATGATGTTGTTACAAACCAATGTGATCAAATTGTCATTTGTACAAATGACACTGACCTTGTTCCGCCGTTAGAGTTAGTCAAAAAATACCATCCCCACATAGAAATAGGTTCAATCATTCCTCGACCAAAAAATTCAAAACGTCCCGCCAGTCAGAGTATTATCGAGCTTTCAGATTGGAGTCGTAGTTATATTACGGATGCTGAATTAGAAGCATGTCAGTTACCTTATATTATTCATAAGCCGAATGGCCGAGGCGTTTACCGTAAACCCAAACATTGGGATATATAGATAATTAGATTAATTGTTAGTATGATGCAAGCGCTTTGGATTGGAGGAAGGGGGCTTGATCTTTTCAGTTATTAAACATTCATACTTAAAATTTCTTGCTGGTATTCTGCTTCGTCATGGTATCGGGGTGTATCGTTAAGAATTTATTTTAGGCTTGGAGCAAAGAAAAATTACGGAAGGTTCGCGCACGTTTTTTTGTGCGTGAAAGGGGGTCTGTGGAAGAACCCCCAAAAGTGTTCGTTCTGAGCTATGTTGTTTAAATTCTTATAAGTACTGCTTCATGAATCCACTACTTCTATATGTTTAGGCATTACTCCTATATCAACGTTTCGA
>NZ_FQTP01000079.1 GCF_900128515.1 Bathymodiolus heckerae thiotrophic gill symbiont
GATTGTTTGTCTGCTCAATCCTGTTAATTCCTTGATTTGAACTGCGTTCAAATCAAGAGAAAAATACTTAATTATTTCTCTAAATCTCTTCTCTGAAATACGGGAACGATTTACATACTTGTTTTTTACTTTCATAACGGTACTTTAACATGATTTTAAATATGCTTGAGTTGTCATGACCCAAATACTATTGTCATAATTCTGTCATATTCATTTATTAAACTGAGCTCGAATCTAATAAAAAAGAAGGAAATAAAAATGAAAAACATTTATAAATCTACAGCTGTAATTATTGCTTCTAGTGCCATTATGTCTATTTCTAATTCAGTTGTAGCAAGAGATTATATTGATGTAGTTGGATCTTCAACTGTTTATCCTTTTGCAACTGTTGTTGCTGAAACTTTTGGTAAAAAAACCGGCGGAAAAACGCCAAAAATTGAATCTACAGGCTCTGGTGGTGGTATGAAATTATTTTGTGCCGGCAATGGAATTAGCACACCAGATATTACTAATGCTTCACGTAGAATTAAACTTAGTGAATACAATAAATGCCAAAAGAATGGTGTTAAAGATATTATTGAAGTGATGATTGGTTTTGATGGGATTGCCATAGCTAACTCTAAACAAGGTCCAGCTTTTAACCTAACTCGTAGAGAGTTATTTTTAGCATTAGCCAAACAAGTGCCCAACGATCAGGCTGGAGAGTTAATTGATAACCCGTATACTAAGTGGAGTGATATCAATCCAGCACTCCCTAATACAAAAATTGAGGTATTAGGACCACCGCCAACATCAGGAACTCGTGATGCATTTGCAGAATTAGCCTTGCAAGGTGGGTGCTTTACTTATGACTGGATTAAGCAGATTAAAAAAGACTCTAAAACAGCTAAAAAGTCTGGTGATAAGTCTCTCGCCTCTCAATTAAAGAAAAAATACAAAACTATTTGTCACTCAATTCGTGAAGATGGTTCTTATGTTGAGGTAGGAGAAAATGACAATCTTATTGTTGAAAAATTAAGAGCAAATCCTAAGGCGCTAGGTGTTTTTGGGTTTAGTTTTTTAGATCAAAATAGTGATGTGGTTAAAGGTGCCGTTATTGATGGCGTTAAAATTGATTTTGAGGCAATTGCCGATGGTTCATATCCAATTTCTAGACCTTTGTATTTTTATGTTAAGAAAAGTCATGTTGGAAAAGTGCCAGGCATTAAAGAATTTATTGCTGAATTTACTAGTGAAGATGCTTGGGGAGAGGATGGATACTTAACTGACAAAGGTTTAATTCCGTTATCTGATGATGCTCGCCAAAAAATGAGTGATTCGGCTAATGGTCTTGCACCACTTAAGATGCAATAAGCCTTGTCATTATTTTTGGTACAATTTGATCACCATATTCGTATGCTGGCTTTTTAATTTAGAGGATTAATATGAACTTTGGTGTAATTATTACAGCACTCTTAGTATTGTTACTTTTAGGATACTTTATTGGTCGAAAACGATCAGTCACCTTGTCTAAAGAGAGAAGTCAAAAACTACACTCATTGCCACAGTATTACGGCTATTTGATTGCATTTTGGAGTAGTGTCCCTGCCTTATTTATTCTGTTATTTTGGGCAGCACTAGAGTCTTCGTTTATTACTTCTGCAATTGTCACTCAGCTACCAATGCATTTACAACAGCTATCTGTTGATGAGATAGGGTTGTTTATTAATGAAATTATTAATTTATCCAACTCTGCCTTAATAGTAGAAGATGAGGTTAAGCGCCAAGCGGTTAGCCGATATAACGAGCTAATAGAATTTAGCGCCTCAATTAAATCGGCTGTTGTCTTTATTTTGGCATTTGTTAGCATGTTTGTTGCATTGTCATTTATTAAGCCAGAAATGAAAGCGCGTAATTTGGTTGAAAGGCTAATACGTTGGGCCATGATAGGCTGTGCTTCTATTGCTGTTTTAACAACAATTGGTATTATATTTTCAGTGATATTTGAATCGATTATATTTTTCAAAACAGTCAATGTTTTTGATTTCCTATTTGGCACTCACTGGAGCCCCCAAGAAGCTATTCGTGAAGATCAAATAGGTGGATCTGGAAGTTTTGGCGCCTTGCCACTATTTGTGGGAACTTTGCTTATTTCATTTATCGCACTAGTGATTGCTGTGCCTTTAGGATTGATGTCAGCTATATACTTATCTGAGTATTCATCTCCTGGATTCAGATCATTTGCTAAACCAGTTTTAGAGATGTTGGCCGGTATTCCAACTGTTGTTTATGGTTTTTTTGCTGCATTAACTGTCGCGCCTTTTATTCGTGATTTGGGTGAATCTCTCAATTTAAGCCTATCATCCGAAAGTGCCTTAGCAGCTGGTATTGTTATGGGCGTCATGATTATTCCATTTGTATCGTCATTATCTGATGATGTAATCTCAGCCGTCCCACAATCAATGTGTGATGGATCATATGCAATGGGTGCTACCAAGTCAGAAACAATCAAACAAGTTATTATTCCAGCCGCTTTACCAGGTATTGTTAGTGGTGTTTTATTGGCTGCTTCTCGAGCAATTGGTGAGACGATGATTGTGGTTATGGCGGCGGGACTTTCGGCAAACTTAACCTTTAATCCTCTAGAGGCTGTTACCACTGTAACCGTACAAATGGTTACTTTATTAACAGGTGATCAGGAATTTGATAGTGCTAAAACACTGGCTGCATTTGCGCTAGGACTAGGATTATTCTTAACTACTTTAGTGCTTAATATTATTTCACTCTATGTTGTGCGTAAATATCGTGAGCAATATGAATAAAAATACTACAGAAATAATTAAACTTAAACTGGCTAAGCGCTATGCAAAAGAAAAGCGTTTCAAGTTATATGGTATTAGTGCCATTGCTGTTAGTATTGCCTTTCTATTGTCGTTATTAATCAATATTTCAGTAACTGGACTTCCGGCTTTTCAACAAACTTACATTAATATTGAGGTTGATATTGATAGCAAGTTACTTAAATTAGATTCGCAATATAGTGAGCAAGAATTATTTCGTGCCAATTATAGTAAGGTAGTTAAGCAATCTTTAAAGGCTATGTTTCCTGGTGTTAAAGGCAGGAAACAAAAAAGAGCACTTAGACAGCTAGTGAGTAAAAGTGCGATTTATCAACTTAGAGATTTTGTCATAGATAACCCAAGTGTTATCGATACCAAGCAATCTTTATGGTTCTTGGCTAGGGATGATGTAGATGTATTTATGAAAGGTGGCATTGATAGATCTCTGCCAGAGTCAGATCGTAGGCTTAAAGATTTTCAATTGGTTTGGGTTGATAAGTTGCTATCTGAAAATCGTCTTGAAAAACGATTTAATGTCAGTTTTTTTACTGAAGATGATTCTAGAGAGCCCGAACAAGCAGGTATTAAGGGTGCTATGATTGGGTCATTACTAACAATGCTTGTGACTATGTTGTTATCTTTTCCCATTGGTGTTTCAACAGCTATATATTTAGAGGAGTTTGCACCAAAAAATAATAAATGGGTAGATCTTATTGAAATTAATATTAACAATCTAGCTGCAGTACCCTCTATTGTTTTTGGCTTACTAGGATTGGCTGTATTTATTGGACTTTTTGGGGTGCCAAGATCAGTGCCATTGATTGGTGGCTTGGTATTAACACTAATGACCCTTCCAACAATTATTATTACCTCTAGAGCTGCACTAAAGGCCGTGCCTCCTTCAATTCGTGAAGCAGCATTAGCTTTGGGGGCCTCACGTGTACAAACAACATTTCATCATGTTGTGCCAGCGGCTATGCCTGGCATATTAACAGGCACTATTATTGGTATGGCACAAGCTTTAGGTGAGACCGCACCATTACTAATGATTGGCATGGTTGCTTTTATTGCAGATGTGCCGCAAGGTATTACAGATCCTTCTACTGTACTTCCAGTGCAAATATATTTGTGGTCTGATTCACCTGAGCGTGCATTTACGGAAAGAACATCTGCCGCTATTATGGTGTTATTGGGATTTTTAATTGTAATGAATTTTTTAGCAGTAATAATGCGCAAGAAATTTGAAAAGAAATGGTAGGTAGTAGTTGATGATAGATATAGAAAAGCGCGAAGAATTTGATATAGAGATTGATAAAACGGTTGGCAAGCCTTTTATTGACGATGCGAAATTTTCAACACGTAATGTTGATGTTTTTTATGATGATAAGCAAGCCATATTTGATGCTAATATTGACATTGGAAAAAATCAAATTATTGCCATGATTGGCCCTTCTGGGTGTGGAAAGTCGACATTCTTGAGATGCCTTAATCGTATGAATGATACTATTCAAGGCTGCCATATTAGTGGCGACATTAAACTAGATAATGAAGATATTTATCATAAACACCAGGATCCAGTTTTGCTACGTGCACGGGTAGGTATGGTTTTTCAAAAGCCTAATCCATTTCCAAAGTCTATTTATGATAATGTCGCTTATGGGGCAAAGCTACATGGTTTAGCAAGTAACAAAATCGAGCTAGATGAATTGGTTGAAAAAAGTCTAATTCGAGCAGGTCTTTTTAAAGAGGTTAAAGATTCACTTCATAAGCCTGGTACCGGATTATCCGGAGGACAGCAACAGAGATTATGTATTGCTAGAACCATTGCAATTGATCCGGAAGTTATTTTAATGGATGAGCCAACTTCTGCCCTTGATCCAATTGCCACTGCTGTTATTGAAGAGCTGATGATTGATCTAAGTAAGAAATACACCATTGCGATTGTAACGCATTCAATGCAACAAGCTGCTAGGGTATCACAACGAACAGCTTATTTTCACATGGGGCACTTGGTTGAAGTGAACGACACTAATACGGTTTTTACCAACCCTGAGCATCAATTAACTGAAAACTATATCACCGGTAGATTTGGATAACAAGGAGTTTATTTATGGAAACGCAGCAACACATTTCACAACAATATAATAAAGAACTAGAAAGCGTTAAGAGCAAGGTTTTAAATATGGGCGGCATGGTTGAATCTCAGGTTAAAAATGCAGTTTCTGCACTTATTGAACAAAATGATGAGCTTGCAAAAAAAGTGGCAGAGTCAGATTACAAAATTAATAAAATTGAGATAGAAATTGATGAAAACTGCGCACAGTTAATTGCTAAAAGACAGCCCGCTGCTGGAGATTTAAGACTCATTATTGCCATTATCAAAGTAATTACAGATCTTGAGCGTATTGGCGATGAGGCTGAAAAAATTGGGCGTCATGTTCAAAAGCTAGTTTCCACTAAAGATGATACTGGTATGCACGCTGAGCTTGCCAATCTTGGTGAAAAAGTTATCGCTATTTTGCATGATGCACTTGACGCACTTGCGCGCATGGATATAGAGCAAGCAGCTAAAGTGGTAGAAACAGATAAGCAAATTGATGAAGAATTTAATCGAGTGTCTAGGGTATTGGTAACGCATATGATGGAAGACCCGCGTAATATTAAAAATATGCTACACGTTACCTGGTGTGCAAGAGCACTTGAAAGAATTGGGGATCATTCTCAAAACATCTGTGAGTATGTTATTTATCTGGTCAAAGGGCAAGATGTTCGTCACACAGAATTTAATCTAGATCAACAATAAAATTACAGAGTTTGTATCATGGCTACTATATTAATTATTGAAGACGATAAAGCGATATTAGAAATGCTTGACGTTTCCCTTAAAGCTAAGCAGTATAGTACGCTTAAGGCTAATACAGGGTACCTAGCATTAAGTGTGCTGAGTAGTAATACTGTAGATTTAGTGCTACTAGATTGGATGCTTCCAGATATTGACGGCATTAAACTGATTGGTAAAATCAGAAAACTTTCTGGACTTCAGTATTTGCCAATTATGATGCTAACAGCAAAATCTGGTGAAGAGGATAAAGTGAAAGGGCTTAATATGGGCGCTGATGACTATATGACTAAGCCTGTATTGTTAAAAGAGTTAGATGCACGCATTCGTTCGTTATTACGACGATCTCAAGGGCTAACCACTAATGATGATTTGATTATTGGCAACATTACTATTAATTCAATACAACACGCATTAACAATCGACAGTCACATTATTAATATTGGATCTACTGAATTTCGATTACTGCATTTTTTGATGAAAAATAAGGATAGGGTATTTGACCGGTCTCAGTTGCTTGATGAAGTTTGGGGGGTGCTTATTGCAATAGATGAGCGTACTGTTGATGTTCATATTCTGCGACTTAGGAAAATATTAAAGCCACATAAGTTGGACGGACATATTCAAACTATTCGTAACATGGGTTACCGGTTTAATTCCGTCATAAGCTAATGAAACCTTCTATCTGGTCAATTGAAAAATGGAGGCTCTTTATTGTTGTATTAGCAACTTTGATTGGCGGGCTTTTAACAGGTGAGTGGCTAATCAGCTTAATCTTGAGTTTATTTTTTTATATTATTTGGATGTACTATAAATTACAACAATTTTATACTTGGGTGACTAGCGGAACCAAGCAAGATAACGCCCCGGATAGTGATGGAATTTGGGACAAAATCAATTACCAAGTATTAC
>NZ_FQTP01000080.1 GCF_900128515.1 Bathymodiolus heckerae thiotrophic gill symbiont
GATTGTTTGTCTGCTCAATCCTGTTAATTCCTTGATTTGAACTGCGTTCAAATCAAGAGAAAAATACTTAATTATTTCTCTAAATCTCTTCTCTGAAATACGGGAACGATTTACATACTTGTTTTTTACTTTCATAACGGTACTTTAACATGATTTTAAATATGCTTAAGTTGTCATGACCAAGGTTTTATTATTAAAACAATCTTTCCAAAAAATTGATAATATGCGAGTAAACAATTTATCAGATTTACAAATTTTCAGTGAAATTGTTAAATTGGGCAGTTTTCGGGCTGCCGGTCAAAAACTAAATTTCTCCTCAGCCGTGGTTAGTAAGCGTTTACAGCGTTTAGAATCGCAACTTGGTGTTGCTTTAATTATGCGTTCAACACGTAGTTTGAGTATTACCGAAGAAGGTAAAAAATATTTTAAACATTGTCAACATATTATTAGTGCAATGAATGAGGCAGAAGCAGATATTTTGTCTACAAATACTATACCTAGTGGAACTTTATCAGTTTCTGTGCCTGATTATTTTGGTCGGCTTTACGTGGCACCATTAGTGCCAAAAATTCTTAAAAAATATCCACAGATTGATTTATCGCTTAATTTCTCAGACCAATTTATTGATATTATCGCTCAGGGTTATGACTTGGCAATTCGTATTGGTGATTTGCAAGATTCTAATTTAATTGCCACTAAATTGGCAAGCGACCAACGCGTTATTGTTGCATCAAAAAGTTATATTGATAAATTTGGACAACCTAACAGTCCACAAGATTTGGTTAAACATAACATCTTATTATTTACCAATTCCAATTCTTTTAATATATGGAAATTTAATCATACCAGCAAGAAACAGCAAAATATTAAGGTCAGTGGTAATTTTCAAACCAATAATTGTGAGAGTTTAAATCAGGCAGTAATGGCAGGTTCAGGCATCGCATTGCGCCCTCGTTGGGATGTTTATCAACATTTAAAATCAGGCAAACTGGTTGAACTATTGGCTAAATTCCCCACGCCAGCACTCGATATTCAGGCTGTGTATCCTAGTCGTATTTATTTGCCTTATCGAACACGTGTTTTTATTGACGAGCTCAAGCACAGCCTACAACAACAAGTTGAGTGGAATTACTAAACACACCCCGTTGGTTGCGGCATACCACCATATTTCGTGATTGGCTTCATAGGACCGGTCAACCATTCTTTAAAAAGAATTTTTTTGTCAACGCCTACAACTTTTGCAAATGTTCTAATTGGTGGCACAGAAGAATTTTCAGAGAAGTATTCTCTTGCTGCACGAATCTGATTAACTTGAGAATCTGATAATGTAATTTCATCTTCTGTTGCCATTTCATGCATGATCTCTTCGGTCCAAATTGAAGGGTCTACTAAGTAGCCATTTCCTGTTCTCTCTAATGCCATTGTAATACCATAGTAATTTAATTGGGTATATTATATAAGATTGAGTAAGGCTGATTCCATATAAATACACATTTTGTTTGTATGGATATCTGTTCATCTATAGTTTAGGCGTTAAAAAACCCTCGTTAGAGGGTTTTTTAATTTGGATATCCATTGCTGGAGCTATCTCATATCGTCTAATTCTTCTGCAGACTTCATGCCTTTCTTGTAGTCTTGAGTTGTTGTTGTTGTTTCTTTGCCTGTTCTTGCGTTTGAAGGGTTAGATGCGTTTAATGCTTCTACGCTGCTTCCTAAAGGTGGTCTGTTGCCTTTTGTGATGCCGTTAGCCATTGTTTTCTCCTAGTAAATTAAGTGCTATGTTGTTTGTTAATAAACAAGGGTTATTATATCAACTATGTTTAATTCGTAAGCTGTTTTTTTATATGGCAATCGCATAGGTATAATTTACCCACTATGGACTGGATGCAATTAACCTTACAAACAAGTAAAGATCAAGCTGATTTTGTTAGCGAGATATTAATGGGTTTGGATAGTGTGTCGGTTACTTTTAGTGGTACTCAAGATGATGCTATTTTTGAACCGCCTGTGGGTCATACACCTTTATGGCAGCATGTAACAATAACAGCCTTGTTTGATTTAGATATTGATCAAGAACATATCAAGCAAATGCTCAACCAAATTTGTCATATTGATTCTGTCGATTTTGAGCTTTTGAAAGATCGCGTTTGGGAAGATGAGTGTAAGAAAGATTTTCACGCCATGCAATTTGGACAAAGAATTTGGATTTGCCCTTCATGGGAAGATAGTGCTAGCTTGCCTGAGGATGCTATTATTATCGATATGGATCCAGGTTTGGCATTTGGCACGGGTACACACCAAACGACTGATTTGTGTTTGCAATATTTAGATGCAAAAATGCCAGTGGGTTGTAGCGTGATTGATTATGGTTCAGGCACTGGAATATTGGCTATTGCCGCAATAAAGCTAGGGGCAGTTAGTGTTGTTGCTGTGGATAATGACCCTCAAGCAGTGACTGCAACTATTAACAATATTACAACCAATAAATGTCAAGATCAGATCAACGTGTTACATACGCAAAATGAGCAGCAGCTTGATAAGGTTGATTTACTTATTGCAAATATTTTGGCCAATCCTTTAGTTGGTCTGTGCAAGCACTTTTCAAATTTAGTTAAACAAGGTGGCGATATTGCCTTATCTGGAATTTTAAAAGATCAATTACCAATGGTATTAGATGCTTATGGTGAGTATTTTGAGTCACTTGAAATTGAGCAAAAGGATGATTGGTGTTGAGTAAATGGCAAGAGAAAATAAAGTTATGACAAATAAAAAACAAATTAAAGCGGTATCACTTATTTCTGGTGGATTAGATTCATTATTAAGCACCAAGTTGTTACTCGATCAAGATATTCATGTTGAAGGTATTAATTTCTTCACTGGTTTTTGTGTAGAGGGGCATACTCATGCGATTCGCAAGCAGAAAAAAGATAAGCCAAAGCGTAATAATGCGTTGTGGGTAGCCGAACAACTTGGTATTAAGCTACATATTATTGATGTAATTGAAGAATATCGTGACGTGCTATTAAACCCTAAACACGGTTATGGCAAGAACATGAACCCATGTTTGGACTGTAAAGGTTTTATGGTTAAAAAAGCTAAGCAGTGGATGATCGAACATGATTTTGATTTTATTATTACTGGTGAGGTAATGGGTCAGCGCCCAATGAGTCAGCGCAAAGAAACCATGCCAATTGTTCAGGCTGAATCAGGTGCAGCTGATTTATTATTGCGCCCGTTGTGTGCTAAACATTTGCCAGAAACTAAAGCTGAAAAAGAAGGCTGGGTTGATCGTGAAAAGTTACTTGATTTTTCAGGTCGCACACGTAAGCCTCAAATGGCTTTAGCTAAAGAGTACGGATTTGAAGATTATGCAACGCCAGCAGGAGGTTGTTGCTTCTTAACGGATAAGCAATATTCTGATAAATTGGTTGATATGTGGCAGTCTCGTGGTAATCGTGAATACGAACTGGATGATTTAATGATGCTTAAAGTGGGCCGCCATATTCGTCCAAATCCTCGTTTTAAAATGATTATTGCTAGAGAAGAGGGTGAGGTTAAGTTTTTAGAAGGTTATAGAAATCAATATGCTAATTTATATCCCGTTAGTTGTAATGGACCGATTGCATTAATTGATGGTGAGCCAAATCAAGAAGATTTGAAAATTGCCGCACAAATTCTTGCACGATATTCTCAAGGTCGAGAAGAAGAAAGTGTTGATGTAGAAATTAAGCTTAGCGTTGGTGTAGTACAAAAATTGAGCGTTAAGCCATTTTTGGCTGATGAAATCGAAAAAAGCTGGATGGTTTGAAAAAACACAATATTATAATACTATTTATATTATAATAGTAATACTTTTATTATTACTTAAAGTATTATGAAAACAATTACCTTGAAAACCCAAGATGATTTTTTTGAGCAAATTAATCAGATGGCGCTTGATGCACATCTATCTAAAAGTGCACTGATTCGTAAAGCCATTCTGGATTATCAAAAGAAAACAAAAAACAGGGAAATGGCTAAAAAAATGCGAGAAGATTCTTTACGCTCTAGGAGTATGGATGATGAGCTGATTAGAGATTTTGAGGCCATAGATGATGAATATCTACTACCGCCTTGGGAAGAAAAATGAATTTTACCAGGGGTAATATTTATTTAGCCAATATGAATCCTAGCAGGGGTGCTGAAATTGGTAAAATCCGCCCAGTTCTAGTGATTCAATCTAGTAACCTAAATTTAAACAATCACAAAACAGTTAATATCTTGCCTTTAAGTACAGTATTGATTGACGACTCTACGTTACGTTTTAGAATTAAACAACGAGATCAATTAAAACATGATTCAGATGTTATTTGCGATTATGTGAGGGCGATTGATATCAATAAAATTACCTCAGATTCACTCACCAAACTCAGCCAAAACGAAATGAAGAAAATTGAAGAAAAACTTTCTTGGATACTGGGCTTTCATGATGAGCATTGATTAACAAAGTTCGACTTTGTCATAATTAGTGGGTAATATCGCTTAACAACTCAAGTAAATAATCTTTTTGTTTGGGTGTGGTTTTTTCTAGCAGCTGGTTGATTCTTAGTGTTTTGGTATTATCATCACCTTTAGCGCTATTCTCGCCCGTTACCAACCATTCAAATGACACCCCTAAAATACTGGCGAGTTTTACCAAATGTGCAGTGGATGGGTTAGAAATTCCCCGTTCCCATTGTCTGAAAATTGACCTAGACAAATGCATTTTTGTCGAAAGTTTTGATTTTGATAGGTTTAAATTTTCTCTTGCAATTTTAATTCTGCCACCAATTGTATTATTTTGTAGTTTCTCTCTATCCATAGTGTCATTTTTACTATCCATTTTAGGGGAAACTGTGCGATTATTCAAAAACTTGGTTGTAATTGGCTTATCAATGTTTGCCTTTCAAACGACAAATACAGTTGAGCAAACTAATTCATCAAGCAATATAGAGCTTTATATCCTCAATACGGACGTTGCTAACAACATAATGGTATGGGTGTTAAATTCAACTCCGAGGATTTAAAACTAAAACTTAGTAAGAATTTTATTAAAACCGGTGTGGTGGCAAAGTTTATCACCCCAAAACCCCTGACAATTTTGGAAAACGAACAATTAAAACTAGAGCATAAAAACTAAGTTTATTACTATTTTTGGCAATATATGCTAATATATGCCATAAATATTAAAAGAAATATTATTATGACAACAATGAATATATCACTACCTGCTGAAATGAAAACTTGGGTGGAATTTCAGGCGCAAAATTCTGGCAGATATACCAATACTAGCGATTATGTTCGCGACTTAATTAGAAAAGATCAAGACACTAATGCCAAAATTCAGCAAATGCAAGTTATGGTCACTGAAGGTCTTGAAAGTGGTGTTGGCTCTCGAACCATGCAGGTGTTGTCTCAAGCCGCACTCAAAGCACTTTAAAATAATTGTGAGTTATCGCTTATCCTCTAAAGCTGAAGACGATATTATTGCTATTTTTATTGAGGATGCTAGAGAGTTTGGTATTAAACAAGCACAAAAATATCATTCATTATTATCAGATGTATTAGATTTGTTGGACAAAAATCTAAAATTGGCTCAACAAAGATTTGAGATTAATCCACCTGTTAGAATTTATCCATTTCAAGCGCATTTAATTATTTATCTTATTGATACTAGTAATAATATCTTGATAGTTAGGGTTAGACCTCAAAGAGAGGATTGGGTTAATAACTGAGCAATTAAAGATAAAAGACTATTATTTGGCAATTGATTATGACATTTTAGCAAAAATTCATAACTCAAAATATCTCAACCACCGCCAACCGCTTTGATAATTTCTATTTGGTCGCCTGCATTCAGTAAGAATTTTACATGTTTGGATTTAGGAATTATTGCCTCATTTACTTCTAACGCAATACGTTGATCTTGATAATCCAATTGTTTGATTAAATTTTCAGCAGTAGTAGCGTCTTCAATTTTTAATTCTTTTCCATTAACAATAACAATCATTTGTCCATTTTTCCAATAGCACAAGAAACGAATGATTTTGCTTTGGCTTTAGCAGAGTCAAAACCATGTACTGAATCAGTTTCTGGGTAGCCCAAATCTAGCAATACTTTTATCAATTCATCTTTTTTGGAATCGTCAAGTTCAATACTAACGATGCCTTGTTCAATATTGATATCAATTTTATCAGTATCAAAAACAGCCACCAGTTTCTTGGTAATTGAGCCGGCACAACCACCACATTTAATATTTTCTACGGTAATTTCCATGATTGCTTTCCATTGTTGTTTGTGATCAATTATACCTAGTTATTTTATCCATTTGCTTCTCAGTGCAATCCCCCCATTTCTAACGCTTGCTAAAAATAGAATTTCCATTGTTTAAATAGCCTCAAGTAGCTTTCTTGGTGGAATCCCACCAATCGAACTATGAGGTCGTACGTTATTATATACCCACATC
>NZ_FQTP01000081.1:0-3908 GCF_900128515.1 Bathymodiolus heckerae thiotrophic gill symbiont
GGGATTTCATCCAAAAAACGAGAAGGGTAAGCGTATAAAGATTGGCCATGTAAGAAGCGCTTAATAGCAAATGATAGTGTTAGTCTTTTCATGGCTCGAGTCATGCCAACATAGCATAATCGCCTTTCTTCATCCATCAAATGAGGTTCGTCTTTAGACTGTCTAGAAGGAAATAAATCCTCTTCTAGACCGCCTAAAAATACATTTGGAAATTCTAAGCCTTTGGCTGAGTGAATAGTCATTAGTTGAACGTTATCAACGATTGGCGCATTAGCATCACCACTTGAATCAAGAGAGGCTAAAGAAATAAATCCAACCACCTCATTCATCTCACTATCTTCATCATGGTTGTATTGTTTGGCAGCAGAAATAAGCTCCTCTAAGTTTTCTTTTTTACTACCAGCTTTATCAGTTTTATCATTAGCGTAATGCGTCATTAGCCCGGAGTGATTCAATAAGTAAGCAACTTTTTCATCCAAGTCTAGATTTTTAGAATCATCAGTCATTTGTTCGATTAATTGTATAAAGCCACTTAAGGCATTTGAAGCGCGAGTTGGCAAGCTTGGTGCAACCTGAACAGCTGCTTGAAATAAATTAGTATGTTGGTCGCGTGCAAATTCACGTACCTTTTCCAAAGTGGCATTGCCAATGCCTCGTGTTGGGAAATTAACCACGCGCTCAAAAGCTACGTTATCAGTCGTACTTTCACAAAGACGCACATAGCCCAGTGCATCTTTGATTTCAGCGCGTTCAAAAAATCGCAATCCACCATAAATAATATAAGGAATATTGTGTTTAATCAAAGACTCTTCAAATACTCGTGATTGTGCATTCGAGCGATACAAAATAGCGCAATCACTTGCAGTGCCACCATCTTTAATGAGTTTTTTAATACTTCGAATAACATAATCAGCTTCATCAGTCTCAGTACGTGCTTCGTACACATTAATCAGCTCGCCATCACCAGCATCAGTCCAAAGCGATTTTCCCATTCGATTGGAATTATTGGCAATTAGTGCATTCGATGCGGCCAAAATATTACCTGTTGAACGATAATTTTGTTCAAGACGAATGGTTTGAATCGGAGCGAAATCAGTTTCTAATTTGGTGATATTTTCAATTTTTGCACCACGCCAGCCGTAGATCGACTGATCGTCATCACCCACGCAAAATACATTATTTTTGCCAGTAAATAATTGATGAATCCATTTATATTGCACAGTATTAGTATCTTGAAACTCATCTACCAAAATATGCGAAAAACGTGTTTGATAATGTTCGAGTAGCTCGGTATTATTTTTTAATAGCTCATAGCTACGTACCAACAGCTCGGCAAAATCAATCAGATCGTTGGCACGACAATGCGCCTCATACAATACAAGTACCTCAAGACTTTTCTTAATAAAAAAGTTATAACCCGCATCTACGTCTTGTGCACGAATACCTTCATCTTTTTGCTGATTGATAAACCATTGAACTTTTCTAACTGGAAATTTAGATTCATCAATATTGTTTTCTTTCATTAGGCGTTTAACAATGCGAAACTGGTCTTGTGCATCTAAAATTTGAAAACCTGAGCTAAGCCCAGCCTTTTCATAATGCGTGCGTAATAGGCGATGTGCAAGGCCATGAAAGGTACCTACCCACATGCTTTGTATTGGGCGCCGTAGTAATGCACCTAATCTTTCACGCATTTCTGCTGCAGCTTTGTTGGTAAAGGTAACGGCCAATATTGAGTCGGTATGAATGTTTTTCTGAGTAACCAGGTAGGCTATTCGATGGGTAAGCACACGTGTCTTGCCACTACCTGCACCTGCTAGTATCAGTGCGTTTTGAGCATCACCCAGTGCAACTGATTGGTGTTGCTTGTCATTTAATCCGTTGGTTATTTCTGATAAATTCATTGATTTTTCTTGCCTTATGAAATTTAATGGTTATAATATTACCTTTCTCTTATGTCAGTTGAACAGCGTTCTGATGTAAGCAACAAAATTATAAACATTATTTAAGGAGTATCAGCAATGACTTACTACGAAGGCGTTAAAAAAATGGAAGAAATGGGTGTAAACGACAACTATATTCAAGGTTGGGTCGCAGGTTTCTTGAACAACCCTGAAATTGAAGAGCAGAGAAAAACTGACGAGTATGAAGCTGGTTACGAAGATGGTGGTGAGCATTCAGATGCTAACTTCGCCAACTTTTGTTAAGACTTAAGTAAATCGAATCAGAGAGCCCCTTACGGGGCTTTTTTTATGTCAGCAAATCAGTGGAATCAACAAGCAAGAAAGGTGCTTAAAGGTGCGCAGCAGAGTAATGTATTTTTCAACACTCAAGCATTCACTGAGGTTAAATTCCCCATTAAGATTCCACTTGAGTATGCCAACCTCGTAGATGTTAACAATCCTAACGACCCTCTACTCAGGCAGGTAATACCACAAGTATCAAACGATAAAAGTGATTATTCTTTATCACCCTTGCGGGATGAAGATAACTCTCCTGTCGATGGGCTAATCCACAAATATCCAAATCGAGTGTTGCTGATTGCCTCTCAAGTGTGTGCGATTCATTGCCAGTATTGTTTTAGACAAAACTTTGATTATACTCAGCATGATGCACTGAGCAATTGGCCAGAAATTGAGCGCTACATCAGCGAGCGCCAAGAAATCAACGAAGTTATTTTAAGTGGTGGAGATCCACTTAGTTTGAGTGATGATAAGCTTGAAAAATTAATCAAAAATATTGAAAATTTTCAATATGTAAGGTCTTTACGTATTCATTCACGCTCAATAGTGGTGATGCCAAGCAGAATGACTACTAAATTGGTCGAAATATTGGCTAAAACACGTCTAAAGGTTGTTTTAGTGACGCATATTAACCATGCAAATGAGATATCAGATGAGTTTTCTAAAAATATCGCAAATATTGTAAATGCAACCTTGCTCAATCAATCGGTCTTATTAAAAGGTGTTAATGACGATTTAAACAGCCTAAAAGCACTAAGTTTGAAATTATTTGATGTTGGAATTTTGCCGTATTACTTGCATATGCTAGACAAGGTTGAGGGTGCGCAAAACTACTTTGTGAGTGATGATAAGGCTGTGCAACTACACCAGCAATTGCAATCTCAATTAAGTGGCTATTTGGTGCCTAAGCTGGTTAGAGATTCTGGCCTTAGCTCTAAGACCTGGCTACTTTGAAATAGCTTTTTGTAGGTCGGCAATATCCATTTCGCCCATGCGAAAATCAACCAATCGACCATCTGGATCGTAAACATAAGTGGTTGGCATGCCAAATACCTCGCCAAAATTTGTGAATTGCGGGCCATTTTTTTCATCAAAAAGAATGATTGGATAGTTCACCATAAAGGTATCAGTAAATTCAATCACTTCTTTTTTGCCAGCTTGTTCGTAGTCAAGCCCTAGAATTAATACTTTGTCTTTATTTTTTTCATAAAACTCCACAAAAGCAGGAATCTCTTTTAAACATGGCGGGCACCAAGTAGCCCAAAAATTAACCACTAAATATTTTCCTTGGGTAGATTCATCAGTATGAATATTGCCATTAAGGTCGGTTAGAGAAAAATCAGGCACTCTAACTTCTTTCTGACGCGTCTCTTTGGTAGATTCAATAATATCACTAATGGTAATTGCCTGAGCAAATGCCATGGTTAAAAATAGTGACAGTATAATAGTAATTTTTTTAAGCATGTTTTTAAGCCAATGAATACAATAATTTATCATAATCCAAGATGTACAAAATCTAGATTAACACTAGGAATTTTAGAGGAAAAAGGCATTGATTTTGAAGTAATTAAATACCTAGAAGTGCCACCAACAGCAGATGAATTAAAAGCTTTATTGGTAGAACTTAAATTAGATGCAAGAGCTTTAATGCGCACGTTTGAAGCG
>NZ_FQTP01000081.1:4680-6342 GCF_900128515.1 Bathymodiolus heckerae thiotrophic gill symbiont
CTCGAATACAATTTGATCATCCACTTTTAATAAAGGTACTTGGCCGGTAGGCGAGATTTCTTTAAACCAATCAGGCGGATCCATTGGGTTGATGTAAGTTATTTCAAAGTCAATTTTTTGAGTGTTTAGCAAAATAACAGCACGCTGTGCAAATGGACATAATTTAAAGCTAATCAGTTCTAATTTCATATTTTTCTCCTTATTTGGTGCAGGCCTTGCCTGCCTCAGTTGGCTATTCCCGATGATAGGGGTGATTGGTTAATAACGAGTGAGCTCGGTATAGTTGTTCAACGGCTAATAATCTAGCCATTGAGTGTGGTAAAGTTAAGTTTGACAGCCCCCAAAGTTGATCGGCGTGAGATTTTACAGCCTCACTTAATCCATCTGCACCGCCAATAATTAAAGACACGTTTTCACCATTTTGCTGCCAATTTCCTAATTGCTGAGCAATGATTTTGGTGGTGTGTTGTTTGCCATACTCATCAAAAGCGATAACCAGACTTGAATCTTTGGTGGCTTTAATAATAAGCTTGCCTTCTAATTCTTTAATTTGCGTAATATTTTTACCTTTACGTTTTTGTGCTTCTAGGGTAATCAAGCTAAAGTTTAGTTGAGTAGGGAGCTGTTTTTGATAATGATGAATGCCTGTTTGTATCCAGTCTGGCATTTTTTTGCCAATAACAATCAGGTTGATTTTCATTGATTACTCGTCGTTATCGGTACCAGTCCAAAGTCTTTCCAGTTTGTAGAATTCCCTGGTTTTTTCAGTCATGATATGTACAACAACTTCGGCCAAATCAACCAAAACCCAATGGCCAGTTTCGGTGCCTTCAATGCCAGAAACCTTCATGCCTAAACGTTTTGCTTCAATTTTAATATTATTAGCGATGCCTCGAACATGCTGAATTGAGCGACCCGTTGCAACCACAATCGCTTCGATATCGGCAGTTTGCTCTAATACCTTTAGAGTAACGATATCCTCGCCTTTTAATTCATCAATAGTGTCTGTAACAACCTTTAGTTGCTGTTCTAGGTTTAGGTTCATTTTTATCTCAAATAATTAATAACACCGTCTGGCAAAAGGCCGACTAAGTTTTGTTTAGCGCGTATTTTACCATCCGTAGCATTATTAAATAGAATACCTCTAATATTGCTAGATGAAATATCATACTGATCCGTATTGGCAAAATAAACCAACCCCGAGGCTTGAGTGCCTAATTCTGACTTATCTGTCGCCGTTGAAAAATTTTCAACAATATGTTGCTGCTGTTCATCAGGCCTTGCTAATACGATTAAATGGCAATATTGATTAAACTCTTCAAACTGCCTCCAGGTGGATAAATTATTAAAACTATCCATACCCATAATCAAACAAATAGTTTGATTTGGATATTCTCGCTTGATCTCTTTTAAGGAGTCAATAGTGTAAGAATTACTTGCTCTATCAATCTCTCGTGAATCAATATTTAGTTTTGGAAAATTTTGAATAGCCACTTCAAGCATTTCAAGTCGCCGCTTAGTTGAAAAAGTTAGTGAATTTTTGTGAACAGGTGTGTGACAAGGCATTAAAAATAATTCAGTTAAATTCAGCTCTTTTACTAGCTGTTGTGCATTGTTTAAATGCCCAAGATGTATGGGATCAAACGAGCCACCAAAAAAACC
>NZ_FQTP01000082.1 GCF_900128515.1 Bathymodiolus heckerae thiotrophic gill symbiont
TTTCGAACAGTTTGGTTGCCAATACGAGGGATTTCAGTAATAATTGCTTTGCTAGCTGCTCGTATTTTTTGTGTGGTTCTGTTTTTTTAGTCATTAACTTTATGATACAAGAATTCAGCTGCTAGCCCAATTGCTTAAAACCTATAAAGAAAAGAAAGCACATAGAACTGAACGTAAAATTGATCACTATATTTCAATAAAAGAAGATTATTGGCACAAATCAGTTATTTTACCAATGTTTATTGATAAATTTGTCTATAGTGTTACTAATTGGATTACTTCAATTAATGAGTTGAACGCAAAAGATATTAAAATTGAAAAAACACGTGATAATTTCAAAAAGGACATAAGAGAACTTTGTAGTCGAACGCACCTTCTGTGTACGGTTGATGAAAACGTAAGAGAAAATATCCGTATTTATTTGGATGAAATAAAAGATTGTGTAACCGCACATCTTAGTAATTTAAAAGAAGGAATAACTGTTAATAATGGAGGGTCTTCTATAAATGAAAAAATCCTAATAAAGATAGAAGAGATACTAAAAGAACTTATGAATGATCATAATAGTTTTATCTCTGATGATTGACAGAGTACAGACATTGAACTTTAAAAAACTATCCTAGAGGTCAATTAGTAAACAGTACCAATCATTATCCATCAGGATAACCGAGAAGAAAACCGATTAAGATACTCATCTATTTTCTGAAAACAAGCCTCCTCATCGCTCATAGCTTGATCTTGAAGCTTGTGGTATGTCTTCCAGTGCATACCTTTAGGCTTTTCAGGAAAGAGGTCACCTAAACTAGGCGATCCTCCTAACTTAGTTCTTCTACTTTGAGCCTTAGATAACAGCCGATCACAATAGCCTTCATGCTGAGATTGGTGGTTTAAACCATAACAGTGCCGACATAAAAAATATTTCCCTGTTACATAAATACAAGTCACTCTCCGATTACAATGTGTGCAAAGCAACCAGGTTCTTTTACCCCCATAATTACAAGGCGTGTAATCAAAGGACACAAACTGTTCCACTGTTTCCCACTCTGCAGAGCTATTCTCACGCATGTTGTAAATTAGCATAATTCCATTTTCTTTCACTTGGTAACTAATCGCGCCAGTTTGTTTCCCTTGACGACTCCAAGTTAATGACCCACTTTTACCTGCTTCTAACGATCCCTGTTTTTTTAAATATCGCACATCCACCGCATGTTGAGAATCAACCGTTGATTTACTTCCCCACCTCATCCAATTACCTGAACCCATACCACCCATTAAATACCTTCTTTATTTATTATCGAAATCATTAAGCAAATCACCTTTTCTAGTTTTCTTCAAAACCAAAGTTGCCAGTATAATTCCTGTTATGAAATGGCATCAAGTATCTTCAGCTTTAGAGATTCTGAATCCATATCATTATTAAGTAAAGCTACAATTATTTCTCCAAGCAGGTCTTTATCAATGCTACCTGCGGCAACATGATAACTAATATTTTCCATTTCTTGAATGAAATGACCAGAGCAATAAAGATAGCCATTAAATAATAGCATCTGGGCGCATAGTGTAATGGCGATACGCTTATTCCCATCTTCAAAACTATGAAACTTACACGCGCCAAAGAACAAATGTGTTAATTTTTCAGCAAAAGTTGGGTAATAATCGTCATTTTGAATATGTGACAACACACTTTCCAGCTTGCCTAACTCTAAATGTCCCATAGCACCGCCACCGCTTACTTCTACGGTTTTATGATGAATATCAACTACTTGCTCTAGCGTCAAGTAGATGATTGAAGAACTCACTCGCGATCCTTAAGACGTTTCATGACATCTTTAGCCTCTTCAAGGCGTTCTGCCAGTTCTTTACTTTTCTCGCCTAAGAAACGATCAAATTCTGCTCGTTGAAGCGGGGTAACATATTCTTCAAGCTTGTGATGTAAGGCATCACGAAAAGCCATATCTCGGCTTGCCATTTTATTACGTGCTTTTTCAATCAATGGTTTCCAATGGGGAAGTTTTTCAAAACGATTAAAAATGGCATCTACCTGCCATAAAGTTAATTTTTGTCCCTTGATTTTCATCTCTTCCTGTAACATTACACCAATGCCACACTCATAGGATGCAATTAAATCAAGGATTTCAGCATAGAAAGTGTCGCGTAATTTTTCTTTTTCATGAAGTTTTAATACCTTACGGTACTCTTGTGACTTTTCTCGAAAGATACTGACATAAATTTTATCAGTATAGAAAGGATATTTAGCATTCCCCATAGCAACACAATCACGTAAGGCATCGGTAAATTGCTTGCGATAATTCTCTCCTTCAAAAAAGGATTGAATAAAATCTTCATCCCGTTGATTTATGTACTTAGTACCACCTCCAGTACGCTGATTAATGGTATCAATAACAATATCAAGAATAGTTTGGCGTAATAATCGAGCACGCTCACTTTCTGCCATTAACATGGTGAGGTTAAGGAATGCCCGAAAATCAAAAACACCCAATTGAGGGCTCTTCGATATGTTCCCGAAATCTGTTTCGGGAACATCCATCGCCTTAATAGATAACTTTAATACTTTCAGTCGTTTACCCTTAACAACCTCGTAACCATTTTGTGCTAATTCTTGTTCATATTGGGTTAAATAATTTTCAACTGTTCGAACGGTTACCTCAAAAAAAGCAGCTACCTGTTCTTTTAATAAAACCGTTTTGTCCTCAAATGAAATCCCCTGAATCTGCGCTGCTTTCTCAATTTCTTGCAAGGCAAAAGGATTATTAAGGATATTCTGGCGATGAATGGCTGAGTTAGTTAAATCCTGGCTCATTATTTTTCACCCCATACACTGGCGATTTTATCTTTGATCTTTTGCTCAAACAGGATGATGAGCTCCTTGTTGGCATTAACTAATGATTGCTCTTTTTCGATTTGGGCGACGATTTTTTTCTGGGTTTCAAGGACTGGAAGAGGAATATCGAATTGTTTTAATGTAACAATAGTTAAAGCCTTATATGCTGCTCCAAATATGTACTTATCCATATGATTCATAAAAATATCATCAAGAATATATTTTAGATAGTTTGCCTCAATTACTTTGAAATCTTTTACCCATAACAAATTTCCATCTTTGAAATAGAATGTCCTCTCATCTGAAACCACCCATGAAATACCAATAGTACCAACTGCTGATACAAGTAATTCACCTTTTTGTGGGACACTAAATTTGCTTTTTATATCTTGGTATTTCTCGTTTGAGATAAATAATTCTAAACTAATGTCATTTCCTTGGCTTAATTCAACTACTTCTTTAGTTCTATAGAAAGGTATACCGTTTGATACATAGTCATCTTTATAAATTCTCTTACTCGAACTAACAGTAGCAACATCGCCTAACCTCACCACCTTCCAGTCGGGGTTGATTTGGATTTGGGGTTTGTAGTTCTCTACTACAGCACGAGCACCATCAATGATTTTCTGATAGCCTTCAATCTCCGCCACAATCTCCTGCTGGATTTTTAGTGGTGGGAGAGGAATTTTTCGTTGCTCCATACCACTTTTAGTAATATGAATCATGGCAACACCACGGCCACCATCAGCCTTTATATTTTCTGTATCGAAGTCGAGCAAATAAAAGAGAAACGTTTTGCTAATTTTATCTGAGGTTTCTATCTTCCAAATGTGATAATGATAGATTGCTTTCGGCCCTTCCCATATACGAGGACCAAATGAAGCCGACCACGCATATAATAAATCACCTTTATTACAATATTTATCTTCTGGTAATGTTAAATCTGAGTAGTACCAACTCTTATTGGAAAAAAAATTTCCAACCCTTAAAACTAGCGTAGGTCCTTCATCAAGTAATTCTTCTCTTTTATACGCTCGTCCATTAATAATTTTTGCGACCTCTTGCAACTCCACCATTTCATAATGCGTAATATTTAATTTAATATCCTCCCGATACCTATCTGCACTCAAATTCCATTCACCATTTTCGGCTATCTTTTCTTTTTCAACCTTCAGCACATTGCTGTAACAATCAGCATTAAAAGCGTCACCAGTCAAACAACTTTGATGAAAATCTTGCAAGGCGGATAGAGTTTCTGGCAGATTATTTTTATCAATCTTTCTTCTTTGAGCCCCCAGATCAAAACCATCATTTTCAACTTTGGCAAACAGCAGTGAATCACATTGTTTTGCTACTGCTTTGTCCATCAGCAAGATAGAGGTCTTCACCCCTGAGTAAGGCTGAAACACACCAGCAGGTAGAGACACCACGGCATAAAGATAATTTTTAACCAGCATTTCACGCAGTTGCTTATAAGCATTCTGGCTTTGAAAGATAATACCTTCAGGCACAATCACCGCTGCCCGACCGTTGGGGGTAAGGTGCTCGGCAATATAATCAACAAACAGTACTTCGGAGCGTTTGGCCTGTACGGAAAAACGCTTATGGGGTTTGATCCTCCCCTTAGGTGACATAAAGGGGGGATTTGCCAGAATAATATCACTGTGTTCATTCCAGTTATCTTCACTGGTGAGAGTGTCATATTCGCTAATATGCGGATCGGTAAAGCCGTGCAGGTAGAGGTTGACCAGTGAGAGTCGTACCATATCAGGTGATATATCATAACCTTTGATATTACTGGTTAGGCGTTTGCGCTCATCAGGTGTTAATCCAGCACCTTTACGTCCATTTTTGCTGTTAGCCTGTAAAATATGTTTCCAAGCTGAAATTAAAAAACCTGCGGTCCCACATGCTGGGTCAAGAATGGACTCGTCTTTTTTCGGGTCAATGACCGCAACCATAAAATCAATAATATGGCGCGGGGTTCGGAACATACCCGCATCACCTTGAGCACTTAATACTGAAAGCAAATATTCAAAGGCATCACCTAAGCGTTCCGAATGGTCATATTCAAAATCGTTGATGATTTTAAGAAAGCTTTTTAGTGTTTCTGGATCACGATAAGGCAAATAGGCATTTTTAAATATATCTCTAAACAAAGCTGGAATACCTTCGTTTTCAGGCATTTTTGTAATGGCTTCAGCATAGAGGTTTAATACTTCATGACCACCCATTGCAGGACTCATTAGTTTTGCCCAACCGTATTTGGAAAAATCACCGTTAAAAAATTTACGCTCACCACCTAGCTCTTCGGCCTCGGCATCCATATCATCCATAAATTTGTAGATCAGAGCGATGGTGATTTGTTCTACCTGTGATTTAGGGTCCGGAACCTTACCGACTAATATGTCGCGGGCAGTATCTATTCTTCTTTTTGTTTCGCTATCAAGCATATTTGTTATTTTCCGTTCAAAGCATAAACTGATTCAAAGGTATATAATCCTTGACGTATTCTGGAATAGTATTGCGCCAATCCTGCGGTACAGCTAAGAAGTCTTCCGTTGTAAAAGTAGGGTTCGTATTAAAATCCACGTAATCTTTTCTTTCTATAATATCTCTTACCTGGTTGTCTGTAATATAAGCTTTGAAGAAATATTTCATCGGGATAATGGCATGAGCATCATCAGGCTTGTAGTCAATAATAAATTTATCAAATTCTTCCTCTAACAATTCATTTTTAGATTTAAAGTGGTCAATTCTACCAAAGGTTTTTTCTATAATTTCTTGTAGTCCCAAGCGTCGATCTACTCCTGCAGCTTTTCTTAACCTGAAGTTTCCTAATTTTTAGCGCACACAAACATTAGTAAAGGCTAATTTTGAAAAATATTACCATTAACTAATATAGGTGAGTTGCATTATCGAAAAAAAGATATATTACCTAAATCCTGCAAGCATTATACACAATAAACATGAAAACCCCATATTAAACAATGATATAATATCAGTTTCTCTGATTTTACTACCTCATTGTTTTAATGACGTCCACAAAAGTATCAAAATCCTCATTTCGTGTCCGAAATCGTACACGCTCAGTCAAAATATCTTCCACTGCACATGGATTGACGAGCCAGGCCGGACTTATTCCAGTCG
>NZ_FQTP01000083.1 GCF_900128515.1 Bathymodiolus heckerae thiotrophic gill symbiont
AATGAATAAAAATATGTTTAATTTACACTTGAAAGAATGTGAATTTAGATTCAATAATCGCAAGCAAAATCTTTATAAGATTTTGCTTGAAATGTTCAGAAAAGAGTCGCTTAAGTTGTCATGACCCATTTTTTATATTAAATCAAGTGCTTATATTCAATGATTTTTTTTGATAAAAAATAAGCAATTTTGATACTTATTTATGGGCATAATATTGCCATTCAAAAATGAATAAACGAGAGGAGAATTTACAAAGTAAGACTGAAAAATATTACTTTGTTTAATACGATCAATAGGAGATTAACATGGCAGTATTATTTTCAAATGAGTGGATGAATCAACTTAAAGATGCATGGAATGCATCTGATGAAGTTCGCGGTAAATTAGCAGAAATTAACTTTTCATCAGTGATTGCTTGTGGTTTTAAAGGTGATGGACAGCCAACAGGTATTTTTATTGTTGAAAATGGCGAGTGCATTAGCGCAGGTGATTATAACGGTGAAAGTGTTGATTGGGACATGCGTGCTGACAAAAAAAATTGGATGAAATGGCTAGATAAGCCTTTAGGTATCGCATCTATGGGTATGGCTGTTACTATGGGTAAGCTAAAGTTTGAGAAGGGTGATTTCGGCACTATGATCAAAAACCCAAGTATGGCAACCCCATTTGTTAAAAGTTTTTCTCTAATGGCTGATATTGGTGGTGAGTAATTACTAGCTAATTAAGTTATTTAAAGCCCGCCGTCAGGCGGGTTTTTTTATGGGTGAAACTTTAGTGGCAACGCATGCTCAAAAGTTTCAATATTAACAAAACCTTTGATCTGTTTTGTGTCAATTTGAGAGCTTGGCTTGCTAATAGCAACAACCGTGCCTATGCCAAATTTTTTGGCAGAATTTAGTACGCTGATGGAGTCATCAAAAAAAATGCTTTTTTCTTTATCTAAATTAATGGCTTTTTCCAAATGCTGCCAAAATCCCTGATCTTCCTTGGCGATACCATAATCATGCGAGGTGATAATCTCATCAAAATAGCTTTCTAAATTGGTTACACGCATTTTTAACTGAACTGTTTTTCGATGTGCATTGGTGACTAAATAAATACGTTTATTGTGCTGCTTGGCTTGAGCTAAAAAATCAAGCACAAAAGGATGAATTTTAATCAAATGTGAGACATCTTCTTTCAGTTTAACAATGTCTAATTTAAATATATTTTGCCAATAATCTAGGCAGTACCAATGTAGGTTTCCCTGCTCTTTCTCCAGCATTGGGCGAATTTTATCCTTGGACTGTTGATGGGTTAGGTTGTGTTTATTAGCGTACACCAAAGGCAAGTACTCCAACCAAAAGTGCAAATCAAAATTAAGATCTAGCAGGGTGCCATCCATATCAAGCAGAATGGTGTCAATTGATGCCCAGTTAATATTATTTTCTACGCCAGCCTGTGCCATTTGCACCATCCTCTAAAACAATACCAAGAGCGGTTAGCTCATCACGGATTTGATCCGATAAGGCGAAGTTTTTATTAACTCTAGCTTCATTCCTAGCTTTAATTTTGTTATCAATGTCTGTATCATCCAATTCTACACCTTGCTTCAAGAAAGCATCCGCATCCATTTGTAAGATGCCAATATAGCCACCCAGTTTAATCAGCAATTGTGCTAATGCACTGGCTTGATCAATGTCCTTGTCACGCTCAGAATTAATCAATTTGGCCAATTCAAATAAAACGCTTAAAGCAATAGATGTATTAAAATCATCATCCAAGGCTTGATTAAATTTTGACTCAAAGTCAAAGCGTTGTGAGACTTCTTCTAAAGCTGCATCACTAGCATGCAAGCCACGAATAGCGGTGTATAGGCGTGTTAGCGAAGATTTGGCATTATCGAGATTACTGTCTGAAAAATTAAGTGGCGAGCGATAATGAGAGCTCATAATAAAGTAGCGCAATGTTTCACCATCATAATTTTCTAGTACACCACGAATGGTGAAAAAATTATTCAGCGATTTACTCATTTTTTCATCGTTGATATTAACGAAGCCAACATGCATCCAGGTATTTACAAAGCTGCAATTATTAGCGCCTTCAGATTGGGCAATTTCATTTTCATGATGTGGAAATGATAAATCCATACCGCCACCGTGAATATCAAAATGATTACCTAAGTGATGTGTTGACATTGCTGAACATTCAATGTGCCAGCCAGGTCTACCATCTCCCCAAGGGGATTCCCAGTTTGGTTCGTTAGTTTTAGCCATTTTCCAAAGAACAAAATCAAGCGGATCTTTTTTGTCAGAATTGACATCAACTCTCGCACCCGCTTCTAAATCATCTAAATTTTTACCACTAAGCTTGCCGTAGTTAGCAAATTTTCGTACCGAGTAATAGACATCACCATTTTTGGCCTGATAAGCAATGCCTTTTTCAATTAATGATTCGATCATATAAAACATTTGATCCATCGCATCTGTTGCACGCGGTTCAATATTAGGCTCTAGAATGCCTAGTGCACGCTCATCCTCATGCATAGCGTCAATAAAGCGATTGGTTAATTTATAAATATCTTCTTTGTTTTCAATAGCGCGAGCAATGATCTTATCATCAATATCGGTAATATTGCGCACATAAGTTACATTCGGAAAATTACGTCGTAGATGGCGCGTAATCACATCAAACATCACTAAAACACGTGCATGGCCCATATGACAATAATCATAAACCGTCATACCGCAAACGTACATTCCAACTTTGTCAGGATCAATCGGATGAAAAACTTCTTTTTGCTTACTCAGCGTGTTGTAAATTTTAAGCATGGCGCTATTTTAATCTAAATAGGTCCAGATATACAAACCCTTATTTTTTATAGGTATTGATGGCAGGCATTGTTGTATAATCCATGGGTTTATTAATTAATTTTCGGAGAAAATATGAGCGTTTTAGTCACACAACAAGCACCAGATTTCACAGCAGCTGCTGTTCTTGCCAACGGTAGTATCGTTGACGATTTTCAACTGTCTAGCCTTAAAGGCAAGAAGATCATGTTGTTCTTCTATCCATTAGATTTTACCTTTGTTTGCCCTTCTGAAATTTTAGCGCATCATCACCGTATTGCAAAGTTTGCCGATAAAGGTGTTGAAGTCGTAGGTGTTTCTGTGGATTCGCAGTTTACACATAATGCGTGGCGTAATACAGATCCTAAAGATGGCGGCTTGGGTGTAATCGATTTTCCATTAGTGGCTGATACAGATCATTCTATTATGGAAGCTTACGGCATCGTGCATCCAGCAGGAATCGCACTTCGTGCATCATTTTTAATTGATGAAGAATTTACGGTTCGTCATCAAGTGGTTAATGATTTACCTCTCGGTAGAGATGTTGATGAAATGCTACGCATGGTTGATGCGCTTGATTTCCATACACAGCACGGTGAAGTTTGCCCTGCTGGCTGGCAAAAAGGCGACGAAGGTATGAAGGACACACCAGCAGGTGTAGCTGATTATTTATCAAAGCATGCTGACGATTTATAAATAGCAGTTTTGATGTAGCGAAAAGGGAGTGGTTACACTCCCTTTTTTATGATTTAAAAATTAGAAAAAAAATATGAAAACGTATAAATGTTTGGTTTGTGGTTGGGTTTATGATGAAGCAAAAGGTTCGCCAAAAGAAAATATTGAGCCAGGAACAAAATGGGATGACGTGCCAGAAGATTGGGTTTGTCCTGATTGTGGCGTGACCAAAGATCAGTTTGATATGGTTGAAATTTAAAGCGATTATCTTTTTACTTTGTTGTAATAAAAAATATTTTTCGCAGCTCTATATTAGTAAAATAGACTTTTAAGTTTTTTTAAACAGGAAATAAAATGTCAAAAGTATTAGTATTGCCAGGTGATGGCATCGGCCAGGAAATTGTCGATCAAGCATTAAAGGTGATTAATCATCTTAATCAAAATGACAACTTAGGCATGGAGTTAGTCCATGGTTTAATTGGCGGTACTGCTTATGATGAAACTGGCTCGCCACTACCACAAGCAACACTCGATGCAGCTAAACAATGTGATTCTATTTTGTTAGGTGCCGTTGGTGGCTACCAATGGGAAGCGTTAGATCGTGATCTTCGTCCTGAACGTGGCCTTTTGGGTTTGCGCGCAGAAATGGATTTATTCTCAAACCTGCGTCCTGCGATTTTATACCCACAGCTTGCAAGCGCTTCTACACTTAAAGAGGAAATTGTTTCCGGTCTAGATTTAATGATTGTTCGTGAGCTGGTATCAGGTATTTATTTTGGTCAGCCACGTGGCATTGAAATGCGTGATGGCGAGCGTTTTGGTTTTAATAGTGCAACCTATTCTGAATCTGAAATTCGCCGTATTGGTCACTCAGCTTTCAAAATTGCACAAAAACGCGGCGGTCGCGTTTGTTCTGTCGATAAAGCCAATGTGTTAGAAGTGTGCGAGTTATGGCGTGAAGTGATGATCGAGGTAGCCAAAGAATATTCAGATGTTGAGCTTTCTCATATGTATGTGGATAACGCAGCCATGCAATTGGTTAAAGCACCAAAGCAATTTGATGTCATGGTTACATCGAATCTGTTTGGCGATGTGTTGTCAGATTGTGCAGCAATGTTAACCGGCTCAATTGGTATGTTGCCTTCTGCTTCTTTAAATAAAGAAGGCTTTGGCATGTATGAACCAATCCATGGCTCTGCACCTAATATTGCCGGCCAAGACATTGCTAATCCACTAGCAACAATTTTGTCAGTTTCAATGATGCTACGTTATTCACTTGATCAAATTGAACTTGCTGACAAAATTGACATGGCAGTTAATACGGTGCTTGATCAAGGTTACCGCACAGCAGATATTGCTGCAGACGGCGATACGGTTGTTGGTACTAATAAAATTGGCGATCTTGTGGTTGAGGCGCTGTAATGGATATCGTTGTTTACTCAACCAATACTTGTCCAATTTGCGTTAAAACCAAAGAGTTATTAGATAAGTGGAACTTGCCCTTTGAACAAAAGATGATTGATGAGGATCGAGCTGTAATGGCAGAATTTACAATTAGTCACTTACTAATGCACCCAAAGGAAGTACTCTTGGGGTATAAGTTCCCGCCTTTTCAAATTCCTTACGCCTCGACTTTGATGAAAATTACAACTTATATCCACTATAATAATTTGTATGAATAGAGTGGATTTAATCAAAGGTATTCTTGTTGCGGCAATTTGGGGTATTAATTTTTCTATCATTAAACTTGGACTTAATACAATAGATCCTTTTGTATTGACAGGACTAAGATTTTCTTTAGCAGCTATTCCACTTATATTTTTCATTCCTAAACCTGATGTGCCAATATCAGCAATCGCGCTATACGGCCTATTATTTGGTGTTGGTTTATGGGGTGTGGTTAATCTAGGTATATTCCTAGGATTAAGTGCTGGGGTTGCTTCATTGTTACTACAATTTAGTGCGTTTATAACACTATTTTTGGGCTATCTATTTTTTAAAGAACTCCTGCATTGGCGTCAATATATTGGCATGCTCATATCAATGCTGGGTTTATTATTTGTCGTTCAAATTACCGATGGTAGTGCACCACTAATAGGCATTATTTGTGTATTTATTGCAGCTATTAGCTGGGCATTTAGTAATGTTATTATCAAAAAATACCAGCCAAAAAACATGCTTTCATTTGTAGTTTGGGGTAGTGCTTTTGCACCATTACCATTATTTTTAATGGCTTATATCAATAGTGGTAGTGCTGTATTTTTAGATTTAGTCAATATGGGCTCTACTGGCGTATTCTCAATTGTATTCCAAGCTTATATCACCACTCTGTTTGGTTACTATATTTGGAATGGTTTAATGGCTAAATACCCTGTTTCTCAAGTAGCGCCATTATCATTATTAATACCTATATTTGGTTTATTAGGCTCTTACATTATGTTTGATGAAA
>NZ_FQTP01000084.1 GCF_900128515.1 Bathymodiolus heckerae thiotrophic gill symbiont
GCAGGGTGGAACTGGGTTAGGGTTGGCAATTGTTAATCATATTGCTCATAGGCATAATGCAGAATTACGTATTGATAGTGAAGTGTGTGTCGGATCTACATTTTCAGTTTGTTTTATTAGGGTGTAAAGTGATCAAAAAATTGATAGATCGTGACGATAATGGTATTATGCTTTTAAACAAACGAGATAATCATTATGACTATTACTGAAATTACAAAAATGAGTGTAGCAGAAAGACTTCAAACCATGGAAGAAATCTGGGATTCATTCAGTCATGATCAAATAGAAATTAAGTCTCCAGAGTGGCATAAAGACATTCTATCTGAAAGAAGAAATAAAATAGAACAAGGCAAGGTAGAGTTCATATCTTTTGCCGATCTAAAATCTCAAGTTTAATTAGTGAATTCTAAAAATATCAGCATCTTATCTGATGCTGTTACAGATCTAAAACAAGGAAAGGATTTTTACGAATCTCAACAATCTGGTATTGGTAGTTATTTTTGGGATTGTCTTTTATCTGACATAGAATCTCTTGTTGTTTATTCAGGTATCCATAAAAAAGAATATGGTTATTACAAAATGCTATCTAAAAGATTCCCATACGCAATTTATTATGACGTTAATAATAATACGAATTACGTAGTTGCAATTTTACCAATGCGAAAAAATCCAGATTGGATCGAAGGTAGATTAAATAGTAAACAGAATTATTAACATTCCACTTTAGCTTTCCAGCTGTAAATCAGATAAAACTGTATAATACAAATAAGGAAAAAGTGTTGCAATAGTGTGGCAAATTTAAACTAAGCCAACAAGACTGAAAAGTGGCAACATAATGACAACAAAGAACTGCTTTAAACGTTCTATATCACTCTAAAGTGATAAAAAATGCTTTAGTAGAGTGATATAGGCTGTTTTTAGACGTTTTAAGAGAGGCTGTTAATTCATTTGTCGCTGGTTCGAGCCCAGCTCGAGGAGCCATTTTCTAATGGTTATCTCACTGTAAGTCCTTGATAGATCTAGCATTTATCCATATGGACCACTTACGGAGGTAACCATTCTATGTACCAAAATATCCACTATCCACTATCCACATCAACGCAACGGTGTGTATTACTACGCCCGTCGTATTCCTAGCGATCTAAAACATCTGTATTCCCACCAAAGAATCGTAATTAGTCTTAGAACTAAGGTGAAGAGGGTGGCCACTAATGGTGCTGCTCATCTCTCACAAGAGTTAGAAAGTTACTGGTCTTCCATTAGAATCAGGAGGCTATTTAAGCTGTATACTAACAGTAGCTTGGATGATAGTGTCGAGTCGTCAGGGGTTCTTATGTCAGAAGCTATCGAGCACTACTTGAAAATCAAAGGGACTGAGAAGTCTAGATCTTTTGCCAATGTTGTTCGTAGAGACCCTGGATACGCCATAAACTATTTAGGAGATAGAGATCTAAGTAGCTACAACACAACTGATGCAGCTAAGTTGCGTGACAAGCTATTCTCTAAAGGATTGAGTTCTGGGTCAGTTAAGAGGGTGTTCTCATCTGTAAAGGCCGTTACGGGACTTACCATCAAAGAGATGGGTATCGGCGTCCCTAATCCATTCCTAGGTGTATTCATTCCAAACCTTAATGATGCCAAGAAGAGGCTGCCAATACCTAATAAGAATATTAAGGCGATTCAAAAGGCCTGTGTGTTGCTTGATGATATACGTTGGATTACAGCGATTATCTCTGATACAGGCCTTAGGCTTTCTGAAGTTGTTGGTCTTAAATCATCTGATGTTATTCTTGATGATGATCAGCCATACTTGATTATTCAGCCAAACAATTCAAGAAGATTAAAGACAGTCGGCAGTGAGAGAAAGATCCCTTTAGTTGGGGCTTCTTTATGGGGAGCTTCGAGAGCTTCTTCTGCTACAGTGTCGGAGTATCTATTTGATCGATACAATAAGAACGAAAGGTGTAATGCTAATTCGGCTAGTGCCGCCATTAACAAATGGATGAGACCCTATGTTAGCGATGGTATGGTTATTCATTCTATGAGGCACTCCATCCGAAATCGTCTCAGATCTGTTGAGGCCCCTGTAGATATTATTGATGCTATTGGTGGCTGGAGTAGAGGATCAGTTGGGGAAGGTTACGGGTCTGGCCACACTGTTAAAACGTTACATAAGTGGCTTAGTAGGGTAGTCATTAAGACTTAAAGGACCTCCGTAAGTGGTCCGTATGGATAAATGCTAGATCTATCAAGGACTTACAGTGAGACAACCATTAGAAAATGGCTCCTCGAGCTGTTGAGCTTGTCTAGCCTTCCTGCGGAAGCCTTTCCAAGGGCTCAGAATCCTTGATGTATCGCCAGATCATTATAGCACTCCACTCCCAAGTATTCAAGTGGTGGCACTGTTGGTACATAGTTGGCCACCCATCCTCACCGAGCCCAGCAGCTCTCAACGATCCATAACAACCTGCCAGTACCGCAGAGCCCAACAGAACCTCACAGGTCCAACCCCACGCTTACAGGTGCCCATAGATCCCATTGAATATCTAAGCTCCTGAAGGTTAACTCTGGTGAGCTTTAGGGGTTCCCGAAGTTATTAGATGGGTGGCCTTATAGTAGATAAACAGTACTCGATGGCCACTTACCCTACAGATACTGATACCAAAGGGTTATAGCGGCTCAGGATGGTATCTTAGAGGCTCTGTAAGGGCCGTGTAGGGCTTGTTATGATTGAGAGAGGTAATGAGCTGTAATGTAGGTGTGGAGATGGTTGTAGAGGGTTTGGGGGGGGTAAATTAGGATTATAATAAACCATATGAAGTATAAGTCATCAACTAACAGTGCATCCATCCATTCTTTGGAAGGCATTATATTGAGAGGTATTTGGTGAGCTGTTTATTGGGCGCCTGTATTGTGGTAGCTCAAATATCACATGGCGGTTCTTATGCTGAACTAACACCAACAATTGCAACTGACACTGCAAATATAACTCATGATATTTCTCACTTCTACAAAGTTAATAATAAGCAATTTAGCATGGACGGGTATCTGATACTAGATACTGACACTCGTATTGATCTTGGTTACGATAATGGGCTTAAATCTCAGAAGCGGACAAGGTCAAAAGCCTTAACAGTGGGTGTAACGCAATTATCAATACAGATAGTCATATCACCTTTGGTGTGTCTACTAAGTTAGGCGGTAGAACAACTGAAACCTCATGTACAGATGACAGTGGAATGGATAAGCAATTCTTTTGTGACAATCTATCAATACTGCAACCATTTTCACAGCCTAAGCATAATAGAAATACAAGGGTAGTTATTAACTACGAACACAAATTTAATTGGCCATTTGGAGTCAAAATAGGAGAAAAGTATGAAAATTAAAACAATAACACTAGTAGGGTTAATGGGTTCAACATTATTGCTAACAGGCGGTGGAGGCGGAGGCGGTGGAGCTTCTAACGTTCAACCAACAGTTTTGGACGGGTATAACTTGGCACAAGGGTCTGCAGATGCTAAAAAAGGCGCAACCTATGTGCAAGAGTTTTTGACAGCTAATAGCGCTCAAAACACTACAGTGGCAAATATATATTCAAGGCTTAACGTTCCTGGAGTGGAGCAAGCGCACTTAGATGGCTGGACTGGTAAAAGAAAGACCATTACTATTTTGGATAGTGGGTTTACAGCTAATGGTAATGCACAATGTATCGGTAGTCATGGCAGGTGTGTTAGTGATATTGCACATAACATAGCGCCAGGTGTAACAAGAAACGAATACGGTGCTTTAGACTTGGTAAATTCTGCTAAAAACATAGCAACTATGGCCCTCTGCAGTGGTAACAACCTCAGTAAGGTGGCTTTACAGATTGCCCCATTAGTGGAACAATGACAGTAAGTAATTGCAACACTTGGTCAATTGACGGCCTAAATTCGGACAATGTAATTTATGTCGGAGAAGTGAATTCTAGTGGTGATATTCCAGATTGGTCAAACCAAGCTGGAAGTGCACACAAAAATCAATTTATTGTGACTTCTTCAGACTATATAACAACATCCAGTGACGGAGGAGTACACGGGAACTCATTTTCTGCACCTAGAGTTGCTGGAGCAGGTGCATTAGTTCGTCAGAAATTTCCAAATCTTACTGGCTCACAAACTGCTGTTGTAATTCTCAATACGGCTGATGATTTAGGTGTTACAGGTGTGGATACTGTGTACGGACATGGCAAGCTCAATGTTGGTAAGGCTTTATCTCCAGTGGGTAATTTGCATTAGTGGGTAGTTATACAGTTATACTCTGATGAGTATTTATCACACCTAAAGGCATCGATATAAAAGAAATGTAACGTACCAGTTCCCTTGGTTTGATAGTAGTGATATGGTTGGGTTTGTGAAGACCGAGTAGGGTCTGAGTATGTGCTAGATTCCGTCCAGGGAAAGGATTGCCTCAAGAATTATCCAGGTTTAACTAAGTGTAAATCTGGATGACTGGGTAAAATTGACAATCCCTTCAATCATAAAGCAAGCCAATGCCAAAACCATTAGTCAACCCAATCGAACTAGCAAAAGAAGTTGCCTACATCTGGGAAGGTGATGAGTACAACAATATCTCATCTCCAGCCCTTGAGGAGTCTTGGACGGTAATAGCCGAATCATTCAACGAATGCATTCGTGCTAACCAACGAGGAGCTAACCCTCCTCAACGGCTTGCAATCCCAGCCCAAACGGGCACAGGGAAGACCACTGCAATGATCCAGTACGCCATCCAATCAAATAAGGATATTGGGATACTGATCGTTACTGCCTTTATCGATGAGATAGATAAGATAGTTGAGCATGTCAACAAGGGTCTGAATAAGTCCGAGCTTAAGGCTGCAGCCTTCCATAGTAGTTCTGATGAGCATAGATACAACCTTGATAATATGAAAAAGTATCAGGTATTGGTTATTACTCACAACCAGTTTGTAGGTGCTACTGACAGGAATCAAAATGAAGTTGGTGTGGACAGAGGTAGGATCCATAAGTTATACGACTATAACGGCACTAAGAGAGACCTGGTAATCATTGATGACAATCCTGGCCACTGATCTTAAATACAACGATCTGCATATGCTTGACAGTGCGCTATGTGGCTATATCAAATACAAGGATTCTGATAGAGAACTAATCCCTAAGGTCGAGAACGAGGTTAAAGCACTTAGTATGCTGATTGAGTTTTCAAAGATAATGATTGATAGGTTAGAGGCTAACAAAAAAGCTGAGATGCTTGTTGATAAACATGAGCTGATAGATCACTTAAAGGACTACGATCTTTGGATTGGGGAAATAATAACTTGCACTGCAAGGGGGGGTACGTGGTAAAATACCCAAAATTTTTATAAAACTATCTTTTGATCAATTAGAATGACAATATTAAAAAACAAAAAAACTAACCAAGCTTAAACAGCTTTTTGTATTTTTATTACTAACCCTATCACTCAACACTACCGCCGTTGATGCTCGCCAAGCAGGCGAGCAAATACAATCTCAAATAGTCAATAAAGCCATCAGTACTACTGAGGGCTATATCAACACCCAAGCCAACGAGCTTATTAATAACTTTGGCAAAGGTAGAACTTCAATCAGCATCAAGGGTATTGAATCAGATAAGCCAAGCTATAGTATCGATACCATTCAGCCTATTAGTGAATTCAATACTGACATTCAAGAGCTAACTTACGTCCAAGGCTCAGTGTTTTCTGGTGAGAACGAAGGTGAGCGTCGCAACACCATTAACCTAGGTATTGGACAGCGCTACCTAGTAGAAGATCAGCGTGCCATTGCAGGTATCAATGCGTTTTTTGACTATGAAGATTCATCTAAACATAAGCGTGCATCACTAG
>NZ_FQTP01000085.1 GCF_900128515.1 Bathymodiolus heckerae thiotrophic gill symbiont
GGGGTACTAAAAAGAGTGCATGATTTGTGAATCTGATTTACGTGTTGTCTTCATTTGAATCTCCTTATGTTTTTATTATAAGAAAGTTCTACTTTTACTGAGTGTTAATTTTTGGGAGGATTACATTATAATTAACATCAATCTAACGCCTATCTTGCTATGCTATTTAATTCATACGAGTTTATCTTTGTATTTTTACCGATAACTTTTTTCGTATATTTCTACCTAAACCACAAAAGACTTACAGGGGCTTCAAAGTGGTTTTTAGTATGTAGCAGCCTATTTTTTTACAGTTGGTGGAATATTATATATTTACCCATAATCCTTACATCGGTAATAATTAACTTCGCACTCGGAGTAAGCCTCAGTAAGACTAGCAATAACGAACAAAAAACTTATTCAAAAAAAACAATACTAATTTTTGGTATTATTTCAAATCTGTCTTTACTTGTCTATTTTAAATATACTGATTTTCTAATAGAGAATTTTAATTTTGCTTTTAATTCCAATACTGAGCTACTACACTTAGCATTGCCGCTAGCAATCTCATTCTTCACCTTTCAACAAATAGCATATTTAATAGACAGCTATAGAAGAAAAACCAAAGAATACAATTTTATAAATTACGCACTTTTTGTAACCTTTTTTCCGCAACTAATTGCAGGTCCAATTGTCCATCATGAGGAAATGATGCCGCAATTTGCAAAGGCAAAAAATAAGGTTAAAAATTACCGAAATATCTCAGCTGGAATATTTATATTCTCAATAGGCTTGTTTAAAAAAGTCATTATTGCAGACACATTTGCAGTTTTGGCAACCGAAGGATTTGATATAGCGACAACACTAAATCTATTTGAAGCATGGGTAACATCCTTATCATACACCTTCCAACTATATTTTGATTTTAGTGGCTATGCAGATATGGCGATTGGCTTAGCTTTATTGTTTAATATCAACCTTCCAATTAATTTTTACAGCCCTTATAAGTCTACCTCTATGATTCAGCTGTGGAGTAGATGGCACATAACCCTTACAAAATTTGTAACCGAATATATATTTAAAACAATAATTTCATCTTTTAATAAATATAGCTCTAGCAAAGGTTTGCTTACTATATTTATCAGTATGCTAATTATTGGCTTTTGGCATGGTGCGAGCTGGATGTTTATTTTATTCGGTAGCATTCATGGTTTAGGCTTAGTCATTAACCATATATGGAGAAGAAAAGTAAAAATACCCATTAATAAATACCTGGGTTGGCTTATTACCTTTAATACTATAAATTTATCTTTAGTACTTTTTAGAGCGCAAGAAATGAATGATGCTATAAAGGTGTATAGCTCAATGTTTAGCCTTCAAAATATAGTTCTGCCAAATATGTTAGGCGAATATTTATCATTTTTAGGTGGTTACGGGGTTAGTTTTGGTGGATTTGTAGAAAATATAAAAGGCGGATTTTACTTGCCTTTATGGATTTTGCTTGGATTCATAATAATCTTATTCTTTAAAAACTCAATGCAAAAACTACACAACTTCAAGTCAAACCACTCAACTCTTTTGTTTACATTATTATTGTTTACCGCCTCTATAGTCAATATAAACAAAGCCGAAGTTTTTATATACTTTAATTTTTAATAACTTATGAATTCAAAAACATGGATTAATCTGTATTTCATAGCACTTGTTGCTATATTTTCTTTATCATCTGTATTGTTTTATATAGTCAATCCTTCCCATTACTTTGAATCAGAATCAAATATATCAAGTCATAATACTGTTTTATCAAAATACAATATTGTCAGTCGAATCAAACCATCTTCAATAATTCTTGGAAGCTCAAGAGCCGAACGTGGCTACAATCCAACCCACAAATACTTTCTCAAGCCTTCTTTCAATTTTGGAATGGGAGGGCCGTCTATATTTGATATAAAAAATAACTTTAAACACACATTAAAACAGGGGAATTTAAAGCAGGTTTTACTCGTTATCGATTACTTAAGTTTTAATGCAAATATAATGGATAAAACATCTAAAAATAATAAGTCATTGTATCAACAAATTCTAAACACCCCTCTGGATTTGTATCATACTAAAAAATCTCATTACAATAATGGCATGAGAATAAATGAGAATAAAATAAAATCGATAAAAAAACAGGGAGGTCATTTAAAGGCAATGGCTCACAATGATTTAAAATTTTACAAAAATTATCCAAAAATTAATTACACATATTTAGATACAGGCTCAAGTTCTTTTTTTGATTTTGAAGAAATTGTTAGGTTGAGTTATGAAAATAACATACAGCTTGATATTGTTTTTGGGCCCTCTCATATAAGGCAGTGGGAGGCTCTGGATTATTACAGGGATTACAATTTATGGCTTAAGTGGAAAAGTGATGTTGTAACCAGCGTTCATAAAATTGCACATATATACAATAAGCCCAATTATAAGGTATTTGACTTTTCGGTCTACCACCCGTTAACTGCAGAAGATGTTCCGCATAATAAGGAAGTAGACATGCAATACCACTGGGAATCTAGTCATTATAAAAATACGCTAGGGGCGATAGTATTAGATAGGCTAACAGGGGAAAGCGAATATAGTGATTTTGGTGTTGAAATTGATACAAACAATATTAAAAAACATATTAAAAATCAAATAATAAATAGAAGACTATACATTGATACTAGAAAATATAGAGAAGAAATATGGGGAAAAAATTAAAAGTCTATATATTTAACTAAACCCTCTCCCTTGTTCCATCAGACGACACAAGATGAATCTCAATTGGGCCAACAGCCTCTGGCTCAATGTAGAGTTCTTGTGACCTGATCTGAACATAGTAGAAAAATAGTGATAAATTAGTAAAATACAACTATAAACCCTTTAGATAAAAGACACAAGTTAAAGGCGTCAAAAAACCCAAGGCGTAATCCCAGTGTAACCCTGAAGAAATATTGAATTTCGTGAAGAAGGCTGAAAGCCTTGTAATGGATGGTGGTTATAGGTGGACTTGAACCACCGACCCCAGCATTATGAATGCTGTGCTCTAACCAGCTGAGCTACATAACCAAAGAGCGTGTATTATCAAGACATTTAATGTAAATGTCAATAGTCAAAGGCTAATATATTGATAAAATCAACCTTATTATGCTACCAATTAAAATCGCACTAACAGGCGGAATTGCCTGTGGAAAATCAAACGTTGCTCGCAGCTTTGCTGAACTTGGCGTAGATATTATCGATCTTGACGAGCTCTCACGCTTAGTTGTTGAACCTGGTACTGCAGGCTTGAGTGAGCTAATTGACTATTTTAGTGATCAAATTTTAAATGTCGATAAAACTCTTAATCGACATGCTTTAAGAGAGATTTTGTTAAAAAATTCTGTTAATCAAGAAAAAATAGAATCTATTTTGCATCCAAAAATATTGGAAAAAATGAAAATGGAGATCAAAAAAGTTAAAAACAAGCTTATTATTATTGAAATACCACTATTAGTTGAAAAAAATCTGACTTATTTGTTTGATAGAGCTATTATTGTTGAGTGTAATGAAGAAAATCAGCTAAAAAGGCTACTAAATCGTGAAAATATTGATAAAAACACTGCAAAACAGCTTATTTCATCACAAACAAGCCATAAAAAACGCTTAGAGCTTACTGATCAATTTCCTATTGATGTGATTGAAAATAATTCGGAAATTTTCAAAATGGAACAAAAGGTTACTGATTTATATCAAAAACTAATCAATCTGTAGTCTTTTAACCGGCTTTCCGCCAATGAGATGTTCGGTGATAATATCATCAATATCTTCTTCATCAATATACTGATACCAAACATTATCCGGATATACAACCGCCACAGGCCCATGTTCACAACGACCTAAACAGCGTGATTCACTCACGCCAATTTTACCTTTTCCCATTTGCCCCTCGTCTCGACATTTATCTTTGGCGTAGCGATACATCTGCTTAGCACCAAGCTGTGAACAGCAGACTTCGCCATCTTTACGTTGATTATTACAAAAGAGAATATGTCGAGTATAGAAATCCATTTTCGTCCTTATAGGTCTATTGCACGTTGATAGCAGTATTTTTTATCAATACCGGTAATTTTGGCAGCTAGTTTGGCAGCTTTTGAAGCGCCCATTTCAGCAAGTAAAATTGGTAATATTTTATCTAGTCGCTCTTCACCTTCAACCTTATTATCTTTATCAATGGCTGAAATTAAAATAACAAATTCACCTTTTTGATGGGTAATATCCTCTTGCAAATAAGCAAGCAAGTTTGGAACGGTATCGGTTTTAATAGTCTCAAAAGACTTGGTTAGTTCTTTGGCTAAGCAAACAATACGCCGATCGCCAAGCACACTAAGCATATCTTTAGCGCATTCTAAAATACGTTTAGGTGATTCATAAAAAATAACCGTTTGATTCACGTGCGCGATAGTCTGAATAGCCTTAACTCTTGCTGTGTGTTTATTGGGTAAAAATCCATAAAATCCAAATCGATCAGTTGCAATTCCAGCAGCACTCATAGCACTGATCATAGCACTTGGGCCCGGAATAGGTGAAACCAAAACGCCGGATTTTTTGGCCTCACGCACCAATACATAACCTGGATCACTAATAAGTGGCGTACCGGCATCGCTAATCAGCGCCATATTCTGTCCGCTTAAAAGCGCTTCAATGACCTCAGCTGATTTATGTTGTTCATTGTGCTCATGAAATGCTCGCATTGGCGTGCTGATTTCATGATGATTAATTAGGGTTTTTGAGTGACGGGTGTCTTCTGCCAAAATAAAGTCAACCGACTTTAGCGTGTCGATGGCCCTAAACGTGATATCATCAAGGTTTCCAATTGGGGTAGCAACAATATAAAGCGTTCCGGACATGTTTAGTTTTAAGAGAAAAATTGGCAATCAAGCAGAGCAACTAGCGCTTAGTTATTTAACGCAGCGTGGCATGCAACTGATTGAACAAAATTATCTAACTCGTTTTGGTGAAATAGACATTATTATGATCGTTCAAGACGAACAGGTGTTGGTTTTTGTTGAAGTTCGCTATCGACAAAATGCACGCTTTGGTTCAGCGATTGACACGGTCACTACCAACAAACAAGAAAAACTCATCCGCGCAGCCAAATTATATTTACAAGCGCATAACGAATATGGAGAATTTATCTGTCGGTTCGATGTTATTGGGCTAGAATCTAATTTAAAATATCCTAAAATTACTTGGATTAAAGACGCCTTTGAGGCTTAAAAAAATTATGAAAAAAATCATCCTTTCTGGCATTTTATTGGCCAATACTTTTTTACTAAGCGGCTGTTTACCTGCTATTCAAAGCGCTTCAACACTTAGCGCAGTAATTGCCGTTACCAATGACAGACGAACAGCAGGTGAAGTGCTGGATGACAGAATCATTATGTTTAAGATGTTTGCATGGCCATCAACCGATATTGCACTTGAAAATACGCATCTTAATTTTATGGTGTATGACAAAACTGTATTAATCACTGGTGAAGCGCCAACTAGCGATTTACGCTCTTATGTATCAACACAAGCACAACTACAAAACGCTAAAATCTCACGAGTGTTTAATGAAATGTCAGTTGCCCCTAATAGCGGTTTATTAAGTCGTGCTAAAGATGCAGTAATCACCCTACAAGTTGAAGCATTATTTCATGATCAAGAGGTATTTCATCCCACACATGTTCGGGTGATGACTGAAAATCAAACAGTATATCTCATGGGTGCAGTCACCAAGCGCGAAGCAGATCGAGCAGTCAAATCGGCTTCAAAAGCCAAAGGTGTTAAAAAAGTTGTGAAATTATTTAACTACTTAAAAACACGTCCAGCTGCTGA
>NZ_FQTP01000086.1 GCF_900128515.1 Bathymodiolus heckerae thiotrophic gill symbiont
TCCCAAAACATCTATCTCCTGCATAATTCTGCAAGTACTGAGCTATGTATGTGCCGCACTCTGGAGCATTGGGCGAAAACGTGATTTCCTTTCCATTATCTTGGGAAGCAACCGGATAGGCATGGAAAAAACAACGCATTTTCTATCAATGTTTGGAACAATCCAATATCGTATTAAAATCCCATTTATCAGCATACATCCCATAAAAATATTGATTCTCATTACATGCAACATATGCTTCATCTTTACCTTTATCAAAATGAAGATGAAAGGCATAAATATTAATTCCTGAATCCACGATTTTTTTAACTAATTCGTGCCGTGTATTAATGATACGACGGCTACTCGCTATATCTGTTATGCCTAAATTTCTCAAAAAGGTAATCTTATTACCTTTAATTTTAGATAAAATGCCACCTGTTGGCATTGATGATTTTATTTTAGCACTAATTCCTTCTTTAACAGCATTCCATGTAAATAATTCCATCATTAGACGACTTTTATCGATAAATTGTGTAGAAAAATCACTGGGTAAATTTACTTTGTCTGTTACTAATTTTGTGTCATGATTTTTATTAAACCAAATATTGATAGCATCTATGTCCATAGGTGTATATTTTTCATAAATTTTTTGTTCTAAAAAAACTTTCCTACTAGGTGGTAAATCGCCTTTATAGCCTGTTATTTTTGACCAATGTTTCCAGTCATGAGCTGCAACATAAATATCATCAGATGTTTTAATAATATCTAACTCAAATAACCTGAACCCATTTTTGTAATTCAAGTCCATTGCTTCTAATGAGTTAGTATAGTTGTGTCCATCAATCCTACCTCCAGCATGAGCAATAAATCTGTTTTTATCTTTTCTGTAGATATTAGCTATAGATTTTTTTTCTATTTGTAGTTTTTTTAGAGAATTTTTCTCATCTTCTGATAAAGGAGTTAAATAGCTAGGGATGATATAACTTAATGATGTTTTTGAGGAATATTCTTTTATTTGTTGAGTGCTATTAGAGTAGGCAATATAGGCCATTCTTCCTTTTAATTTTTGAAGTAACTTAAAACCTAAGTTATCTAGTTTTTCTTTAGAGTTTCGATGAGTGCTATTAATTGTATCATGGGCAGCAACTGCCCAAAAGGTTTTCTGTTTAATTAAATCTTCTAACCTGATTATAAACTGACTAGTAGCATCCTTACTTCCATATGTATCAAAACGTTCTAAGTAAAATTGCCCTTGACTATTTACCGTGAGTAAATTCAGTCCACGACTTAATCTAAATTTTTTACCATTAACTTCAATTAAACTATGAATATTTTGTGATGTAATGCATTCAGAACTTGTAATCGAAACTAGAGGTGGATAGTCATGGATGAATTTTAGTTTTTTTTAGGTTTAGGTTCAACATATAATATTGTATCATTTGATTCTTTAATTAAATTTATGTCATCATCAGTATATGTAACTTGCTGTCCTGATTTATAGATTCCAATATACTTCTTATTGCCAAAATAAGTTTTATCAATTACTCCATCTTTGATATTAACAAGTAAATGTAGTCGTTTGTATGTTTTGTCATATGCAGTTATAGAAAATAAATTATTCATATTTCTTTTACTTTGCGACTTCCCTATTACAACCATTTCAGAATTAAATGTAATATCGAATATTTCATGTTTCTGTTTTATATCTAATGTGAATAACACACTATCCTCATCAGAGGAAATAACAAGGTTATTGTCAGAAATACTAATAGTAATGCCACTGCTATAATCTTTTTTTGTTACTGAGGCCTTGTTAAGTGTTGTAAGTTTAATTCTATTTTTCCGGATAAAATCGATAACATTATCAGTCTCAATAAAATCTACTAAGAAAGTTGCATTTGTGTCTATTTTTGCTCCACTGATAATCATTTTAGGCAGGTCTATCTGGTAAAGTGTATCCGTTGTCTTTTTAGACAATTCATTTTCACCTGCATTTGTGATTAAGTATAATTTTCTTTTAGATTTCTTGATATTTTCTATTACCTTACCACTACTACCCATAAGTAAGTGATCGGGAAAAATGAAAATAGCTGTATTATCATAAAGACCTTCATTTTTAAGGTAAATGATAAAATCATTAATCAGATAATCAACTGCTGATACTGAAAATTCAAGATTGCTCTCTCTCTTTGGAATATATTTTTCCATTCTTTTATCATAAATCCCATTCGGAAAATGGGTATTTATAGTTGATAAAAAAAGAGCAAATGGTTTATCTTTATCTTTTTTTAATGCTTGTATTTGTAACTTAGCTTCGTGAAAAATGTCGAAATCGTATAGTCCTCTATTATTTTTTGGGTATTTCCCTAAACTATTTTTTTCGGAAATTGCCTCTATCCCATAAACAGTAAGAATATCTGACATACCGGCAAACTCTTTGTTACCAACTATATATTTACTGTTATATCCAGCCTTATTTAGTATATGTCCTAAACCAGTCAGTTTGACATTAGTTATACCTTGAAAAACAGCATTGCCTTGCCCCTTAAAAAAGGCAGGCATTCCAACTTGATGGCTATAAAGAGAAGCTGATGTCCACGCCCCCCCAGGTGAAACAGGCATTTGGTCGTAATAAGTTAGCTCTTTTGATAAATTGTTTAAATTAGGGGCAATATTATTAAAGTTAGGGCCTAAAAAACCTTGCTCTAAAGATTCAATAGATATAACTATAATATTTTTACCTGCTTTCGCAGTAAGCTGATCAGGAGTAATATATTTGTCTGGAGATATACCTACATCAATTAGTGCATCTTCAAAGCTTTTTTCTTCAGCATCTAGTATTTTATATACATTGTAAATTTCATTTAATACTCCACTAGGCCAACTTAGTAAAATAAAAGAAACTAATATAATAGGGACAAAATATCTATTTTTATGAATAGGTAGTTTCTGTATATATGTTGAACCAAAATATAATATAAACCAAATTAATAATAATAATATTGAAAATAATATAAATTGAGTTACAAATTGAAACCCGTGTCCTTCAATTGAATTTATATTTATGTGGTTATAGAAACGGTAATCAATTAACCTATCTGTAATGTATATTGCTACTATTTCTAATGTTATAAAAAAAGCGGCCACCTTTGAAAAAACAATTTTCCAATGTTTCTGCCTTATTTTTGAAGCAATAAATAATAAAAATATTACCCATATAATTATTTGAAAAATATTAAACAATCCCAAACCCATAAAAAATAAGATAAATGATAATGATTATACCAGAATGTCCCTGTCTCTATTCTTATACATTTCTGAAATTTTTCAAGCCATCAGTAATAAACCATTTCTACATTTTAATACTGTTGCCCCCCTCTTTTCCAGAAGATTGTTCGATAACTTGGGAATCGTCTTGTTCTTCAAGTTGCTGGACAGTCTCCAGGTGGGTGAAAACCAAAGGGGTCAGACTCGGTGCGGCAAGCGAAGCTTGTCATTTCTTGCAAGGTGAAAGTCCTTGTCTGGATGTAACTACTCAGCGTAACTGAATAATCAAATGAAATTATAAAGCAACCTCAGGCAACTTTCCCTCAAACACAAGAGTCATTGCCAAAGTTGCACTGACACCTTGTTTACGGCACGTTGATAAATAACCTCTGACCCGACAAAATATCCCGGCACCCTTGGTGCTACGAAAGCATCCCGATATTTTCTGTTGAACCTTGGTCATCCGAATTGCATTTTCAGCAGCATTATTGGTAAACGGCACGCAGGCGTTTGTCATGAAGCGCAACACATCCTCTTCATAATTAATCAGCCTTTCCAGTAAGTTTCTCGCCTTACTGCGTTTTATTCGCCCTCGTTTTGCTTTTGCAGGCTTGTCGGGTGGCGGGCATTCTATTTCCGCTTTGCCGAGTAATTCTCTGTATAGCCCTTTCCATTTTTCTGCTTCTTTATGGGGTAATAGGCCACCTGCTTCATTGACTGCATCATTCATTTTTTCAAGCAGTCGTTTCATTGCTAGCGCCCACTTTTGTTTGTCCTGCTCCCAGGCACGCGTCAATTCCCTCAGGTGATGCGCATTACAGAGTGAATGGGTGCAATCATATTTATAATAGGGTTTCCAATGATCATGACATAAAATACCATGATAACGGGGTAAAATCCCAATGTCATTCATTGCCTCTGTGCCACGCTTGGCATGGGGAAAGAAGTGTGTCCATTGATCATTGGAGGTCCCATGTAGCCAATGGCGCTTACCATTAATATTAATGCCTGTTTCATCCGCATGAATACAGGGGGATTCGACTAAGTGTTCTTTACTGATCGTTTCAAACTCAGCTAGTTGCTCATAAGCCTGCTTATTGAAATTATAGATGGAGCCTTCGCTGATTGGCATACCTAATTGATCGGCCAAATATTCCTGAATTCGGTTGTAGGGCAATAACTGGTATTGTGAAAGGTAAACTATATGGGCTTTTATCCCGTTACCATACTGTACAGCCTTGGTGACTTCCTCTGGAAAAGGGGCGATAAAGCGCTGGCCTTTTTCATTAATCAGCCGTTGCGCCTGATACTCTGTCACCACCCTTGAAATATCAATATCGAATACCTGGCGTGTTTCAAAGCCATCTTCCGTGTATTGCCCTTTTGGCAAGGTGCGGCGATCAATCGTAATCATCTCGATTTCATCAGGACCCTCTATTTTTTGTAGCGTCGTGCCTGCATGCGATTTTTGTCCGCCAGAAGGCTTCTCTGATTTTTTGCGACTGCCTTTTTTGCGATTGGGATCGCTTGCAGGGGGTTTACTGCTATTTTTGCTATTCAGCGTTACTCGATTTAATAACACCGAGACAAGTAATAGAATGACTTCCAGTGCTGATTTTAACGCAGGCGATAGATCACGCTCAGTTTCAAGTAACTGTTTGACATGATTGATTGCGGAATCAACATCAATGGAATCTATTTTCAACGGATAAACCTGCATTGCTTTATGGACAGGGTTATTATCTCATGGGTTTTAAATCCCGAATTTTCCTTGTTGTAAGCAATTGTAAGGCGATTAAAAAAGTTGTTCGAGGTCGTCAGTATTGACTGAATTGTTGCGCATGACAATGAAAAACAGAAGCAATAAACAGCCTATTTATCAGCGAGTACCTGGTGCACTAAAAATATCAAAATTCGAGCTAAAACCCTGTCAAGAACTTTTTTTATTTATTTACGCTGAGTAGTTACGAGTATTTGTTAATTTTATTGAGTGCTTCTTCTAAATCAACAGGTGATTCGTGTATTAGAGAATGTTTTAGTTTACCTATTGAACCTTCAACTTCGATTGATTCATGCACGGGGCGGTTTGTGAAGTGGCCTTTGGTTCTACGAAATAAGCGCAGGATATATTTGTATTTAAGACCTCCCCCTTTTTATCGGGTGACCACAAAAAATAGTCATTCTAGGTATTTTATAAGCGTCAAAATTTCCATGCCCAATAGCCTGTATAATTTCTTTCTTTAACTCAGGCGTAACAGCTTCATCAGCATCAATGGATAGCACCCAGTCTCCTGACGCTTTATCTAGTGCTCGCTGTTTTTGTATACCTAACCCCGGCCAATCGGTTGTATAAACCATTCCTATCCGGTTGCTTCCCAAGATAATGGAAAGGAAATCACGTTTTCGCCCAATGCTCCAGAGTGCGGCACATACATAGCTCAGTACTTGCAGAATTATGCAGGAGATAGATGTTTTGGG
>NZ_FQTP01000087.1 GCF_900128515.1 Bathymodiolus heckerae thiotrophic gill symbiont
ATTCTAAGCCTAATAGCGGTTAAATATTTGTTGATTGTTTGTCTGCTCAATCCTGTTAATTCCTTGATTTGAACTGAGTTCAAATCAAGAGAAAAATACTTAATTATTTCTCTAAATTTCTTCTCTGGAATACGGGAACGATTTACATACTTGTTTTTTACTTTCATAATGGTACTTTAACATGATTTTAAATATGCTTAAGTTGTCATGACCTAAGAATAATTAATAATTTATTAACCTTTCTAGAAAGGTATATTAGAAAATAATGATAGTGTTTAGTATGATAAATTTCGGAGTATCATTATTTCAGTTGATTTACAAATTAAACAAGATAATAAAAAATTGAAATAGGGGATATATATGAGCGACAATACTAAAGATCAAAATACAATTAGCCGTAGAAACATGTTAAAAACTAGTGCAGCACTAGCAGCTGCACCAATGTTTTTTACAAAAGGTGCTTATGCAAAGGATTTTACTAATAATCCTGGCAACTCATCTACAGTCACATTAGGCTTTAACGTGCCACAAACAGGCGCATATGCAGACGAAGGTGCAGACGAATTACGTGCATTTAAATTAGCGGTAAAGCATTTAAATGGTAAGGGTGATGGCGGTTTAATGAATACTATGAAGCCTATGAATTTAAAAGGCAATGGCATTTTAGGCAAGAAAGTTGTTTATGTAACTGGTGATACTCAAACAAAATCAGATGCAGCTCGCGCATCAGCAAAACGTATGATTGAAAAAGACGGCGTTATTATGTTCTCAGGTGGCTCTTCGTCGGGCGTTGCTATTGCAGTTCAAAGTTTAGCTCAAGAGGCTGGCGTTATCTTTATGGCTGGTTTGACACACTCTAATGATACAACAGGTAAAGACAAGCGTCGTTACGGCTTCCGTCACTTCTTCAATGCAAAAATGACTGGTTCAGCTTTAGGTCCAGTACTTAAAGAGGAAATGGGCATAAGTAGAAATGCATACCATCTTACTTCTGATTACACTTGGGGTTGGACTCAAGAAGAGTCAATTAAAGAGACAACCGAAGCTTTAGGCTGGAATACCACTGCTACAGTTAGAACACCTGTAGGTGCTGGTGATTTCTCTCAATTTATTACACCAATTTTAAACTCAGGTGCTGATACATTAATTCTTAACCATTATGGTAAGGATATGATTAACTCATTAACGCAATCAGTTCAGTTTGGTTTACGTGATAAATTAGTAAACGGCAAGCAGTTTGAAATTATCGTTCCTTTATATTCACGTTTAATGGCTCAAGGTGCTGGTGAAAATCTTCAGGGTATTCTAGGTACAACAAACTGGGATTGGCAATTGAGAGATGAAGGCTCTAAAGCGTTTGTTAAGTCATTTGGTACAGAGTATGGCTTCCCACCTTCAATGGCAGCACATACATGCTATGTTCAAACATTACTTTACGCAAATGCTTGTGAAAATGCTGGCACATTCTATCCACCTGAAGTTATTAGACAACTTGAAGGATTTAAATTTGACGGAATGGGTAATGGTGAAACAGAATACCGTGCTGAAGATCATCAGTGTTTCAAAGATGTTCTTGTGGTTCGTGGTAAGCAAAACCCAAGCTCACAGTTTGACCTTCTTGACATCGTTAAAGAGGTGCCACGTTCTGAGGTTGAGTATGATGCATCAATCTTTGGTGGTAACTTAGGTCCTTACAAGGTTTAAGCCTTAAAAGGATAACTTGTAAATGCCAATTGCATTAATTGTGGTTGGCATTTTTTTTGATATTTATTAAACAAAACTATTTTTAATAATTAAAGTGGTTCGTTAAATAATGGAAAACTATTATGGATGCTATATTAATACAATTACTTAACGGCCTTGATAAGGGTGCTGCTTATGCGTTAATTGCACTTGGGTTGACCTTGGTGTTTGGCACACTAGGCGTGGTTAATTTTGCTCATGGTGCTTTGTTTATGTTGGGTGCATTTTGCGCAGTAACATTTCAAAAAATCTTGACTATTTCAGTTAAGGTTGTTGATCCAAGTATTACTTTTTTCACCGCCTACAAGGAGCAACCTTATTTAGAAATTTGGTTTGGAGATGTGGGGCTCGCGATCATAGACTACGCTGTACCATTGTCTATTTTTATGGCAATACCAGTCATGCTATTGATTGGCTTGGTAATGGAAAGAGGGTTGATTCGTCACTTCTATAAGCGTACGCATGCAGAGCAAATCTTGGTAACGTTTGGTTTAGCAATTGTTATTCAAGAAGTGATTCGTCATTTCTTTGGCGCTAATCCAATTCCAACGCCTGCGCCAGATATTGTATCTAGTAGTGCCGCCATTGGTTCTTGGTTAGGGCTTAGTGAGAATTTAGTTTACCCATGGTGGCGATTAATTTATTTGGCTTTTTCAGCCTTAATTATCACTTCTGTATTTGCATTTTTGCAATTAACAACATTTGGAATGATTGTTAGAGCAGGTATGTTCGATCGTCAGATGGTTGGATTTTTAGGTATTGATGTTCAAAGAAAATTTACTATTGTATTTGGCCTTGCAGCTGTTGTTGCTGGCTTAGCAGGTGTGATGTATGCGCCAATATTGCCACCTGATTATCATATGGGAATGGACTTTTTAGTCCTATCATTTGTGGTTGTGGTTGTTGGTGGCATGGGCTCTTTAGGCGGCGCTGTGGCAGCAGGATTTTTACTTGGAATTTTACAATCGTTTGCTTCAATGACGGTTATTACTGAACTTGTCCCAGGTATTGATCAAGTGATTATTTACTTAGTTGCGGTGATTGTTTTGCTAACGCGTCCACGAGGTTTGATGGGTCGTAAAGGTGTAATGGAGGATTAGAGATAATGATATTAGAAAAAAAACGTAGTGATCTAGTAACAATGATATTGTTTTCAATGGTTGTATTATCAATGCCAATTTGGTTAAATCCATTAGGTGCAAATTATCCTGACTTATTACAAAAATTTGCTATTTTTGGTATTTTTGCAATTGGCTATAATATTCTATTTGGATTGACAGGTTATCTATCTTTCGGTCATGCAATCTTTCTAGGTGTTGGTTCTTACACAGCTGTTTGGTCGTTTAAATTATTAAGTATGAATGTTATTCCTGCTGTTATATCTTCAGTAATTTTGGCAGGAATTGTTGCGGCATTTGTTGGTTTTGTGAGTTTACGTCGATCAGGCATTTATTTCTCCATTCTTACCTTGGCATTTGCACAAATGTTTTACAACTTGGCTTATTCGGTATTAACACCAATTACCAATGGTGAGACAGGGTTGCAGCTAGCACTTGAAGATCCAAGGGTTATTGATCGTTTGTTCTCGACAGCAGGAGAGGGTTTACCCTCTACTGAGTTATTTGGTTTATCCATGAGTGGCTATTCTGGCTTTTACTTTTGTGCTGTTATGTTGATTGTAGCTTTTTATGTATCCTTAAAAATCTTCAACTCACCTTTTGGGCTGAAATTAAAGGCAATTAAATCTAACCAACATCGTATGAAATATACGGGCTACAACACACGCCCTTATTTGCTGACTGCTTTTATAATTTCAGGTATGTTTGCTGGATTGGCAGGCGCACTTATGGCGGTTACTGATCCATTAGCAGGTGCCGAAAGAATGCAATGGACAGCTTCTGGTGAAGTGGTGTTAATGACTATTTTGGGTGGTGTTGGAACTTTGTATGGTCCGTTGTTGGGTGTGGTTATTATTAAATATTTAGAGAATATCTTTTCAGCAGTTAACGAAGCAGTATTACAGACTTTCTTTGATTTCTTGCCAAGCTGGCTTCAAGATACAATGGTTGTGATTGTTTCCCCGTTTGTAGGTGAAGGCTGGCATTTGACCTTGGGTTTGATGTTTATGGGTATTGTGATCTTTTTACCTGGTGGTATTACAGAAGGATTTCAGAAAATGAAAAAACGTTTTTTCACAAAGGAAAATTCTGAATCCTCAAATCAGGAGGGTAAGTAAATGTCCGAATCTGTTTTAAAAATTACCAATGTTAATAAATCCTTTGGCGGCTTAAAGGCACTTAACAATATTAATTTAAATATTGAAAAAGGCAAGGTGCATGCCATTATCGGCCCAAATGGTGCAGGTAAATCAACCTTGCTAAATGTTTGTATTGGATTATTGGCGCCTGATACAGGTACGGTTGAATTTAATGGTAAAAATATTGTTGGCAAGCAAGCGCACGAAATCAATCAAATGGGTTTGGTTCGTGTATTTCAAACACCTGAAATTTTTGCTGATTTAAGCTTATTGGAAAATGTCATGGTGCCTGCTTTGGCTAAGCGTGATGGTTCATTTAAATTTAAAATATTTCGCTCTCTTGCTAATGAGGTGGATATCATGGAAGAAGCGATTAGTGCACTTGACAGTATTGGTATGAGTGACAAACTATATCAATTGGCTGGCAGTATGTCTCGTGGCGATAAGCGTCGTTTGGAATTGGCAGTGTGTTTGATACAGCATCCAAAACTACTTTTATTGGATGAGCCAACCGCAGGTATGGCAAGGCATGATACTAATCAAACTATTGAGCTGTTAAAAAAAATCAAAGAAGGTGGAATGGCTAAGATTATTATTGAGCATGATATGCATGTTGTATTTAGTGTGGCCGATACAATTTCAGTACTAGCAAGAGGTGAGATTATTGCAACGGGAACGCCAGATGAAATTAAAGGAAATCCTGTTGTTCAAGAGGCATATTTAGGCGGTTCAGATGAGTAATAGCATACAAAAACCAATCACTTCAAAAGGTTCAGATCCTGCATTTTTTTCATGTTGGGATCTTCATTCTTATTATGGTGAAAGTTATATTGTTCAAGGTGTTAGCTTTAATGTTCGTGAAGGCGAAATTATTGCTTTATTGGGTAGAAATGGCGCTGGAAAGACATCAACATTAAGATCAATTGCACGTGCTGAAGAGCCGCAAGTTAAGCACGGTGAGCTTTGGCTTGATCACCAGCCATTGCATGCAATGAAAGATTATCAGGTGGCTCAGCTTGGTGTTGCACTTGTTCCAGAAGATAGGTGTATTATTGGCGGATTAACGGTAGAAGAAAATCTATTATTGGCGCAAATTGAAAAGCCTATTGGTTGGTCTTTAGAGCGAATTTATGAACATTTTCCGCGCTTAAAAGAAAGACGAAATCAAGACGGTATCACTCTTTCTGGTGGCGAGCAACAAATGCTTGCTGTTGCTAGAGCGTTAGCTAGAGATATTAAATTATTATTGTTAGATGAGCCTTATGAAGGTTTGGCACCAGTTATTGTTCGTGAAATCGAAGATATTTTACTTAGTATTAAAAAATTAGGCATCACTACGATTATTGTTGAGCAAAATGCTGTTGCCGCATTGCGCTTAGCGGATAGAGCGCTGATATTAGATACCGGAAAAATTGTATTTGATGGCACTGCTCAAGAAGTATTAGATAATGAAGAATTAAGACACCAGTATTTAGCTATTTAGATTTAAGTTAAGTAATTCAATACTATTTAGACATTCGTACCAATTGCCCTAAATAATTGGTATTATTTGAAAAAGCTCATTTTAAAGATAATAAAAAATTATGGATATTTACCCTATTGCAAAATCTAACAAAAAACCACTTTGCGACGCCTCGCAATATGAGCAGATGTATACTCAGTCAATTAAAGACTCTGATAAATTCTGGGCCGAGCAGGCTA
>NZ_FQTP01000088.1 GCF_900128515.1 Bathymodiolus heckerae thiotrophic gill symbiont
TTAGAGATTCTCAGTGCCCAGCAAGGGCTGAACAAGTTCGCTTTAAAATCGAAACTTTATATTAATGCTATTCGACAAGCTTTTGATGAATTGCAACAATTAAAGTCGGCTACTGCGTAACATCAGTTAAAAGAATAAAAGAATCTACTGCTTTTTTTAAATCATCAATAACATCACTTTTCTCAGATTTAATTAATGCTATAGTTAAGATGTTCAGTCCATTTGATATTTTTGCTATTCGCATCAAATCATTAATGCCATTTTTATCTACAATTAAGAATAATAAATCAGCATCATTTATTTGTGAATTAGCCTCTGAACCAGCTCTTGAGTAGAGCGTAATGCCCTTGAGCTTGTTAACACTCAGATAATTTATTGCAGACTCACCTAATTCACCAATTCCTATCGCTTTAATAACAGCATTTCCCAGTTCTAAATCTAGTATTTTATCGTTCATATTTATCCTTTATTGCATCCTCAGGGTAAAGCCCAAGGATTAGATTTATCATACTTAGTAAAATTAGATACCGTAATTACCTCACCTGTCATTCTCTCAATATCTTCAATTCAGCTGTATATGCATTATTGTAACTCTAGGCTAGATGATGAAGGTAAGCGACAGAAGAAGGCCAGAGACTTATATACTTATTATCATTACAGTTTGATATAGCCCTTTTTTTCTTTTTGTGTGATTAGTTTATGACAGGATAAATCTGCAAGTGCTTCCGTTTCAAACCAGTCTTTTTTTACCGTCCCTGGACTACCAATGCGTCCCCATTCACGCACTAGCGACCAATCATCAAACAGTGTGGGAACGATAAACAGCTGATAAAAACGGTGTTTATTCTGCTCATCATCGTGGTATTCAAGATAAATACGATTCATGATTGTTCCTTTAGCGTCTCTGAATGGCTGAGAGCTGCGCCATGCCACCGCGTTTAACCTGTAACTGCTCTGAATAACGAGCCACCCGTTCGGGGTTTTTCCATCCGCCCGCCTGCATAATCGCGGGCATATCAATGCCGGCACTGACAAGATCTTGGCAAGCACCTACGCGGGTGGAATGCCCGCTGATCTGCTCAATATTTATCCCAGATTGCTGTGCGACCCGTTTGAAACTGCGGGTTACGCCTTCGCCTGATAGGGCTTTCGGTAACACATGCCCCCAGCGGTTTAAGCCTCTAAACACAGCGCCTTCTGTAATGCCTGAGTATTCCAGCCACTGCTTCAAATAATCCACTGAGGTATGCGACAAGTATTTTATTGTTCCTTCCCCCGTTTGATCTGTTTTACTCTTTAATATATGCACCGTGGCAGAACCATCATCAGCAAAATTAATATCCTCTAATTGAATCGCGATGATTTCAGAACGCCGACACAAGGTATCATAACTCACACAAACCAGCGCTTTATCTAAGAGTGATCGAGGTGAGTCATCTAAGGTTTGTAGTGCGAGATGAATATGTGGCCAGTTGAACCCTTGCGCTTGTTTTTGTCGTGTACCGTTTTGTCGAGCCATACGCCGAACCGATAATCTTACAAATTCGTTTTGAATCGGGTTTTCCAATCCGGCGACTTTATGGGCGGTGGCAATCGTCGTTAAATACCGTTTTACCGTCGCGACTTTTTTTATGACGGCTTGAGCATCGATAAAACGCACTAACATTTCAGTTGAGGCGGGTAATGAAATTTGATGTGTTTCATCACACCACGCTTCGAATATTTTCCAGTCGGCTTTACGAGCACGTTCTGTATTTTCAGAAAAAGCGCCTTTGGCGGCTTCTTGATATTTTTGCGCTTTTTCAAGTTGAGTCGAATTTAGCGGTTGGCTGAGTTTTTCTGTTAGATCGTTCATATTGAAATTATAGCACTATACTGTGTGATAATCCTTGATTATCACACAGTAGAAAAACATTAACCACTTTTATTATATTGTCTTTGTTACCCCAGCAAATACGCTATCCCATATTGAAATGTTCCCTTTATTCCTTTATAGTAAGGAATCTTTACAAAAAAGGAGACTTGACATGCAACTCGCTAAAGTCAGCAGCAAAGGGCAAATGACTATTCCTGCCGAGATTCGTGAAAACCTACAGTTGAAAACAGGAGATACCGTTTCGTGGGATTTGAAATTGGATGGGAGCGTTTCAGTGCGTAAAGTTCGCCCACTTGATATTGATTACATCAGTGCTTTAAGTGGAACCTTATCTGAGTGGAACAGTGTAGAAGATGAGGAGGCTTATCGTGACCTATAATCAATTTGATATTGTTAAAGTACCGTTTCCTTTTACCGACAAACTGGCAACAAAAAACCGACCCGCTTTAATTATCTCAAGTGCTGATGCTTTTAATCATCAAATAGAGCATAGTGTCATGGCGATGATTACTTCCGCCAAACAATCGGACTGGCCATTGGATACTGTCATTACTGATATTCAGACGGCGGGATTACCCGTACCTTCTTTAATTCGTCTTAAGTTATTTACCTTAGACCATCGCTTAATAAGAGGTGTGCTAGGTCAGTTAAGTGAAAAAGATAAACTCACGTTTGAAAGCCAACTGACACTATTATTGGGATCTTCTTCTGCTCTAATTCATACTCGATAAAAATTGCTCCATCGAAATATTTAAAAATCCTGAATCGCTACTGCTTACGGGGTTTTAAGCGCAACTGTACGGAAAGTAACGCTAGTTTCCAAAGTAAGTTGATAACTGAGGTGAAATTGTAAACGTCGAATTTCCGCTTACAGCCAAAAGCGGATATTCTTAGAATTTGGAAAAGTTAGGTTTTGGTTTTACAATTGAATGACCGAATGATATTCATGTCTGGATAATAACTTGTTAGCTTTAAAATATTTCATTTGTTTTTTTAGTGCTTATAATTTTAAGGGGAATAATATGAGCTATGATGAAAAAAGAATTTTACAAATCTTTGAAACCAATGAAATCCCCACTGTTTCAGATGAGACATTAGAAATATATATTGAATATATAAAGAAAAACATAATTTGCCCTTGCGTCTTAACAGGCATAGAAAGTATGGGGTATTTTTCTTGGGAAGAACGTTATTCATTTGGCTACGGTAATAAATAACTATATGAACAATTAATCAAATAAAATGGCTCATATAAAGATGAATATAAACTGCTAATATTTCATGGCAAAGTGGAAGAGGGCTGGGATATTTTATTAAAATTGGTGCGAATATCTGACAAGAAAAAATTTGAGATACTTTTATCTGAACTTCAACCTGTTAAAAAAAAATCTTCTAATTATCCGCTGTTAAATACCTATACTTCATGGTTTGTTAATTGGCACTAAAAAATATCCACCTTCTAAGAAGGTGGTTTTGATTGCCCCCCTAGAAGGGGGAAGATAGCAGCCCTCTTAGAAGGCTGCTGGTGTTATCCCATTATTTTAGCGTACTAAATTGAAAACCTTATTGCCTCTTTTCTTCCTTTTCTTGATATTTAACATACTTTCGTATGTGCTCTTCATCAAGACCAACCGTATCCACACAATATCCTCTCGCCCAAAAATGATTCCCCCAATATGGCTTTTGTTTTAAATGAGGGAATTGACGGAATATTTGGATGGCTGTTTTACCTTTTATAGTCCCTAGTAATTTTGAGACGGACTCTTTTGGCGGCATCGATACCAAAAGATGAACATGGTCTTCCTGAATATTTAACTCAACCACTTCACAGCCCATTCGGCCACAATAAACATGTATCGTTTTGTAAAGCTCTTCTGCAACTGGCCCTTTTAAAATACGAAACCTGTCCTTTGGCACCCATACAATATGGTATTTACAGCACCAAATAACATGCGATAATCTTTTAAATCTACTCATGATTTTTTCCTCTTGTTTATGTTATGGGGATAACACGACAAGAGGTATCATGAGTGGACTAACAAGGCAAACGGCGTAGCCATTTGCCCAAGCCACCGCCTAAGGCGGTGGATATACAAGACTGATTATAATTATTGGTATAAAAACTAACAAAAAAATCAAACGGCATTATTCTGTGTAAAAAAATAATTTATTGAAAGGCTGCAATGGGTCGTAAGCGGAAGTTCGTAGTTCAAAATTTTACCTCAATCATCGACTTACTTTAGATGCTAACGTTACTTTTCGTACCGTTGCGCTTCAAACCCCTATAATCGTTATTTAACGCTAGGCAGTGAGCCCCAGTCTGTTGTATAGCGAGGCGATAGATAATTAACCGGTGTTTGCCAGTTATTGTTGATACCGGCTGCGCTTATTGCAATGGCTTTGGGAAAGCGGTGGTTAATATGATCGACAGTGCTCATTAAAATACTTGAGTCACTGCTTTGCTCTGACACTGAGAATAAGTCCATTTGTTGTCGCTGGGTTTCGGGCTGAATATGTCCAAGTTGTAAGCTGCACTTTTGATAGCGATACCCCAGTTTAAAAATTTCTTTTAGCAGTCGTTTTGCGATACGAACAATGTGCCGTGTATCATTCGTGGGCTGTTTTAATTGCATTTGCCCTGAGCGTTGATATTGCGCATCTGTTTGGCTAAGCGGGTTAGTACGAATAGAGACTGAAATTGATCCTGCTACGGATTCTTGGTGGCGTAATTTTTCAGCCGTTGTCTGTGCAAAACAAGTGAGTGCATCAATAAGTTCTTTTTCATCGGTTAAGCGACGTTTAAAACTACGTGAACAGACAATTTGTTGTTTATCCGGTGCAATTGTTTCTAAGTCTAAACAAGCAATACCATTGAGTTCTTGTACGGTTCTCGCTAAAACGGCCGAGCGTAAGGATTCGTGCGTAAATTGATATTAGTGCTCTGTAGCCCTTATAAAGCCTAATACCTACACATTAAACATGACTTCATAGCCTGCAGATGATGGCGTTCTATCTTTCAATTCAAAAAGACCAAATCGATTAAGGTGAGATGTTCGGTATGGGCTGAAACTAGCAATTAACTCTGGTGTTAGCTTCGTTCCTTCTTCCTCAAGCTCTTTTAATGCCTGCGTGATGGTATGACAGTTGTGGAAGATGACAAGGTTAGAAATGAGATGATTGTATTTTATGATCTTTAATTGATCATCCCGCACATTTTCGGTAATGGTATCATCTCCAAAATAGACCCATTGAGCGAATTGATTAAACCCTTCACATTTATTTTGTGCCGCCTGAATAATGCGCCGCAAGGCTTCATCATCAATATATTCAAGCAAAAATGTAGTTCGAATCACCCGTCCCAACTCTCTAAAGGCAAAGTACAATTTGTTCTTTCTGCTGGCTGTCCCTAATTTACGCAAGATTGTTGACGGAGAGATTCGCCCCGCGCGTATGGATTGATCAATCTGTAACATATTGATGTGTCAACACTTTTATGGACACAAAATTAAGCTGCTTTTAGCGACATTTCGTAATCAGCAGGTGACTTATAATCATTCGCTGAATGACGTCGTTTACGGTTATAAAAAACCTCGATATATTCA
>NZ_FQTP01000089.1 GCF_900128515.1 Bathymodiolus heckerae thiotrophic gill symbiont
AGCCGAATGGCTGGGTATTTATACCCCTTGCGGGGTATTCACCCCGCAAGGGGGTGTTAAACAGAGTATCACCCAAGCTTGCTTGGGTGATTTTTTAATTACATAATAAAGGGTTAAGACATTTAAGAAAGGGCATTTATACCGTAGATAAATGATACTAATATCTAAAGATAAGTATCATTAAACATTACGGACATTGAGATGAATAAGTTATCAGCCCAGCGTTGTTTAGTTTAAGGATTAAACAAGTGAGGTTTATAAATCCAAACATCCTCTCATTTGTTAATGGCACTAATGGTTAAGACTAGAAGTGCCATTAAAAAAAATGAGGATAGAAGAATCTTATATTTGGTGATGAGTAGGTGAAGCTTTACAAATTATATTTTTTTAAGGGTCATGACAACTTAAGCGACTCTTTTCTGAACATTTCAAGCAAAATCTTATAAAGATTTTGCTTGCGATTATTGAATCTAAATTCACATTCTTTCAAATGTAAATTAAACATATTTTTATTCATTCTTGCTATGATGTACTCTAAAATGCTTCTTATAGCCAAAATCTACTAAACCATTATACCCTCGCCAACCATCAGAATGAATGACGCTTTCAATACTAATTTTACCCTTGATAATCCTTTGTAGGGTAGTACTTTTGCAGTTTGGAATAATCTCAGTATAAACCTTATCACCTCTTTTTAGCAAGCCAAAAACAATGGTTTTCCGCGGACGCGCCGTGCGCCAAAATAGCTTTCATCGACTTCAATCTGTCCCACTAGTGGGGCAGATTGAAGTATGGATAGTTCTACAATTCTAAGCCTAATAGCGGTTAAATATTTGTTGATTGTTTGTCTGCTCAATCCTGTTAATTCCTTGACTTGAACTGCGTTCAAATCAAGAGAAAAATACTTAATTATTTCTCTAAATTTCTTCTCTGAAATACGGGAACGATTTACATACTTGTTTTTTTACTTTCATAACGGTACTTTAACATGATTTTAAATATGCTTAAGTTGTCATGACCCATTATTTTTTAAGTTGTCTACATGTAGACAATTATTTAAGTAATTTTTAATGAGTTACTTTGCTATTCAAAAAAATCTGTTTTTTCACGTAAGTAATGTCTTGCAAGCAAAGCTGGCCTATCTGCCCCAATAATAAATTTTTTGCTAATTGCTTCTAATTCGATCGCACTAATTTTAAAAGAGACTACGATATTTTTAACTTCATTGCTAGGTATTTTTTTTCTCGTACTGGCAGCATTTTTATGGTTTATCTTTTTATTCGTAGAATCAAATACATGTTCTTTAGACGTATTTGATGTAATTCCTTTGTTAAGCGCTTTATTTAGATTCATGGTTTAATCCTATGGCAGTGTATAAGCTATCAAATTGTTTTGCTGGAGTTTTATATGCTTGCCCTCCAAAAGGTACCGAAGATAGTTTTTTAATGGAAATTTCTTCTCTAATGATATTTTCATAGCCTTTTGAGTATTTCAATGGTAATACTAGCAGGTCTCCATTTGTATTCTCTTGAACGTATGCTTGAATTTCTTTAAATGATTTAGATTTGGTCCAGTCATCGCCAAATATATCATTTACTCCTTGTTTTTCGAGCTTGGTAGCAACAACTATGATTTTTATTATTCCTCTAAATGTTTCTGTAAAAAGATAAGAAAGGTGTGAGACAGCTACCTAACACCTAAACTGGGCATATGCAGCACTCACAACATTTGGAATACTGGCAGCATCGAGCAGACCAAGCATGGCTTTAAAATTCACACGACATGAACCACCAGCCGATACGCGACTACCAAGTGGGTTAATATTTGTGGCTGCAGATTGGATAAGAGTTGAAATCTCCCTAGGCGAAAAGTTTTGAATCATTTGATCATAGTATCTCACTACTGCGTTAGATACGCCGTAACCATTTCCGACCCTACAACAACCAACCGTTTGTACAAATTGCTCTTGCGCAGTTTCTGAAACTGCGCCTTGAGTTGATAGTTCTAATAATCGTTCAGCAAAAGCTGGTTCATTATAAAAATTATTCGTCCCATTATGCACATCCCAGAGGCGACTTATTGCACGAGTGAATATGTGATGCTGTTCTGACTCATTCAGTAAGCCAAGTAAACTTAGTTTTTCAAAAAACTGGAGTGATGCAGCATGTTTATCTTGATAGCCATTAGCAACATATTCGGTATGACTATTTATTAATTCAGATTTTATTGAAGCATTAAATGCATTTAATAAGCCCTCACAAAGATCAATAGAATTTAGTCGCGCTTGCTCAGGTGTATTTGGGTCGCAATAAATGCCATGTGCCATAGTCACAAGCATTTGCCGCTGGGCATCATGAGTTTCAGTGAGTCGCTGAACCCATATATTACATTGCTGTGCATTAAACCTTGGGCCTTTGACCGCAGATATAAACGCACCAATATCTACTCCTCTTGGTAAGGCAGAATCTGCCAACGCATACCGAACACAGCGGTTTAAGAATGTTGTAAATTCTCTATCATTAATTTTTCCAAGGGTTGGGTGTGCTGCAGAAAAATTATTTCTAACATCTCGACATTGATCTAGGAAAAAGAAACCGTCTTCATCTATGATGTTAAGCTTTAAACATAACTCCAACAACCTACTATCTTGTAGTTCGAGTAAATGTTTTTCTTCAAAATCATTTTGTTTTATTTGAGCTACAACAGGCAAACTAAATGTTCTAATTTTATCTCGTAAATGGAGAACTGCCGCACTCCAAATGTAATTCATTGCACCATCAAATAATCCTGTGCTAACAGCGACACACATTCTTGCAATTAACTCACCTCGCAATGCCTTCGGTATTTCTCTAAGCTCTCTTGGTAGATCACGCCATGCGTATTCAATTTCTTCGGTACTCGCCAATGCAGTTCTTGGGATTCCGAGAGCTGCCGTAAGCTGCTCTAGCGCAGGAAGCACCGTTGCAGGAAGGGCTGGCAACGCTGGTTCTTCCCTAACGATTATTTCGTTCATACTTTGTTTCCGTGATTCATGATTCGTTTTTCAGCTAACGCCAAAATAAGCGGCGGATAAAAGGGGCGTGGCTTTTGCGCAAGCAAAAGGCGTGACGCTTTTTGCTGTCCGCTGGATGGGCCTTGTTAGGCGCATATGTTCTTACGCTTAAACAACTGCAATAAGCCTTTTATTGTTATAAATCAGTTTGTTGTGCGGTTTTTAAGGGTTGACTAATTACTTTCTAACCATAAATTTCCTGAATTATTTTTTTTACACGGGCCGTAATCTTTTGCTGCATTAAACATATGACTCAGGTGAAGTGCATTTTTTTTATCAGGGTTGTAATTATGACAACCAAAACACCCTCTATTTGTTGTAGGATGCTCTATGTCGAACCATTTTGGGTTCTGCACATAGGTTTCCATAGAGGAATTTGATAAAAGGCTTGATCCACCTATCTCATTTTCCCATGTAGGTGGAACCTTGCCATCAGTAGAAAAAGGGTTAATAGATTGCGTCCAGGCACTGCCTACTAAAAAATAGTTACTCCATACAGAGTTTTTTGCTTGGTACACACCTGTCATGCCAGCATTCAATGCTTTAATATCGCTTATTACCGATAGCCCAGCTTTTGCTAAAAATCCAGCACCATAAGGTGTTTTTCTGCATACTTGGGTTGGTTTTCCAGTTACATGCACATTCGTTGGCTGAGAATAATTAGAATTATATAAATTCCAATTAGACTCACCATCTGTTTTTATATTATCACAATCAGGTGCATTGTTTTTGTGTTCAAAAGATGTCCAAATCCATTCTGGGTGTTTTGGGGTTTTCCTGACTATATGCATTCCTAATAAAGCAAGTTGTGTATTTTTTAAAAGCCTTCCATTAAGCATAATATCTCGATGAATAGTGAAAAATTTTGACGCATCATCACCAGGAACAAGTATTTTCCAAGATGTTTTGGTTTCTATTGAGCCTGGTGAGATGTCAAATTTGCGTAATTTTGAATCAATTTCATCGATACATTGGCTATTGTTTAATTGGTTGGATACTATATTACTATAGAATTTTTTATTTACACTTTGTTGATAAAAAATTGGATTTTGATTCCAATCATTTAGCGGGAGATTTAAGCCTGCTTGTTTTGTATTTGAAAAAATAAGATTTTTACTACCATCAAGATCCCAAGCCTCAGGGTTTTCTTTAAATATTCGCTCCTTTGGCATCATTTCTAAAAAGCGAGGTTTTTCACTAACCCCTGTAGTAGTTAAAAATGCAAAAGATTGCCAAGCAAATTTGTGGAATTTACATATTATATCTAATTTTCCAGTTGCTACTGGATCTGTTGGTAGTAATGGATTGTTAACCCAGCTTTCATCTGCCGAACAGTCAAGTAATTTATTTTGCTTATAATGTTCTAAACTATCCTTGTTATTTTTTATGTTTTTATATAAAGAAAAAACTTTATTGTGCATTTCTTCAAAAGTCAGCACTAACTTCACATCTGTACATAGCGATGCACCTAGGTTTCTGGTATCTTTTTTTCTTGCTTTACAGCCATATCCTGCTCCATCCATTGATCCATTATTTGCAATTCTGACAATACCCCAATAAGGCAGTTTATTACATATATCTTGCTTTTTGTTTACTTCTTCAAATGTAATTAATCGCTGGCTTGAGGGGCAGGTGTTATTTCCTGGAACTACTGTTATATCTGCATAAGTAATAGCTCCAAAAGTAACCATATAAAGGAGAAATATATTTACTAAAACTTTTACAATGTTTTCCATGATTTATTTAGGGTTAAAAATAAGCTTATCTTAATAGATTGTTATATTTTACGATGAGAATTTTCTTAATATAATATTTTAACTAAAGGGATAATAATGATAGCACTAACTATATTTAAATAAAAGCCTAACAAAAAAAATCCAATAAAATATCAATTCCTATTCTCCATATAAATCAATGCAGCCACTAAAAAACTTCAAAAAGACAAGATAAAGTGCAAAAAAAATGAGAGAAAATTATGAAAAAAGTGACCTACTCTGGATTATCTTATAGAGACCTTTGCATAATTCATAATTCCCCATCCTATTTTCAACCCTTGCAATTTTTCAAAAAAATAGCTCAAAATTTCCGTATTTTTCCATAAAAATCTAAAAAACACCTTGTTTGTCTGATTTTTTTAGCCTTATTTCTCTCTTTTTAGCCTTTTTTACTCACTGGATGTAATAATCCCTTAGGCTTTTTAATCGCTGCATTTCTTTAAAAATATTCATGCCAGTTG
>NZ_FQTP01000090.1 GCF_900128515.1 Bathymodiolus heckerae thiotrophic gill symbiont
GGTCATGACAACTTAAGCGACTCTTTTCTGAACATTTCAAGCAAAATCTTATAAAGATTTTGCTTGCGATTATTGAATCTAAATTCACATTCTTTCAAGTGTAAATTAAACATATTTTTATTCATTCCTTTAAATTTTACCAGCCTTGTTTTGGTATAACCCCAAAATGATTCTATGCCGTTAATAGGTGCATTACCACGAGCAAATTCATTCTTGCTATGATGTACTCTAAAATGCTTCTTATGGCCAAAATCTACTAAACCATTATACCCCTCGCCAACCATCAGAATGAATGACGCTTTCAATACTAGTTTTACCCTTGATAATCCTTTGTAGGGTAGTACTCTTGCAGTTTGGAACAATCTCAGTATAAACCTTATCACCTCTTTTTAGCAAGCCAAAAACAATGGTTTCCCCTAAGGCGCCACGGCCGCGTTTTCCGCGGACGTGCCGTGCGCCAAAATAGCTTTCATCGACTTCAATCTGCCCCACTAGTGGGGTAGATTGAAGTATGGATAGTTCTACAATTCTAAGCCTAATAGCGGTTAAATATTTATTGATTGTTTGTCTGCTCAATCCTGTTAATTCCTTGATTTGAACTGCGTTCAAATCAAGAGAAAAATACTTAATTATTTCTCTAAATTTCTTCTCTGAAATACGGGGAACGATTTACATACTTGTTTTTTACTTTAATAACGATACTTTAACATGATTTTAAATATGCTTGGGTTGTCATGACCCTAATTTTTTATTAGTCTGAACAGCTATTTTCTGTGTTTTTTCTTTGGGTTTTTTCTTTGGGTTTTTTCTTCGGCTTTTCGGCAATTATCTTATCTTGTTTTTGAATTAGATAATCATCATAACCACCAGCGTATTGATTGATCACACCATCGCCATCAAGTGCCACAGTAGAGCCAACAACGTTATTTAAAAAGGTTCTATCATGAGAAATAAGGATTAGCGTTCCGTTATAATCTACTAGCATTTCTTCTAGTAATTCCAAGGTTTCAACATCAAGGTCGTTGGTAGGCTCATCAAGAACCAAAAGGTTGGCAGGCTGTGAAAGAATTTTAGCTAGCATAAGTCGATTTTTTTCACCACCAGAAAACATTCTGATCGGCGCCATGGCCTGTTTTCCAGTAAACAAAAATTGACGTAAATAGCCAATAATATGTTTACTCTTGCCACCAACATCGATATGCTCACGACCACCTGAAACAAAGTCCATGGCTTTCATATTAGGGTCAAGGTTTTCACGCATTTGATCAAAATAGGCCAGCTGAATAGTTTTTGATCGACGAATAGTGCCTTTTGTGGGTTGTAGCTCGTCTAGTAGTAATTTGATAAAGGTTGATTTTCCAGTACCATTGCCACCAATGATGCCGATTTTTTCACCTTTTAACACCAGCATGGAGAAGTCTTTAATAAGTGTCAGGTCTGCAATCTCATAAGAAATTTTCTTAACTTCAAATACAACTTTAGAAGATCTGTTCTCATCTTCAAGTGCATGAATTTTTACATTGCCTTTTTTGGCTCGACGATTGATAAAAGAGCTACGCATATCTTGCAAGGCTCGCACTCTACCCTCATTACGGGTACGACGCGCTTTAATACCTTGTCTGATCCAGGTTTCTTCTTGAGCGAGTTTTTTATCAAAGCGAACATTGGCAAGTTCTTCTGCATGCAATTGCTCATCTTTACGCTTAACATAATCTCGATAGCCGCATTCAAACACACTTAAATTGCCACGGTCTAAATCAAAAACCTTGTTAACAATGCCCGCAACAAATGAGCGATCATGGCTAATTAAAATTAAAGTACCATGATATTCTCTGAGCATTCTTTCCAAGTCAAGAATGGCGGTAATATCCATGTGGTTGGTCGGCTCATCAAGTAGTAAAACATCTGGTTCTTGAATGAGAGCTCGAGCCAGCATAACACGTCTACGCCAACCACCAGATAAGGTGGCAAGCGTTGTATCACCATTTAAGTTGAAGCGATTAAGAGTGGCTTCAATTTTATGTAGATATTGCCAGCCATCAAGTTGGTCAATTCTTTGTTGATATTTGCCAGCTTCATCAAGCTTACCTTGTTTGATTAGGTGTTGATATTTAGTCAAAATGTCACCAATTTCGCCCAAGCCTTCAGCAACAATATCAAATAGAGTTTTATCGTTATCTTCGGGCGGTGTTTGCTCTAAATAGCTAACAGTGATACCATTTTTAATCTTTAACTTGCCATCATCAGGCTCAATTGTGCCTGCTAAAATACGCATAAAGGTTGATTTTCCCTCGCCATTTCGACCGATCAGTGCAATTTTGTCACCCTTGAGAATGGTAGAGCTGACTTGATTCAAAATTGGCTTATCTGAAAAGCTCAAAGAAATGTTATCAAGTGTAATTAATGGCATGGGTCTCCTTTTTACAACGTCTGACGAGTGTAAAATCTAGGTTTTAAGATTAAAAAGTTAAGTATGCATAATTTTACCCAAACAACGGCGCTAGTTAAAAGAGTTAGCTTGTGTATTATGCTATTAATTTTTCAACCTGTATTTGCTGAAAGTATTGAAGCAAATAGCTTTGTTAATGCACAACAAGAACAGCGTTACCGAAATTTGATTGATGAAATTCGCTGCCCAGTTTGTCAAGGCCAAAGTATTGGCGGATCTAATGCTGGCCTTGCTAAAGACTTGCGTGAAAAGGTTAGAGAGCTGATTACTACCCAAAAAACAGATGACCAAATTCGCCGCTATATGACTGATCGATATGGTGATTTTGTTGTATTTAAGCCACCGGTTAATAAAAATACATTGTTATTGTGGTATGCACCATTTGCCTTTTTACTATTTGGAATATTCTTTTTTGCTCGCTCGTTTAAGCGTAGAAAAAACGCGCAGCCAACCATTATTGATACCAGTAAAGCTAAGGATTTATTAAAGGACACCTCTTAAAGTGAGCCAACATGAAATAATCGTTATTACTGATGGGCGAGGTGCTGTTGAAATTACTACTCAAGTTAACGAATTAATTAACAATACATCTGTGCAGTTGTGCCATGTATTTGTTACACATACCTCTGCATCACTGATGATTACTGGCAATGAAGATCCTAATTTACTGCTTGATGTAGAGGATTATTTTAAAGCCAGTGTGACTGATGCAAGCCCTAATTATCGACATGATGGAGAGGGTAATTTTGATATGTCTGGACATATTAGAGCGATTCTCACTGGCGAAGCAAAAACCATTCCAATTATTCAGGGAGAGCTTGCTTTGGGTAAATATCAAAGTCTGTATCTGTATGAGCATCGTGCTGGAAAAAACACTAGAAAGTTAATCATCACCCTAACATGAGCATAGAAAAAGAATTAAGTGAGCTGATGGTTGAGGCTTATACACATCAAAAAAATAACGATTTATCTTTGGCTATTCAAGCTTGGAATGGCTTAATTAATCATCCATCTGTTGATGATAATTTAAAAGCCAATGCTTATTTAAGTTTGGGAAATTTACATCAGTTGCAAGGTAGTGATGATTTAGCGATTGAAAGTATGTCAAATGCCATTCAGGCAAATCCGAATAGTGCTGAGGCGTATTTTTGTTTGGCTTATTTAGAGCAAGAAAAAGAAAATTTTAGTTCGGCTATTGGCTATTTTGAGCAAGCTATTGAGCTTAAAAATACTGATAGCGGCGCTTTTAATAATTTGGGTAATTGTTATGATCGATTAGAGCGAAGTGATGAGGCAATTAATGCTTATTCTCAAGCTATTGCCCTGGATGAAAATTACATTGCCGCTATTTATAATCGAGGTAATATTTATACCAAGCTTGGTATAAATAATTTAGCACTTAAGGATTTAGATAAAGTGATTGAATTAGATGAAAATTTTTATCAAGCATTTTATAATCGTGGCACATTGCACAATCTAATGGGTAACTTAGAGCGCTCAAAGCAAGATTTAAGTATAGCTAAAACATTATCAAAAGCCGAGTTAGAGCTAAAATCAACATTAAATAAAGGATAAAAAAAATGTTTAAAAAAACAACCCAACTATTAATATTAACCATGGCTTTATTGTTTAACAACTCTTATGCTGCGCCAAAAGATGCAGGCAAATTGCGCATCAGTAGTGATAGAGCCGGCGCTTATATCTATATCAACGGGCGCAAAAAAGCCATGACTAGTGATGAGGGTTATACGAGTATTTTGCTAGCAGAGGGAGAGTATAAGGTTAAGGTAGAAAAAGTCACTGATGAATGGATTTACAGCAAAACTAGAGAAGTTTTTTTAGGTGCAGATATCTCGATAAATCTTAAATTTAATTTAGATAAGCGCGCTACTGAGAAAAGAAAACAGCGCCTAGCAAAAGAGAAAATTGCCATAGAAAAATTTCTAGCAGTAGGAAAAATAGCCAAAGAAAAGCGTCTAGCAAAACAAGCGGAGCTAGACAAAAAAAGTGGCACAGTGTCTATTGGAAATTTGATATGGAAGCGTTGCGCTGAGGGGCAAACTTGGAATGGTGATACTTGTACGGGCAAGGGTAAAAGATACAAATGGCAAGCCAGATTTGATCACTTTAAAACTGTAAGTTTTGCTGGATATACCGATTGGCGATTGCCTACTATTAAAGAATTAAACACATTGATTTATTGTTCAAATGGTTATCAGGTGCAGTCTAAAAAAGATGACTTTGATAGTTGTGCCAAAGGTGGTAAAAATTATCAAACACCCACCATTAATCAAACCTTGTTTCCTGGTTTGCCTGGCAGTCTCTTTTGGCCATCCTCCGCAAATTTGAATAGCTCTAGCTACGCCTGGATGGTTAGCTTCTACCATGGCTTCGGCAACGTCAACGATCGCAACAACTACTATTATATTCGTTTGGTGCGTTCTGGAGAGTAACAAAGTGAATTGACTTTAGTCAAGAGAAAGTGCTTTGGGGTATTTTTTTAAAGGGGTTTTAAAATTCTAATAATTTCAATGTTTTATGGTGTTTTTATTCGTCTGTATTATGAATAATATAGCGTTAAAATAGATTTGACGAATGTAGAATAAGGCAGCATGATGAAAACATTAGAAATAAACACTCAAAAATAGCAAAACACATATTAAAAAATTTTAACAAGAGGAAATATGCAAAGTCCTATAACGGTAAGAGAATATGAGTAATCAAGACGACAATAAATTAATCACTGAAAGAAAATCAAAATTAGACAAACTAAGAGAAGCTGGCAATCCTTTTGTTAATGATTTTAAGCCTGAACATTTAGCTCAAGATCTTATTAAT
>NZ_FQTP01000091.1 GCF_900128515.1 Bathymodiolus heckerae thiotrophic gill symbiont
TAGTTCTACAATTCTAAGCCTAATAGCGGTTAAATATTTGTTGATTGTTTGTCTGCTCAATCCTGTTAATTCCTTGATTTGAACTGCGTTCAAATCAAGAGAAAAATACTTAATTATTTCTCTAAATCTATTCTCTGAAATATGGGAACGATTTACATACTTGTTTTTTACTTTCATAACGGTACTTTAACATGATTTTAAATATGCTTAAGTTGTCATGACCCAATAATTTTACCTATTTACTGTAGATATCCTATCGAGAATTCTATTATTACCTGTCAAAATTGCCCAGTATTTTCCAGCTAAGTAAAAATTAATGAAAAAAGCCTCAATAACAACCCTCCCTATATTTGATAGCGTATATTCAAAAGAATCTTCTGCAGGACAACTCAGGGTATTAATTTTAAATCCTTTTGCCATCATAATACTACGAGCCATATGATATCGATTAGTTATTAATAAAACCTCTTGATTTTTATCACTAGATAAATTATAAAAATTCTTCAAATTTTCCAGTGTATGTTTAGACTTTTTTTCTAAAAAAATCCTTTCATGGTTGATATTGGAGTCTATAAGTACTGATTTTCCAACTTCCGACTCTGCCATGTCAGACACACCAGTCACGCCCCCTAAAATATAAACCTTGCTATCTAAATTACCCTTCAAGACTTGCTTGGCGCGATCCAACCTATCAAGATATTCATTATCAGGTAAATTGTTTTCTAATCTTTTCCCTAGCACCACTAATGTGGTTATTGCATTATCAGTAGAGCACTCCTTACTTTTTGCAATAGATAATACATGCACAAATGAAAGTAACAGACTAAACCCAGCTGTTAATATAATTACAGCTATTGATGATGATAAAGCTGTAAGCCGGTCATAATCAAACTTCATTTAAAAAAGTTTAATACTGCAGGCTTAATTACAGCCCTATAAAGCCCTTGAGGATACATCCCTCTAGAAATTAAAGACTTTCCAACCATTAAAGTAATGAGTGTTACATCTCTAACCCCTTGAAAGTGACTAGGTCTAGCATCATCCCTATAGATTGCAGGAATAGCCACCGCATGACTATAAATCCCCTTCTTCGCTGCTCTAATAATAATTTCACTTTCAAAAATAAAGCTACTATTTTTTGAAATGGAAATTTTTAAATTATTAAAAAGGCTCACTGGGTAGAGTCTAAACCCTGATTGACTATCAGAAATTGGATATCCTGACGCCCATGCAATCCAAAAATTAGCAATCTTATTTGCATAGTATCGTTTAGCGGGTATTGCACCTTTATCTGCCAAACGAGCGCCAATAATAATATGATTTTGATATCTATCTCTATCGTCAATCAAAAGACCTATATCCTCTGGCGCATGTTGAGCGTCGCCATCTAATGTAACAATAAAGTCAATTTTATTTTTCAATGCAAATTGAAAGCCATCCCATAAACTAGCAGCCTTGCCTTTATTTGTTTTATGTTTAATTAGATCAATAGGTAAGTTTTTTAACTCAGATATCGTTTCATCACTTGAGCCATCATCAACCACAATTACCATCTCACATTGCTTTAAAGCTCTTTCTACAACATCTCTAATGGTTTTTTCTTCGTTATACGCTGGAATTACGACGGTAAAATTTTTCTGAATCATCAATATATTAATAAATAGGATAAAAATATATTATAATCTTATTTGAAACTCTTATTTTAACTACACAAGGAAATAAAAATGAAATCTAATTTATTTGGAAAAATATCAATTATTGCAGTTACGCTGGCATTACTAGTAGGTTGTGGAACGGCGCCAGTTAGAAATGTTGACTCAGCTATGATTCCTGGCGAAGTTTCTATATCAAATGTTGAAAAAGCAATTGTAAGAGCAGGATCTGGACTTGGCTGGATGATGAGTAAAAAATCTGATGGTCATATTTTAGGAAAGCTAGCTTTAAGAGAGCATCTTGCAGTTGTTGACATTACATTTGACAAAAAAAGCTACTCAATTAAGTATGTAAACAGTTCGAATCTAAAATATTCAGGTGGAAAGATTCATACTAATTACAACGGTTGGATTGAAAACTTAGAAAAAGCCATTAACATTCAATTAAGCATTCTGTAAGAAGGTTTAATTAAATTAGCCATAAAACCCGCTGAGCAACTTTGAGTGTTCAGCGGGCTTTTTATATGCACCATTAGAGTAACATTTGAAACCAGAAAAACACCCTTTTGAACAAGGCAGTCAAACAGCCCAAGAAGCAATATATGATGCTCAAAAAATAGCATTTTCACCCATGACATTTCAAGCGGTTAGAATTGCCTGGAAAAGAGGGCTACTCAAAAAGATAGACAAAAGCAAGGGTGGACTAACGCCAGAAGAATTATCAAAATCTATAAAAATGAGTTTGTATGGAGTTAAGGTTCTTTTAGAATCATGCCTAAGTGTCAATGTGGTTTCATTTAAAAATGAGAAGTACTTTATAACTAAAACAGGCAAGGTTTTTTTATACAGTGAAATGACTCAAATTAATATGAATTACAATCATGATGTAAATTATCTTGGGATGTTCTACCTTGAAGAAAGCATTGACAACGCAAAGCCTGAAGGGTTAAGAAAAATATTTGGTAGCTATGATACTATCTATCCTGCATTAACATCATTACCAGAGCCTGCAAAAAGCAGCTGGTTTGCATTTGATCATTATTATTCAGATATTGCATTTCCATCAATCCTTCCACAAGTTTTTAAAGATAACCCAAAAAAAATCATGGATATTGGTGGAAACACTGGAAAATTTTCAATCATTTCTGCAAATTATAATTCTGACGTAAACATTACAATTGTTGATATACTCGAACAATTGGCTGTTGCCAAAACTGAAATTTCAAAAGCTGGTTTTTCTAATAGAATAGATACAATTCATATTAATATGCTTGATCATTCACTCGCCTTACCAAAAGAATATGATGTGATTTGGATGAGTCAGTTTCTTGATTGCTTTGGAGATAATGATATTATTAATATCTTAAAAAGAGCAGCGTCAGCTATTTCTAAAAATGGGAAAATATTCATTTTGGAAACCTATTGGGATAACCAGGAAATGGATAAAGCTGCATTCTGTATAGTCAATACATCCTTGTACTTTACAGCACTTGCCAATGGAACAAGTAGAATGTATCGTCTATCAGATATGTTAAAATTTACTGCAATGGCCAATTTAAAAGTTACTAATACCATTGAAAATACGGGCATGGGGCACACACTTCTTGAACTTCAACTTAAAAACTAAAATGAACAAAATCACTACATTTTTTGCGCTAGCAATACTATCTGTAAATTCTTATGCCGATCAATCCGATGAAAACTGGAGGGTGCTACTTGGGTCAGGACAATCCCATATAGGATGGGGCGGCACTAAGGAGTCTGTAAAAACGTATGACTTTATACTCCAGCATGAAACAATCAAGTCTAGTGAAAAAAATAGCGAGTACAGAAAATCTTTCTTATTTGAAGTCCCTGTTCACATTGTAAGAGCTCCGTACAGCTCTTACATGACAGGAGTTAACGTGTACCACAAGTGGCAACTTACAAGCAATGATAAAGTTCAGCCTTACGCTCTTATTGGCGGTGGTGGGCTCTACACCAACGCAAACATTCCAGGTACAAGTTCAAAGATTAGAGGGACGTACGGTGCAGGCTTAGGATTACAACTAAATATAAATAAAGACTTTAACTACAGTATCGAAACAAGGTTTCATCATGTCTCAAATGGAGGTATAAAGACTCCAAATGATCCACTAAACTCTCATAAAGTACTAATTGGATTTGATATTAAAATTTAAGACAAGGTTTTTGACCTAGCTATCAAATTTACTTTCTTGTTCCTGGGTCCACTCTTTAATTGTTTTTGTTATCGTTGAAGTTGATATATCTTTTGTCGAAATGGGCTTGCCAATAACAACTGTAATAATTCCAGGCTTCTTTACAAACTGACCCTTGGCCCATATTCGTCCAGCATTATGATAAATTGGAATAACATCGCATTCCGCACTTTTAGCAACAGCAGATGCTCCATTTTGATACTTACCTAATTTTTTATATGGCTTTCTCGTCCCCTCTGGAAAAATTACAACAAAAATACCATTTTTAATCCTGGTGGTTCCCTGTTCAATTACCTTTTTAATTGATTTAATCTTCTCACTTCTATTGATAAGTATAGGATGCAAAGTTGCCATTCCCCAGCCGAAAAATGGAATTCTTAACAATTCGCGTTTTAACACCCAAGTTTGGTGAGGAAATATTGTTTGAAGGAAGATTGTTTCAAAAGTAGACTGATGATTAGGTGCAATAACACAAGGCGAATCTGGAATGTTTTCCAGACCAACAACCTTGGCCTTAATATTATTTGTAACCCCGATCCACCAGATACAGAAAGCAGCCCATTTAGAGAGAATTCCATATCTTTGCTTAACATTCAAAGATGGGGATAAAAGTAGAGCGAAAGAAACTATCACAACTAAGGCTATAGTTGCCCCTATAATAAAAAATACCGATCTTATAAATAACATAGCTTTATTTTAACATTATCAGAAAGAGTACGTCTTTAAATGTAGCGGCATTAATCTTAAGCAGCCGAAGTCGCACGTAGGCGACTATTTCGACTGCTTAATATTTTCAAGATCTATTACTTTAAGTTTTACATCTAGTGTTTTAATTTCATCAGGAAGATTTTGACCTGTTTTTTGATTAAGTTCTTTCAATGCTTCCATATCTGCAGCAAGCAGTTCATCAATACTTTGTTCTATATTATTAGATTTTCTAGTATCTTTAACTTCTTCTACTTCTTTGACATCAAGCGTTAGTTTTTCAGATTTAATAACATCTGACCTTGACCTTGCTTTAACCCCGCCAAACTCAAAATTAAACCTTAAAAACCCCCTGATAGCTCGAGTTATCATCATCTACCTTACCTGGCAAGAAGTAGCTTAAAAATGGAATGGTCTCTTTCTTGGATCGTGAGTTGAGCAATGTTGACAGATTAAACAATGGCGCCAACTGTCCTGACTTTAATAAGAACTGAGTTTTAAAATCTCTTTTGTCAGTAACATGTAATCCTCCCAAAAATTAACACTCAGTAAAAGTAGAACTTTCTTATAATAAAAACATAAGGAGATTCAAATGAAGACAACACGTAAATCAGATTCACAAATCATGCACTCTTTTTAGTACCCCCT
>NZ_FQTP01000092.1 GCF_900128515.1 Bathymodiolus heckerae thiotrophic gill symbiont
TAGCATTAAATCAAAGTTAAGCGATTTTGATTAAAGGCCATGATACATTGGCAGAATGCTTATTGCCTTGAACTCAGAGAATACTAAAGATTCCCACTATTTATAGCTGGAATCTGGATGTCTGGATCCGTCGATCGGAAAAAGGTATGCAAAGTGGCAGTAGAAACCCCGGTAACCATACTAATTATATGGTTACTGGGCATCCAAATAATGGCTTGCAGGATTTAGGTGGTATAAAAAAGCAGCTGAAAAAGATATTGCTGGAGCTCAACGTCGCTTATATTTTTGCAATTGGTTTGGTTTGGGTGTTGAAAGAGATATTGAGTTGCTTTCTGAATGGCGTAAAATATCAATAGAACCTGCAGTTAATAATGCTAATTATCAATATTGGATAGCAAAAAAATACCTTCATGGAGAGGGGGTTGAAAAAAACAGTACAACAGGTATGGAATGGATGGTTTGTGCAGCTTTTCAAGGCCATATTGAAGCTAATCAGTGGATAGAAAATGCCTACCTTTACTTAGCATTTCCCTCATGTGCTATAAAAAAAGAGAATGCTGAGCAATGTTATAAAATTGCTTTTGACTATTGCACTAAAAATTTAAATGGACATAAGCGGGTTGAGACCTATTTATTTTTAGGAGTTCTTTACTCTTCTGGTAAGGGCGTAGTTCAAAATGATAAGCTAGCTTTTGAGTGTTTTTATAAAGCAGCCCATATATGTGAAAATTATGGTGAAGACGCAGATGATAACTGGGAAATAGATTATTTTGTCGCGCTTTTTTATCGAATTGCTATGTTCAAGGCAAAGGCACAGAAAGGAATTTGGGCAAAGCCAGTTATTGTGAACTCAACAGTCTTGATGAGATTGGTGATGTTTTTATAGAAGGTGTATCTGCTATATCTCGTCATTCACTTACAAATAACACAATATTTCTTACTTTGTTAAGGTGTGAAATATTTATAGAATGTCATGAGTATGACCTTGCAAAGGGCTTTATTACACAGTTATTTGAAAATAACTGGAAGAGCATGGATAAAGGTTTTAAGGAAATGTGCTTGGTTAATATTGATAAAGAAAAGGAATTAGCAAAAAAAAACCAGGAACTTAAAGCAAAAAACAAGCAATTGCTACAATCGCAAAAAGAACTTGAAGATATGATGTCTATGTTTGCACATAAGTTTCGTAGTCCCCTGGATACTATTCTCTACAACACTACTCATGAAAACCAGCTAAAGATATATACTGAAGCTGCACAGACAATGCGTGGTTTGTTGGACGTGTTTAGTATTATTTCCACTGACTCAGAAATTCTAAAAAAGAAAATGCAGCAGGATCATCATGGGAATGGCCGATTGTCTGCAGTTTTTCTGCATACGCTGGATATGATTATACTGCACTTGCTTTCGGCCTCTAGCGTGGAGAAAATTCAACAACATTATTTGAGTTATGCAAAAGCACATGGTTTATGTGAGCCAGAGCTAAGTTATAAAACATGGTACGATGACTTTTATAAGCTAGAGCAACAACTGCAGGCTGAGTGGGAAAAAAGTTATGCTCAGTTAATAACCCAGCCTGCAAAATTTCAGCCCCGCCTCATGTGGCTGGAAGAGCATTTTTTTAAGTTAGAATTGATAGGGTTTGACGATATTCAACTTCAGTTTAAGGAGTATGGTGTTATTGAATCATTTTTAACAATTTTACTTAATGAAATCTTAGTAAATGCTTTCAAATACTATTCTTCTTCAAGTAAACTGCCTGTTACTCTAGAATGGATCGAGCGAGATGGTTTTCAGGTACTAGCTTGTCATAACCCCAGTGCAAGAAATGAGCGCACCATTATTAAGGGAAGTCATAAAGGGCATTCGTTTTTATCAGCTCTTGCACGTAAAACAGGAGGCCAGTTTATCAAACCTATTCTACAGGATGATTTTGTGATTGAGTTTGGGATTCCTAACGAACTATTATTAAGCATATAAAGGTGAATAATGAGTTATTTTTTATGGATAGAGGATTTTGAAAACTCAGCTAAAACGACAGCAAGTAATTTATTTACAGATATAGTTGATGAGAAGGATTTTTCTGATAACACACGCCAGCTGAGAAATAACTTAAAAAGATATGGTGTTTTTATCGAATTAAGTTTTCAGGATGGCTTAGGGTTTATTCGAAATAACTTAGATAAAGTTGACTACATTATCCTGGGTATTGACTTACCTGCTTACTCAAGAAACGATGCTATTAATGATGATGTTTTACAATTATTAGAGCGATTTCATGATTATAAGGAGCCGGGTGAAGAGATGCTTCAATCAAAGTGTGAAGAACTTAAAAAGATTGCTGGTTACTATCTTTATACAGAGTTAGTAATTGAATTAGGGTTTCCAAAAGAGAAAATTTTATTTTGTTCTAATCATGGCGAAAATTTAAAGTCCATAAAAGAGGCATTCAAGGTAGCCAAAGTTACACTTCCTACTATATATGAGAAATCTGATCCAAGCGCCCATAACTGGATAGTAAAAAACCATGAAAACGACTATTCTCGCCTGCGTCGTGGAATTATTGAGGCTTGTCATTTTCTAAAGTCTCTTATTGAAAAAGATGATGCGAAAATTCAATTTACAAGCTTTATTAAGCGCGACAAAAAACTACAGCCCGTTATTGAAATAGTAGGCACTGATATAGTTAACTACCTGGACACGCTAGCGCAATTTTTACCTTTAAAACAGCCAAATGAGCAGCTAACTAATGTGCAATATCGTTTATTTTTAAGAACGATGGCTCATGAATGGGAAGAAAATATTGATCCAGAGGCTATTAACAAAATTGGCTACGAGTATGAAAATATTCATGATATTCATACGTTTGCCTGGGTATTAAAAATAACAAGGAACTGGACTTCTCATGCAAATTTACTTGAACCACTGAAGCCACAGATAATTGCTTTTTTGTTTACGGTTAATATGAGGGCGATGTTTAAGTTACCCAAAGAAGTACAACTATACGAAAGAATTTTATTAGGCTGTATCCCAAAAATATCAATTGATACAAAAACTTAAAAGCCAACATTGAGGGTTTAGAGAAAAATATTAATGAAATTTTATCGGGGTTGAAAATTTCGGAATCATACGAAGATAAAGAGGGAAACAAAAAGATTAAACATTTTGGTGAAAAAATTAATGCAATTTATCGCCAGAGCACTGGTAACCCTGATGCTGAGGAGCATGATTTTCAATGCTTTTTACTACAATATTTCTGGGTCAACCAGAAAAAATATATACATAATTTAACAGCTTCTAGCGATGATTTTTTACCTGTATTAGCACGTCATATATACAAACAAACTTTCTCAGAGGTATAAACCATGCATGCCATCGAACTCCTCGCAGAAATAGACAAAAATCAACAGATTCATTTGCAACTACCCAAAAATATTAATGCACATAACGCCCGTGTAATTGTTATGTTTGAAGAGGCTGAACAGCCCCAAAAACCAGTTACATTAGGTCTTTTCAAAGACAAAATACACATGAGCGATGACTTTAATGGTCCTTTACCTGATAGCTTTTGGTTAGAAGGAAAGTTATGAAATTACTGCTGGATACTCACTCTTTTCTTTGGATTAATGAGGATTCTGGGCGACTATCCCAAAAAGTTAAAGACTTGTGTAGTTCGGGTGAACATGAATTTTATTTAAGCATGGCTTCACCCTGGGAAATGCAGATTAAAAACCAACTAGGCAAATTATCATTGGCGATGCCTGTTGAAGAGTTGGTAGATAAAAACAGGCAGGATAATAATATCCAACTATTGTCGATAGATTTAACTCATATTGCTTATTTAAAACAATTACCTGCACACCATAAAGACCCGTTTGACCGTATTATTATTGCTCAGGCAATTATTGAAGGCCTGACAGTGGTAACTATTGACCATGCCTTTGCTGATTATTCAGTCCCTGTGATTTGGTAAGTAGACGGTAAAAAATAAAAAAATATGACAGCTCAGTTAATTCAAGCATTGCTTCCCTATTTGCCACGTTTTGCTGAAGAGGAAGGAAATTTTTTCAGTGTAAAAAGCGAAACACTTGTCATTCATTTGATCAATGCAGGTTACCAAAAGGAAGTCGCAGAAAATACCCTGGCAATGCTGGAAAACTTACTGGATACACTCGCCACGTTAAATCCCGAGGCATTAAAAAAAGGCGAATGGTGTTTTATCTCCTTTCCTGCTCAATTACTCGCAACATCAGTATTAACGGCTTTAAGCGATACCGATTCCCGTTTGTTTCCGGCTAATTTCTGGAACACTCAGGGCATTGCTAATGATAAAAAAGACCAGCAGCGCGAGGTATTAAGTTTGCTTGAAAATGCTCGGTGTGAATATCATGTAAGACAACAGGCTAAGCCTATTCGTTATTGCTATGTTGCATGGAGTATTCTTAAGCTGGATGGCAAGATTTTATTTTATCAGCGCGAAGATACGCACAAACGCCACGATAAATCCGCAGGTGATTATGGGCTAATTGGCGGTAGAGCAAATCAAAATGATATTCTTCTTGCCGATAAAGACGCTGTATTAAAAGCTTTGCAATCCCCTCATTCTGAGCTTATTAAACAATCTTTACCATAAACCCTGAAACGGGAGTTGCGCGAAGAAACGGGGTTAATTTTTGATGAGCATTATACATTCACACCTTGGCGCACTTTAAAGCCATATCGACAAGTACAAGGTTCAGCGCCAAACCATGCTTTAACCGAGTATTATCTGTATATTTCTCAGATTGATTTAACACTGGAAGGGTATCTTTATTTACAACAAAAAATACAATCTGATGAACGGCTCGTCTGGTTTTCGATAGAAGATATGGTGCGGGGCAATACAGTGGATGGAAAAATTCCGTTTATTAATGCTTTGTATGATGATTTTTCGGGTGATCGGGAAGCGCTTAGAACTGAATTAATCAACTTGTCGGATAGTTTTTCCAGTGGTTACCGCTTTCAGCCGAAAAAATATGGTGTAACCTTGCCTATTGATTGCCAGAATCCTGTGCAAGCTGGCGTACTGGGTAAAGACAAGCCCTTGGAGCGGGGAGTCGCTATTTTTGCGAAAGCTTGTTTTGGGCATCCCAGCCCAAGCAAGCGGCAAAAACTTAACGCGACCGCTAATGCCTTCGGCGCCCCGATTCGTCCTCGTCACCTCGTCCCGACCC
>NZ_FQTP01000093.1 GCF_900128515.1 Bathymodiolus heckerae thiotrophic gill symbiont
AATTATTTTAGGTATATTACTTGTATCAGGAGTAAGGTTTTGGGTGCACTTGCTACATAAAATTAAAAGACTTGGATTGTATGAAAAAAAATTATAACAAATCATTCCACCTGACCGCTAACGCGGCCGTTGAATTCTAGCGTTAGAAGGTCAAAGACAATGACGATAGAATGGATTAATGTGCGGTCAAGCGCAATTCGAAAAATTGGTTACGACTCATCAAGCAGTCGGATGTATATAGATTTTGAAGATAGCGACCCTTACTACACATACTGCGGAGTACCACAGGATGTCTTTAGTGCATTTGTCACTGCTCAATCTGTAGGTAGTCATTATCACCAATATATTAAAGACCGTTACGATTGTTAAAAATGTTGGGAAATATTATGGATGAACCTAAATATATTAAAGAACGACTCGACGACCAAATTGACTGGTACAGTAAAAAAAGTAAAACAAGCCAAAATTGGTTTAAAGCACTTAGAGCTATTGAAATATTAGCAGCAGGAACAATTCCTTTCTTAGCAGGCTATGTGACCGACGCCGAACCAGAACTAAAAGTCATTATTGGTCTTTTGGGTATAGTTATTGCCTTTGTGGCAGGATTCATATCTCTAGATAAATTTCAGGAAATATGGATAGAATACAGGACAACTTCAGAAACATTAAAACACCATAAATACTTATATCTTACAAAGTCGAGTCCCTATGATACGGAAGTTGCATTTCAAATATTAGTACAAATAGTAGAAGCATTAATCTCTAAAGAGAATTCTAATTGGAATAATTACATTAAACAAACAGAAAAGGATAAAAAGGATGGCTAAGAAAATATTTATAAGTTACGACTATGATAATGACAAAAATTATAAAAACTTATTAAAAGCATGGGACGCTAATGGAACATTTGATTTTAACTTTGATGACCATTCAGCAGATATTTCGATTAATAGCACAGATGCTGCTGTAATCAAAAGAGCCATCTCAGCTAAAATTAACAATGCCACATACTTTCTGTGCATCGTCGGTACAAAAACACATAATAGTAGCTGGGTAAAATGGGAAATAGAAAAAGCGGTTGAGCTTAATAAAAAAATCGTTGCAGTAAAAACAAGTAGTACAAACACAACACCTAATGCATTACTTGGTGTAGGTGCAAAATGGGCAATGTCCTTTACTGAGTCAGGTATTGTCAGCGCCATTAATGATGCATAAACCCTTCTAACAATCAAAATAAAGGAATCGTAACTTTGTTTAGTGGTGGATTGGACAGCTCCTACTTGTTAGCACGATTAAGTAAAATGGAATTCAGAAAAATAATAGCAGTTGCAGTAGACTTAGGTGAAGAAGATAACCAAAATTTATCAATGATAACAGACAAATTAGGTGTAGAGCTGAAAATTATTGATGCAAAAGTTTACTTTGCTAAAAACTCAGTTATTCCAGCGATACAGGCTCAAGCAATATATTTAAATATGTTTCCTGTAAGTTCTTCATTAAGTAGGCCTGTAATAGCTAAAAAATCAATGCAAGTTGCCATAGATAATGATTGTGACGTATTGCTCCATACGGCAAATCAATCGCAGAACAGTTTAAGAAGGTTAAATGGGTCAATTCAATCACTAAAATTTGATGGATATTATGGATCTCCATATGAATATTCTGCAATATCAAGAAAAGAAAAAGCTAAATTTTTAGAAAAATTTGGATTTTCATTTTTAACAAATAGAAAATTAAGTGGAGATGAAAATTTATGGTGTAGAGAATACGAATCAGGAGAGTTGGATAATCCAGAATCATTTTGTTTGAATGAAAGCCTCTATAAATGGTCTGTTAAATCAAAATATAACCATAAAGATAGAATAAAGCTAACATTTAAAAACGGAGTGCCTGTGGCAATTGATGATAAAAGTACAGATATAGTGAAATTAATAAAACTATTAAATTATAGAATTGGCTTGTCAGGGGTGGGCAGATATGCCGGTCTAGAGCATCTACCTAATCAAGAAAAGGTACTAGAAATTAGAGAAATGCCGGCAGCCTCTATCTTATTAAACTCATTCAAGCATTTAGAAATGGCTATTTTAACAACCCCCTTAATAATGGAAAAATCACGTATGGGGCAAATATGAACTCAAGAAGTAGTTGAAGGACGCTGGTATGATGAACTTGCAACTTCATCACTTGCATTTATTCGTGACATTAGCAAGCGTATTTCTGGAAGCGTTACTTATGATATTACTTGTGGAAAATATTTTCCAATATCAATAATTGTCGACCATCCTTTGTATATAAAGGATAGAGATTCCTGGGAAATAAAAAAATCTCACAACGAGTCAAGAAGACAAATTACCGTGAATTAGAAATTATCATGGACAATAACATCATAAAATCATTAATCGAAAAGAAATTTTCATGCGTTAAAGGCAAACAACTTATCAAGACATGGGGTTATTTTGATATAGATGACTGGGATAAATTTTCCGAAACATGGAACAATTTAAAACAAGATAAATATATGGCAGATGGTGGATTATATAGATATAGACGCTATAGTGAATATAAATATAATTCAGACTTGCTCAACTTGAAATTATTACCGCATGTGCCATACATTCAATCATCCAATATAAATTCACTAAATGGGGATATTGAAAGGCATTATGAACCACTTGAAAAGAAAATGACAAATACATTATTTTTTAATGAGTATATAAAGTGGTTAGGCGGCATATTTAGCAACACTTCCAAACATAAAATTTGGAAAATAAAAATATTTGCAAATAGGATTACTTCGGGCATAAATGCAGGCAAACCAACCCCTGAAGGTCTTCATAGAGATGGTGATGATTTTACATCCGTATTATTGGTCAATAAATATAATGTATCTGGAGGAATGAGTAAAATAGCTGATTTAAATGAAAATATTATTGATAATTTTAATATGCAAGAAAAGTGTGATTTATGTTTGCTGTATGATCCTTGTGTTAAACATGGCGTATCTGAGATTTACTCGATAAATAATAAAAAGAAATCGTTTAGAGATGTACTAGTTGTAATGTTTGAAAAAATTTAATTTAATGTATAAAAACTATTTAAGTGATATATTGCTATTAGGTGTTGCTATTATATGGGGATTAAGCTACAGCTTAACAAAAGGAGCGCTAAATTATACTTCTGTATTGATGTTTTTAGTAATAAGATTTGGAATTACATTTTTACTTTTAATGCCTTTTACAATTAAAAGTTTAATTGGAACTTCTAAAAAAATTATATTGTATGGTTCTTTTTTGGGATTAATATTAAGTGGGGTTTTTATAGCAGAAGTGTATGGAATTAAATATACAACAGCCACAAATGCTGCGATACTAATATCGTTATCAATAGTTTTTACTCCATTTATAGATATATTTAGAACAAAAAACAAGCCAAGCAAGCAGTTAATTATAGCGGCCACAACATCTATCATTGGTATTTATATATTAACTTACAACAAGAACTTTACTATTAATATTGGAGATATATTGATATTAATTGCAGCTATTTTAAGAGCAACAATGCTAACATCTATTAAATTATTCACCAATAGATATAGTATTAATTCATTAACATTAACGCAGATACAAATGGGAGTTATATTTTTTGTTAGTTTATTTTTATTGCTCCAAACAAATCAAAGTATTCTAATTCCAATAGAATTAGAATACTGGCTTCAGATAATGTTTATTATTATGTTTTGCACAATATTTGCATTTTTTGCTCAAAATTATGGAGTAAGGCACTCTTCTCCCGTTAAAGCCAGTTTTTTAATGGGAACAGAACCATTATTTGGGGTATTATTTGCTATTATGTTTATAGGGGAGACCTTAACTATAAATGTTGCTTTTGGAGGATTTCTAATATTTATTGCCACCTTGTTAGGGGTGAAAGAAGATAACAAATCATTCCAGCCGACCGCTAACGCGTCAGCTGAATTCAAGCGTTAGGCATCACAGGAGCCGTAAGTGTTAAAATCAGTAGTGCAAGAAGAAACAACGGGGTGTGGAATTGCTTCAGTAGCTAACATCCTAGAAAAGTCATATTCAGAAATGAAAGAGGCAGCTAACGCTATGGGTATCTATGCTACAGACAAATCGCTTTGGTCTGACACCCAGTATGTGAGAAAAATGCTTTCTGCATCTGGTGTTGAAACGTCAAAAAACGAAATACCTTTTAAGTCTTGGCAAACATTACCAGACTTAGCGCTATTATCAATCAAGCACCATCAGGAAGATGGAAAAGACTTTTGGCATTGGGTTGTGTTTAAACGAGCAGACAGTAAAACTGTTGTTTTAGATTCAGCCAACTACCTTTCATCAAACGTGAGAACGGACTTTGACGAGATGCAGCCTAAGTGGTTTATTGAGGTCAAAAATGCCTAACCAATCATTCAGCGGGACGACTATCATCGCCCCTTAATTTAAACGTTATGAAGCACTGGGAGTATCATTATGATTAAGCAAGTCGGAGAAACAGCAATAAATCCAATCCACAAATCTACTTGTCACTGTGGTGCGGTCGAGCTAGAAGTTCAGTTACCCGATGGCATCGTCGATCCGCGCAGATGTAACTGTTCAATTTGCCGACGAAAAGGCGCGGTTGTCGGATCTGTGCCTTTATCGGGATTAAAAGTTGTTAAGGGTAAGGACAAATTGAGTCTCTACCAATTTGACACCAAAGAAGCGGAACATTATTTCTGTTCAGTGTGTGGCATTTACACTCATCACAAGCGACGGTCAAACCCAAATCAATATGGGATAAACCTAGGGTGTCTGGAAGACGTTGATCCTAATCTTATTGAAGGAGTAGAGATCTATGATGGAGCTAACAATCACCCATCAGATAAACGTGCTTCATAACAAACGCATGCAGTCGGATCAGCAAATCGCTACGCGCTTTGCTGACCGCTGATGCGGAGCGTTAGGTAGCTGTCTCGCACCTTTCTTATCTTTTTACAGAAACATTTAGAGGAATAAAATGAAAAAAATAACATTAATTGGCTTATCATTGCTTGCCTTTCAAGCACAAGCAGAAATGCAGATTA
>NZ_FQTP01000094.1 GCF_900128515.1 Bathymodiolus heckerae thiotrophic gill symbiont
GTGAAGATTTTTAGTCCGCGATAGCCGTAGGGCCGGTTGTTTTGTCGGAGTCTGAGCGATAGCGAAGGTGGAGACAAAATAAAAGGCCATCCGACACGGCGTCAAGTCATTTGGAGCCAATGTTCCGACCCCTTGTTGGGTCGGGACGAGACGAGGTGACGAGGACGAATCGGGGCGCCGAAGGCATTAGCGGTCGCGTTAAGTTTTTGCCGCTTGCTTGGGCTGGGATGCCCAAAACAAGCTTTCGCAAAAATAGCGACTCCCCGCCCCGCAAAATATGACAGTGAAATTGCTGCTGTGGCAAGTGTTAATCAACTTGTCGTTGTTACACGAAATACGGAGGACTTTAAGGATTTTAATGGTTTGCGAGTTGAAAACTGGTTTGATTAATTTGCGTATTAACAGATTTGCCGGATGAGCAGCGAATTAATGAATTAGCAGAGCTGTTTAAGGATATTGGGCTGGTGTCCAGTTCGCGTAACTTACCCCAGTCATCTTCTATATCAACCTGGCCTCTAAGAGCCAGTATTTTTTCTTTTTTTGATCTTTTATAAAAGATGAGAGCACAATCCGCACAGCTTCGGATCGATTTTTCTGTCCCGTATATGACATGACTTTATTCATTATGTCATCATCAATATTTAGTGTTGTTCTCATAATATATTTCTCAATTAAGATGATTATTGTTTAAATAATAGCATATATAGTTTATAGCAGAAAATCATCAATTTCTAAAACTTAACCGCTTATATAGGGCCTGAAATTTAAGACCAACTCGTGACCATGCATAATTTTTCGCTGTATGCTTGCCTTGTTCAGCCAACTGCTCGCGAAGCTTGCTATCCTCTAAAAAAGCCGGATGATTGCTGCTTTAAGTTCCAGAGGAGCCTGCGGTAAAGCCAGTATTCCGGTATGGTCATGTTCAATCACCTCACTAATGCCACCGGTATCAGTGCTGATAATTGCCGTACCACTTGCCATCGCCTCAACCAAAGTAACCCCCTGACCTTCGGTATCTCCTGTGGAATCCGTGATAGATGGCGCTATAAAAATATCTGCAGCGGCATAATAATCCGGTAATTGCTCATTAGGTAATTTGCCCCAAAACCTGACCTTATTATCTATATCTAATTCCCTGCTAAGCTCCTCTAATGCCTTCCTTTCGGATCCATCACCGATAATCCATAACTGTGTTTGCTTTTTTTGTGCTGCGGAAAGTAAAGCATAGGCGCTTAGCAAATCTTCAACGCCTTTCTTCTTAACCAAGCGCCCGACAAATAATAAGATCGTAGCCCCTTTAGCTAATTCAGAGCGTAACAACTGGGCATTACCAGAGCCAAATCTCTGGCAATCAACCCCCATAGGAATAATTTCAGGTTGCGCAATATTCCCTAAAAAAGCATTTGCAGTTGCCGAGGTATTACTCGTCCAGGCAGAGCAATTCCTTAAACTCCATAGTTTAATTCTGTTGAGCAACGAACCCTGTAGTGCAAAAGCATCACCTCCATGAGCGGTAATAATTACAGGCGTATTAGTTAATCTACCAATCAAACTTGCGATGCTGCCTTGTGGAAAAACCCAGTGAGCGTGGATCAGTGCAGGTTTTAGCTTTTTCACCAGTCGGTAACAGGAAACAAACTGGTAGAGCAAAAAAAAGGGCACTTGAATATAGAGGAATGGATTCGCTTTTAAATTAGGCAAAATCCCCGATCTATACGCCAGTTTTTGTAAGCGACGTGGTATAAAGTACTTAAAATAATGCAAAAAGATTGTGGGTGAATACAGTGAGTTATCTACATATTGATCATCAGGTGATAAAATATGCAAATCAAAAACCTTATGGTCGATAGATTCTGCCAGATAGCGCAGGAAAATAGAGGCGCTATCCTGTTCATATCGAGGATAACTGGAAGTAAGCCAGAGAATAGACTGCTTTTTTTGCATTTGCGTGCTAAAGGTTAAAGAAAAGTAAAAAACATGTCGTTTTATAGCGGATGTTTTGTAACTTAAGCAACGCTATATCTTATCCTATACGCCAGAAAGGCATAAACTTTTATAACAAGAAATCAAAAAATGTTCTTGAAATGGCTTAACAAATCATGGAGGCTTACACAACACATCAGCTAACCCTTTTATTCCCTTAAAAATGAATTACACTTATTATTTGAATCTAAGATAATTATAGGACTTATGGATAAAATTATTACAAAATCTCTCGCTCTTTCCTTGTCAACCATGCCAGCATTTATCTTAACAACTCCCCATGGCGCAAGCATATCTTCAATATGCATTTTTTTGTTGTCCTTGATTGTTTTAATAGCACATTACCCAATTGATATGGCACTCAGTAAAAAAGAAAAAATATTGATTTGTTCTTTGCTACTACTTCCAATAGTGATAATTTTTGATGTCATTTTAAGGGATCTGAGATTCCATTATCTAGATTACTACACGAGGTTTATTTTAGTTATTCTAGTTTTTTTTACATTAAGGACAATTAAAGTAAGCCTGGCACCCTTAATGATTGGCATATTGGTTGGTGCGATTGGCGCTGGAATGCTGGCTTTATATCAGAAATATCATTTAAACCTGCATGATATTCAAGGCTATGTCATGCAGATAAATTTCGGTAATATCAGTATATTGCTAGGAGTGATGAGCCTGGCAGGGTTGTTTATGGTCAATAGTGTTGGTTATAAAAAATCATTCTATATTATCACTCTACTTGCCTTTATTATGGGTATAACAGGGTCACTATTATCTGGAACAAGGGGCGGCTGGATTGCCATTCCTTTTTTTATCGGCTTATTTATAATGTTTTCCCCCTTAAGCAAAGCTTATAAAATAATTGGCAGTATTATCTTGATCCTGGCTTTGATACTTGTCTATTATTCAAACGACTATATACAATCACGTGTAGATTCCGTGTATAAAAATACGCAAGCTTATTACAATAGTAATTCTGATGAATCCGTAACTTCGACTGGACGGCGTCTAGTCGAATGGAAGGCTGGGTGGCTAATGTTTATTGAACACCCGATATTTGGCATAGGTTCCGGAGAATATAAGCAAGCATTGAAAGAAAAAATAGACGCTGGTGAAGTAAGAAAAATAGACTTAGTTGGGCATGCACATAATGAAGCATTACAGATAATGGTCATAACCGGAATCATAGGTCTTTTTGCTTATCTATCATTATATGCAGGAGCTGCTTATTTCTTTTATACCTCACTGGTTAAAAGTCATAATACAAGAGTTAAGTACTTAAGCTTTTTAGGGGTAATGATTGTTGGGGATTTTTTTATTTTTGGACTAACTAATTATTCTTTTGGCCATAATATGATGGTTTTGTTTTTTGCCGTGATGGTAGCGGTGCTTGCAGGCATGGTTAGTCGTATTGAGAACCAATCAGTTGAAGCATAATCCATTTATTTACGTCACATTATAAGCAAACAATCAACCTGAATTATGAACAGTCAAATAATATTAGAACTGGATTACAAACTATTTTTTTTGTCAGCTACTATAATTATTATCTCTTATGTGCTTAGCAAAATATTAATTATAGTTTCTCCAAAATTCTCCTTACTAGCTTCCCCCAATAAACGAACTATGCATATGCAACCCACTGCGAATAGTGGTGGAATCGCTATTTTTACTGCATTTATATTCGGCAAGCTATTCTTTGACAGCTTTTTAAATACAGCTGAAATAGTCGTACTTTTTATGACCTTATGTCTTGGTATATATGATGATAGGCAAAATATACGCTCAACTTATAAATTAATTATACTGATCGGTATCGTTCTAGTTCTTGTCTTAAATGGACTATCAATTCAATCGCTGGGTAGTTTTGCTGGCTACGATTTAACACTGCCACTTATAGTTGCCGAAGTGATTCTGGTTTTTACCTTTGTCGGCTTTATTAATGCAATGAACCTTATAGATGGACTAGATGGTTTAGCTGCATCAATAGGCATTATCATTATTTCTTCTTTTGCCTATCTGGGTTACAAATATGATGATAGCTTTTTGTTTTTTACTTCTTTAAGTTATGTTTGTGCGCTAATGGGGTTTTTTATACTCAACTGGAAGCCCGCTAAAATATTTATGGGCGATAGTGGTAGCCTGGTATTGGGTCTGTTTATTGCAATTATTTCTGTACATTCGATTAAATATGACTATATATCTCCAGTCAGTGTACTACTATTAGCTGCAGTACCTATACTGGATACACTCATTGTTTTAATACGCCGCATATCAAGAGGCAAGAACCCTTTTGTAGCTGACAGAACACATATACACCACATAATATTTGGTCAGCAACGCAAGAATGTTAAAGTGACGGTATTAATTTTGGCGCTTATTCAACTGCTTTTTACTTCGATTGGATTAGGTTTCAAGGTGCGCGATGATCTGGTAAGTCTAATAGTTTTTATATTAATGCTGGCTATTTTTTATTTATTACTTACGCCTAAAAGATATAAATAATCGTAGCCCATATGAAGCCTTAGCGTAATATGGGCTACATTTGTGAAATAAACAAGTCTTGCGGCGAGATAATCTTAAAACTGCATGGCAACGGGTTCAAGCCAATAAGACGCTATCAACCTTCACCGGTTCGACGGGTTGAGATTGATAAACCGGATGGCGGCATACGCCAACTGGGGATACCAACCGTTATTGACGGGTGATACAGCAAGCCATTGCCCAAGTCCTAACGCCTATTTTCGACCCTGAGTTCTCGCCCCATAGTTTCGGGTTTCGCCCTGGGCGCAATGGGCAACAAGCGGTCAAGCAGATACAAAACATCATCAAGACAGGACGTCGTATAGCGGTGGATGTTTATCTGTTGATGTTCTTTGATCGAGTTAATCACGATTTATTAATGACGCACCTAGGCTATAAAGTTCAGGATAAGCGTTTACTCAAATTAATTAGTGCTTGCACGAAAAAGCCATTTCTTGAAAATACATTACTATATTTAACGGAATATTTTTTAAATTTTGATTCAGCTTTACAAAAAACTCATCAACTCTTACGCGTTTTCATAATAAA
>NZ_FQTP01000095.1 GCF_900128515.1 Bathymodiolus heckerae thiotrophic gill symbiont
ATTATACGAACAAACTATAGATGAACCGAAAGAACATCGACTAATGCATCAATATGATCTTTGCGTGTATTTAACGCAGGAATGTATCCAAATTCTTTACCGCCAGCATTAATAAAATAACCGCGATTTTCATCATCAATCTCTTCAATTGTCTCTAAACAGTCAGCTGCAAAGCCTGGACATACAACTTGAACACTCTCAACACCAGAACCTGCAAAAGACTCAAGCGTATCTTTAGTATAAGGCTTGGTCCATTCCTCTCTGCCAAAAATTGACTGAAAGCTTACCTGCCATTGGTCATCACGTAAATTAAGCGATTTAGCCAGTAGATCGGCCGTTTGCATGCAGTGTTGATAGTAAATGTCGCCATTATCGATATAGCGCTGTGGAATACCATGGAACGAAATAAGCAATTTATCAGCCACGCCGTGCTTAACTTGATACTCTCTAATAGAGTTATTTAAAGCTTGAATGTAGCTTTGATTTTGGTAGTATTTATCAATAAACACAATTTCAGGCTGCTCTAACCAAGTATCTAGCTCCACATTGATCGCATCTAGAGTTGAAAGTGTTGTGGTTTTTGAGTATTGTGGATAAAGTGGCAAAACAACTACTTTATCGCATCCCTTGTCTTTTAACTTATTCAGTGCCTGAGAAATGGAAGGCTTACCATAGCGCATACCCATTTCAAATTCTAGCTCTATATTCTCTATATTGTCTCTCTGTAGCGCTTTTTTAACGCCAGATAATTGCGCTTTAGTAATATTCAGTAAAGGTGATCCAGGACCAAAACTATCCCAAATTTTGGCATAATTAAGCGCAGATTTTGCAGGTCTAACGTTCAAAATTACCAAGTTTAAAGCCAGCCACCAGACAAGCTTATTGGGTGGATCAACCACTCTAGGGTCAGATAAAAATTCAGACAAATATCGCTTTAAAGCAGGCTTTGTAGGTTCATCAGGCGTGCCTAAATTGGTGAGTAAAATGCCAGTTTTCACGTCATCTTACCTAGATTGGTATCGATAAAATCACGCACAAAATCGGACGTTTTTACCGAATGAAAACGATCCACTTCTTCACCATTAATAAAGGCTATAACCGTTGGAAATCCACGAACACTATAGCGCCCAGCAATTTTCATATTTTCATCTTCAGCTTCAATTTTGGTCAGTAAAAATTCAGTTTCATTGAATTCTAAAGCAACAGAAGTGATTATTGGTTCCAAAATATTACAAGGACCACACCACTCAGCTGAAATATCCAAAACCACCAGGCGCTTAAAAGACTCTTCTAAAACCAGCTTGTCAAATGACTCAATATTAACTTCTAGGGCAGACATACAGATTATCGCCTTAACGTGTTTAAGTTAAAATGACGGTGCTTATTTCTATTAAAAACAAAGAATAGGGCTAGCAGTAAAATACCCGAAATCAAAATACCAGTGTAAATCCAATTAATATTTAAATTGGCCATTGATGTAACTTGGGTAACGTCGGTATTAATCCTTTCAGCCCTTTCTGGGGTTGTGTTATCAGCGCTAGATTTAATCACTTTTTTAGAGTGAATTAAGATTGAATTTTCCAGTGTTAAGTCGTTAATTGACTTGTTTAATATAACAATTGTATTGGCTAATTGTGCACTAGTTTGCTTTAAAGCAAGTAGCTCTCGTTCAGTATTGAGTAATTTTACTGTTAATTTCCTAACCTCTGAGTTGGTAATATTTTCTTGATTATGTACAACATTAAACGGCCTTTCACTTGTCAAACTAGAAGATAAAATCCAGCCATTAATATCACTTATAGCAACCAAAGACCAGCCAGAATAATGCATGGTCAAACGCTGCAAAGATTGACCTTTATTGACAATTTTTAAAATATTTTGATTATCCGTCTCAGACTTACTAGAACGAATTTCACTATGATTGTTAACAACAAAAACAGTTGGATTTGCCCAAAGGTTGACACTTATTAATAATGAAAAAATTAGTAATAATTTAACTTTCATATTGAAAAACTAAAAAATAAATAAAAAGTAGCCATAGTATAAGCTGAAAACAACAAAAAACTAAAAAATAAGCCTAAAAATAGATAAAATCATTAAAAATCAATGGGTTATGCTATTAAAATTAGATTACTCATATTTGAACTATTTAAACCTTAGCCAGCCATCAGCCTTATTTTTATAAAAAAATAGCTTAAATCTAAAATTTGAGAATATCCATTAAAAATCAGACTGAAAATGGATTTTTTTGTATTTTTTTAAACAAATACACCTAGTCTGATTTGGCTCGTACAAATTTACTGGTTAGTCGGTATTTTTGTTTTGGGCTTTTTGGCTTTTCTGGAATGGTTCGTTCAAAAAATTCACAATCCAGTAAAGGATTTAAAATATCATTCTTAAATCGAGTCTTGTGAGTGCGTTTTAAAATTTTCATTAGCTCTTCGGCACTACTTTCTAACTTGCATTTTTTTAGAATTTCAACTTGGTCCGAGCTTATTTTTTCCGAATTACAACTTAGTCCATTCTTGGTACTTGATGTATCTACAACTACTGGTGTAACGGTGTTTTCTTTAAAATCAAAACCCTGTTGTTCTGAAGAATTGGTAATAGAATTATTACGCTTTAACTCCTCATTCAAACCCTTAATTTTGTCAGAATTTTCTACGATTGTTGATTTTTTGCTTTTCCCAAACCAGGCCATTGTGTCAAATTGTTTTAAAGATTGAAATTAAGTTTACCAAAAAAATCCCCACGTTAGTCGTGAGGATTAGATTATTAACGCTTAAACAGGCTTTAGAGTGTTACTGGGTTAGTATTTGATCTAAAAACGTCTGTAATCTTTCGGATTCAGGGTTGTCGAAGAATTTATCAGGCGTATTTTGCTCAATAACTTGGCCTACATCCATGAAAATTACTCGATCTGCGACCTTTTTAGCAAAACCCATCTCATGAGTAACACAAACCATTGTAATACCCTCTTTGGCAAGCTCGATCATCACATCCAAAACCTCTGAAATCATTTCAGGATCAAGTGCTGATGTAGGCTCATCAAATAGCATAATTTTAGGAGAGGTGCATAGTGCTCTTGCAATAGCAACACGCTGCTGTTGACCACCAGAAAGTTGATTTGGATACTTCTCAGCTTGGTCCTTAATACCAACTCTATCTAGTAGCTTCAGGGCTTTCTCTCTTGCTTCTTGCCTAGTCTCGTTATGCACCCAAATTGGCGCCAAGGTTAGGTTATTAATAATACTCAGGTGCGGAAACAAGTTGAAATGTTGAAATACCATAGACACTTCTGATCGTATTTGTCTGATTTTTTTAACATCATCTGTAAGCTCTGTTCCGTCTACAGTGATAGACCCTTCTTGAAACTTCTCAAGAAAGTTAACGCAACGGATTAAAGTAGATTTACCACTGCCTGATGGGCCGCAAATAACAATGATCTCACCCTCTTTAACGTTTAAATCAATATTTTTAAGGGCATGGAAGTCGCCATACCACTTATTCAGCCCTTTTATTTCAATAATATTGCAACAATCTTTTTCGCCTATTTCTTTATTTATTAATTCGCTCATTTTTTACCTACCTGTGTTCAGTGCTAAAACGCACTTCTAATCTTTTTGAATAACGACTCATTAAATATAAAATCACCCAGATAACCATGGCAACAAATACGTAGCCTTCAGTTTCTCTGCCTAGCCAGCTAGAGTTGCTGCTGGCTGCACCTACAATCGCCAACATATCAAACAGTCCAATAATCAGTAGCAAGGTTGTATCTTTAAATAATGCGATAAACGAACCAACAATATTAGGGATAGAAATCTTAAGCGCCTGTGGCAAAATAATAAGAATTGTTTTTTGCATAAAACTAAGACCTGCAGCATCGGCAGCTTCATATTGCCCCTTAGGAATAGCCTGCAAACCACCGCGAATCACTTCCGCTATATAGGCTGTTTGAAACAAGGTTATACCAATTAAAGCTCTAAGCAGCTTGTCAAAATCCATACCTGCAGAGAAAAACAACGGCAACACAACGGATGCCATAAATAAAATAGTAATAAGCGGAACGCCACGTACAAATTCGATATATATCACTGAAATAAATTTCACAACGCGCATTTCAGATTGTCGCCCCAAGGCAAATAAAATACCTAATGGAAAGGAGGCGATAATACCAATAGCAGCAACTACAACAGTCAGTGTAAGTCCGCCCCATTTGTCAGTTTCAACGATTTCTAGGCCTAGTCCTCCGTATAGCAACACAAAAGCAACAACAGGATATATCAAAAAAGAACCGATAATATAATGCGCTCTGTATTGTGATTTTTTAATTAGCGATCCAAATATAACCAGAACTGCAATAAGGCCGAACATGGTATTAACACGCCACAGTTCTTCTTCTGGATAAAACCCGTAAATAAACATTTTAAGATTGGCATTAATAAAGGACCAGCATGCACCCTCTCGGCCACAAGACTGGTTATCTGCAGTCAAATCAAAATTAGCATCAAAAATTGTCCAATTTAAAATCGGTGGCAGAAGTAAGTAGATAACATATAACGCAACAAAAGTAAGTGCCGCATTAGATATAGATGAGAACAAGTTATCTTTTAGCCATGCAATGGCCTTGGTTTGCGATTTAGGCGGTGTTCTTGTTTCTTTTAACGGGTAGATTGCCATAATAGTTACTTGCCCTTAATTTGCATTTTCTTGTTAAAAATATTCAAGATTAATGATATGACAAGGGATATTGTTAAATACACCAACATCGTCAATATAATAATCTCAATCGCTTGGCCAACTACATTTAAGACCGTTCCTGAGAATATGGTCACTAACTCTGTATAGCCGACTGCCGCCGCTAAAGAAGAGTTCTTAGTAAGATTTAAGTATTGGTTAATAATCGGTGGTATGGCCACTCTTAGCGCTTGTGGCAATACTACCTGTCTTAGTGCTTGTGTCTGTGTTAAACCCATTGCTGCTGCTGCTTCTTTCTGCCCTTTATCTACAGACTCAATGCCAGAGCGAATAGCTTCAGCAATATAAGTAGCGG
>NZ_FQTP01000096.1 GCF_900128515.1 Bathymodiolus heckerae thiotrophic gill symbiont
GTTAGCTCTTGAATGTCAGTATTGAATTCACTAATAGGCTGAATGGTATCGATACTATAGCTTGGCTTATCTGATTCAATACCCTTGATGCTGATTGAAGTTCTACCTTTGCCAAAGTTATTAATAAACTCGTTGGCTTGGGTGTTGATATAGCCTTCAGTAGTACTGATGGCTTTATTGACTATTTGAGATTGTATTTGCTCGCCTGCTTGGCGAGCATCAACGGCGGTAGTGTTGAGTGATAGGGTTAGTAATAAAAATACAAAAAACTGTTTAAGCTTGGTTAGTGCACTAGGGAGTGTTTCCCCCCAGCCTAGAGACGTGAGTGCTTGGTTAGTTTTTTTGTTTTTTAATGTTGTCATTTTAATTGATCAAAAGATAGTTTTATAAAAATTTCGGGTATTTTACCACGTACCCCCCCTTGCAGTGCAAGTTATTATTTCCCCAATCCAAAAATAGAAACTAAAAAAACACAGCAAGCCCAGTTGGTATAATAGTTTTAACCAAAAAACTGTTTCACCCAATGGGTGAAAACAAAAAAAACAACCATGTCCTTCTTTTATACACAACCAAACCTTACTGCGTTTTATGAATATTTTAAACTACAAACTTGATACTACCAAAGAACTTTTAACCTCTCGTATTGGATTACTTGCCACTGCCCATACAATTAACACACTTAATTTATCCAATGTCATTGACAAGCACTTCCCAGCACTAGGCAGCAATCGTGCCCTTAAAGCCTCAACCTTTATCAACACCTTAGTGCTGCCTTACGCAATTGCAAAAACATTACGCTTGATATTGACGCCTCTGGAGTGATTGCTAGTAAAACAAGTGCTCAGTGGACTTATAAGAGCAACAAAGGCTATATGCCCATGGTAGGACATATTGCGCAAACCTCTCAGATTGTTGCCACTGACTTTAGGCAAGGCGATACTTCTCCAGCAAAAGATAATCTTGAGTTTATTAAACGCTGTCAAAAGGCCTACCAAAAGGTGTTAAAGTCAACAAACTACGCATTGACGCTGCAGGCTATCAAGCCGGCATTATAGATTTTTGTTTTGACAAAAACATCGGGTTTACCATCAGGGCAAAGATGTGCAAATCCCTCAAAGATATTATCATTGACAAAAATAATAATTGGCAAGCTTTGCGTAACAAAGATGGCAAAACAATTAAGCCGCAAGAAACCTTTAGAATGCAATACTTTATCGGCAAAGATGGATCTGTTTTTGATTTAGTGGTGCAAAGAAAGTTAATCAAAGGGCAGACCGAGACGGGCTTAGGTATAGATATGAATAATGCCATTAATGACAGCGACCAAAGTCTTGCTATTGGTGAATATATTTATCGAGCCATTGCCACTAATCTTGAGGGTTTAACTGATAGTGAGATTATCCATTTTTACAACCAACGAGGTGAAGACAGTGAAAACCGCATTAAAAAGCTAAAAAATGACTTTGGTGCAAGACAGATGCCTTGCTCTGATTTTAGTGCCAATGCCCTGTATTTTGACATTTGCAGCCTGTCTTACAATTTGTTTGCTTTAATGCGACAACTACTACCGCTTGAGTTTGCCAATAAAAGAGCAAAATATGTGCGTCATCGCCTCTACAGTATTGCCGCCAAAGTCATCCAACATGCCGGGCAGGTGATTGTTAAATGCCAAGCACAATATTATGATTTACTCAATCAAGTATTAAACAGTATCAAGGCATTTAGACCTGTGTTAACCTGAACTAGCGCCTTAGTACTCATGAGCGCTTTTATTAAGTAAGGACTACGCTCGTCTAAAAATCAGAAAAACCAATGAAAAACTGTTTGAACAAGCTCACAGCACTTCTGATTAGTTGACTGTTAGTAATAATCATAGACTGGTTGGTTGAAAATTATTTTTTTGGATTTATTGATTCTATTTTTGGATTGGGGTAAATATAATAATATAACTGTTTTTATATTATTAGGTATAATTAGCGCCATGAAAAAACTTAACCGTATTAACAATGACACAACACAAGCTATATTCTTAGCCAAAAAGCAATTACCAGAGTTGGTGTTTGATGTGGTCAACCTTGAGGGTATTAATTACACACTGCCTGAAGTGATGACCCTACTGGATGGCGTTACTGTTGGTGGTAAAAAACAACAAGATGAGTTGATTACTAATAATCAGATTAAGTCTTGGAAACTACTGTTTGACTTAATAGAACAAGACACCTTTAAAGTGGACAAGCCTACTGTATGTAAATTACACAATGTGGTTGCAAAAGATGAGGCTTTAACTTACGGAATGTTTAGACACGCTCAAGTGTTTATTGCAGGTACAGATTATGAAGTACCTGGGACGAATAATCTTGATGATATTTGGCTTAATAATATGCCAACACTTAGCGCCAAAGCCACCAATGAACAGATTTATCACTATGCTATTAGCATCTTCTTACAAATGGCTAGGAATCAGTTTTTCTTTGATGGCAATAAACGTACAGGGCGATTAATGATGAATGGCATCTTATTATCACATGGCTTACCAGTAATCAACTTACCAGCTAAACGACAACTGGAATTCAACCAACTCATGACTAAATTTTATCCATCGGGAGATGAACAAGACATGCAGGTGTTTATGTTGTCTTGTATTAATCAAAGAGTGGTTGAGGCAATGAGTAAATAATTTTAAAAAAGGAGAAAGTATGAAAAAACTAACAATAATTTTAATCAGCCTACTAATAAGTGGCTTTAGCACTGCTAAAGAGGATAAAAAATGGTATGGTGTTTTTACTGGTGGCAGTTATCCAGTAGATAGCTGTAATATCATTAGAGTTTCCAACAATTTATGAAATTCTAAAAGTCATGGGTTTGCTAATTATTACACGCCAATGAAAGGGTATTCAGATGACATGTCAAAGAAAATATATCGGCAACAAGAAAATTTTATTAAGAATGCAAAAAAGAATAATTACAATGCTCTTATAAACTATAAAACAGAGTTTTTTGGTTTTGGTTCAACATTTCAGGGGAAAACAATAAACGGAGCTAAAGGCTCTGGCGTATATATTTTACGCACAACAGCAAATCCAGTAGAAGTTAGATGTAATAAATAATATAATAATATTTATATTTTTATATTATGGTATAATATCCTTATTACAACAACATAAATAACCATGCAAACAATCGCAATTCTCAATCAAAAAGGTGGCGTTGGTAAAACCACACTAACCATTAATCTGGCATACTCACTTCAAAAAGATGGCTATAAAGTAATGATTGTTGATTCTGATCCTCAAGGATCAGCACGTGATTGGAACAATGAAACAAACGGTAGTATTGTGCCAGTTGTTGGACTAGATAGAGCCTCACTGGCAACAGACATTAAAGCAATTAGTAAGGGATATGATTTTGTACTAATTGATGGCGCACCAAGACTTGCAAAAAAACATGGCTGCTGCCATTAAATGTGCCAATACAATACTCATTCCAGTTAAGCCTTCAGCATTTGATGTTTGGGCTAGTGATGAGTTAATCGATATGATCGAATAGCGTCAAGAATTTGATATTAATTTAAAGGCGTTTATCGTTATATCTCAAGCCATACAAAATACCAAGATAACTGGAGAGGTTGTTAAAGTGTTTGCAAATGATGACAATAATAGCAACATACCAATTTTAAATACTAAAATAATCAATCGAACGGCTTACGTACAAAGTGCATCAGAAGGCAAAACCGTATTCCACACAACAGATAAAAAAGCTCAACAAGAAATTAACAATATTAAGCAGGAGTTATTAAGCTATGATTAATCGCAAAACAAGAGACAAGCCAATTGAAAAATCAATTGCTAACGTGTTAAAAGATACCGCCACTAGAGTGGCATATTTAACAGATACCGAGATGAAGAAGTTTAAAATTAAGTCGGTTATTAGTAATATAAATATTAAAATATTATTAGATAATGCTCTATCAGACTTAATGAAAGATAAAGATCCTCAGTTTGAAAAGATAAAAGTAAAAGCGGTAAAACGCTCTTTTACCATTAATCAAGATAGATTAAACGAGATGAAACTGTACTTAATTAATCATGATAATGCCACGCAGGATTTACTTATTTATAACGCCATTTTAAAGATAATATAAAAACATAACTATTATTATATTATAAGTGTTGCATATAACGCAACACTTATGTTATAATAAACAGCATGATTAAATCATTTATTCACAAAGGGTTGAAAAAATATTATTTAACTGGAAACCCTTCAGGGATAAATCCCAATCATAAAAAGAAAATCACTATACAATTATCTGCATTGGATACAGCCACAACAATTGATGATTTAGACTTACCTGGATTTGATTTGCACTATCTTTCAGGTAATCGAAAAAATATTTTATCAATTGGTGTTAATAAAAATTGGCGTATAACTTTTGAATTTAAGAATGGTGATGTTTATATATTAAACTATGAGGACTATCACTAATGAATATGCATAACCCACCACATCCTGGAGAATTTATACAAGAGGTTTATCTAAATGAACTTAATGTTAGTCCACGATCTATTGCTATAAAACTAAACGTCGCCCCATCTACTTTTCATAGGGTGCTAAAAGGCACAAGTAATATTAGTGCTGAAATGGCTATTAGACTCTCCACAGTCTTAGGTAGAACGCCGCAAAGTTGGCTTGCCATGCAAGATAATTTTGACTTGTATAATGCTTATAATAAAATTGATTTATCAAAAGTCCAGTCAATTCAAAATATAAATGCATAGCCATCATGTATATAATATATAAATAGGGTCATGACAACTTAAGCGACTCTTTTCTGAACATTTCAAGCAAAATCTTATAAAGATTTTGCTTGCGATTATTGAATCTAAATTCACATTCTTTCAAGTGTAAATTAAACATATTTTTATTCAT
>NZ_FQTP01000097.1 GCF_900128515.1 Bathymodiolus heckerae thiotrophic gill symbiont
CCTCAATAACGCTTCACAGCGTGGTTGGTTAATAACAAATGTTTTCATAGTAATCACCACCGTTCTGAAGTGTCGATAGTATCGAACTCTTGTTCTTCAGATTCATCCAGTAACATAGCGGCTTTCATCATCTCGCGTAAAGCTTCAGCCGTGTCAACTGGGGCGGTCATTGAATCGGGGTAATTTGTTCGGTTACGGTTGCGGTTAGGATCGTAAATATCTAAAGGCTTAATTACATATTTTCGGATCGATTCATCTACGGACTTGATCATTTTCTTATAATTTAAAGTCCCGTCTTTATTAACAAAAAATATCTCGAAAGCATAACCGTGTTTTCTCTTTAAACTTTCGGCTGTTTTCTTCCAGCTCTCATACTGCGCCATAGTTCGGTAGGTGAACTGTGACAGTGAGAAATAAGACGGTCTACCAGCTTTCAAAATATTATCGCCTGGTAACAAAGCAGATTTTTCCCAAGTACCATAGTAATTGTCCTTATATGCGGCTGGCTTCAAGATCCCTGTTTTAAGAAACGGCTGTAAGAAATTTACGGCTTCAGGGCTATCCTTTATGTTTATCAATAGGACTTGAGCAGGGTTATAGGTCACATAATCATCGGTAGGTTCTGGTTTACCATCTACAATAATGAACGCTTGATGTGGGCGTTTCGATTCATAACTTCTAAATTTAGTCTGATATGGATCTTCAGGATTGAAACTATAATTACTTGATCCATGCACTACTAACCAGTGGCTAAATTGCTTCATTTCAAATTTAAAGCAACACGGACTATCTACATAATTGGCGACCCCGTCTTTAGGATCTAATAACTTAAATTTACCATGTAATAATTTGGATTTAGGCCAGAAATTCGCAACGTGTTGTAAGGCGTATTTGTCGATATGCTCTTTAACAGCTTGTAATTCTGGTTCACAATCATCATTAGATTGCATGGCGACCAACTCGTTTAACTTGCCTTTTATATTCGTTATTACATCTTCTGGTATCGGTAACGGGGCGTAAATCCCCGCATTGTTTTTATATAACAGTGCTTCTGACATCGAGTACGAGCGTGCTAAGTTTTCGGTGTGAAGGTACTTTCCTTTTTTACGATGTAGGACTTTATCAATATCAAAAACATGTCCGTCTGTTATTGATCCGTACAGGTTCAAAGCTTTCTCGGTCATGTACATAAATGCACGAACCTTACCCGTTATCTGATTGCCAAGAATCACATTTGCCGTGGGAAAAAAACGCGATACTTGTACGCCATAAGTAGTGTTACACAACAACTTGTACAGCGTGTTCAGGGGTGTTTTCTTGGAGTGCTGTGATCGTTTTACCCGTAACAAATCGGTAAAATCACGTAAATGGATTCGACACCAGGTAGGCGTGTCTTGTGTTATTTGCTCGAACTTCCTAGCCGCTTTACATTTTGAAGTAAATCGTTTGGCATTTAATCCTGATTGGAACTCTTCAAGTGTGGTTTCGGATGATTTAGGATAAAAAGCTATTGCTAGAACTTCGGTTTTGTTTAGAAAGTCCGTACGATGTCGTGGACTCCATTGCTCAATCACGTCTAAAATATCTGAAGTCAACATTCCATCACGTACTTGTCGTGTAAATATCTTGGTGGTTCCTGAATCGAGCTCCACTTCACCTGTTATTTCTTTAGTCTCGTAATGTTCAGTGCGTGTTCTGTTATATCCGAACCATGACGGTACTAAGTCCTGATCGTATTTTAAATCATCGGTTTTAATGGCCATTGTCCATAGACCATCTACTAATTGAGACTTGAAACCACTGTAGACTTCTTTGAACGGCACGCCTTTATTGTTTTTACGATTGAACTTGGTCGCATATATTACGGGGATTCCGAAAGGATAATCGGCAACTGACATTGACCCCCCATATGCGCCTGCAATGTCAATATCACACAAGGGCGCTTTAATGGCGGTGGTCAATGGATCATTGTTTTTACACCTTCCCCCATTGCCTTTACTGAGGAGAAAGGCGTTACTTTCTACGAAGGATGAAAGAAACAGTGCTGAAGCCTTATAGGTTTTATCTTCAAAAAATTCATCTATGTCTTTAGTTGTCTTAGGTTTATCTTCAGCTGATAAATCAAAAGTCTTGAAAATAAAATTCTCAAAAATCTTTGATACCGTTGCGCCTATAGTTAACTTTGGATTTTCATAATATGATTCTAGGTCTAGATCCTTCCAGATTAGTTTCATATTTTCATAGTTGGCAACTAGAGCATCATGTACCTGTAAATCACCTAACGAATATTCATCATAAAGTTCTGGGACTTCAAAGTAAGCCTTATCCATTTGAGTGATCCAGTCTTTCATCGAGTCTTTAGCACCTAATTTTATGCCTGAGTTCGCGCAGAATTCCCCATAAGACGCTTGACCGTGTACGGCTACTGTATCGACTATTTGAAAACTTATGCGGTAAGTAAACCCGTCAACGTCAATTAACCAAGGCATTTTTACCACGCTGTTTTTACCGCATGTCATACGCCTCTTCATCTTGATCCCCCCGGAAGCGTATTTCTTGCCTATATCGGCTTCAAAATCACCATCAGGCGAACACATGCCTAAATCTGCAAGCGCAAAATGGGCATACATAACGACACGCATAGTGGGAAACGGTTTTTCTTTTTCGAGTCCTTCAAGCACTTCTCTAGTGTAGCGTGAGATCGATACCTGGTGGCCATAGGATTCCAAATAATCACCTAAAATGAATGGGTGTTGCACTACTTCGTGACGGGGTTTAAGTCCTTGCGGTTCACATATTTCAGTCACAAAAGACGGATGCACAACGATCTTTTCATCGTTATGATGGGCGTGTTTATATTGAAGGGTGACTGGTTGTCGATACCGGAAGTTGCCTTTTACAAAATCCTTAACTTGAGGGGCGTAAAACTCTGAATCAATGACCAGTGGTATAGCTATATTCGTTTCTGGATCGAATTCGGTATTAAATAGACAGCTAGGGGCGGTGTCTTTCTTATGGAAGTTCTTAGAGTCTGTGAAGAGAGGGATTTTGGTGGTAAAATAGGATTTATCTTGCATGAATCATCAATATTTTCAATGATCCTGTGTTAGGTTTTGTTTACCGAATGGTCACTTTTAGTATAAAAAGGTGTTCATTATTATAAAAAGTACACATTATTATATAAAGTACACATTATTAAAAAAGGTGCTCTTTCGGTATGCACTTACTGTAATCCCGTGTATACTGTGGGTGTCTTTAAGGGAGTAGGCCGTTATGAAGTTTATAGATTTCATAAATGGCTTTTCTTGTCTTTAAAGACTGGTATAAAAACGAAAATAAAACTAACATGGATCTAGTTGCGTAAAACCATTACTTAGCTTAATTGTCGGCGAAAACATATTGGGGCTTTGTACTGGTCGTTTTAGGAGTGTGAGCGTCTTGTCTCACAAACCATCCAATGGATATTATAACCCAGTTTCCCCCATAGTGTGCAAGGGGAAGCTGGTTAATCCCCCCCTACAACACTGTTTTCCTTTAGTTCTCCATACTTACTTCATTTCTAAAGTGCCGAAATCAACTGCAAAATAACCATTTTTGTCTTTGCCGATTTTACACTTAATCATCTGCCCTTTTAATTCAAGCACGTCTTTTTCGATTTTTTCAACTACTTCAGCCGTCACACTGGCAAGATCATTTTCAGTCAACATACCTAGTTTCATCAATAAAGTTGTAAATCGATTGTAAACATTTACTTCGTTTGATTTACCACGCCCACTGTAAAGAACTTCTACTGGTTCACTGTTAATTGAAGTCCCTGTATAAGTTTTGATTCGGATCGACTCACCTGTACCTTCAAACTCAGTAACAAATTCAAAGCGTGGATAAACAATTTCTTCGACATCACGACCAACCTTAGTTACTTTCTTACCTTCTCCGAAACCGATACCGACAATAGTACCTTCATAGATCCCACTTTCCGACTTCACTAAGTTATTAGCAATTTTGATTTTAGACTTCATTTCAATCCCTCATTTGTGTAATTAAAAAATTATAGTCTATTTACAGTATATAACATAAATTCTTAATAAACAACTGTAATTACTGTATAAATTTGCACCTTACTGATTTTCTATGCTACCATTACTATAAATATTTGCGAATTTAAAGAGGGCATAACATGGGAATCCAACGTATAGAACACTTCCTTACTAATATAAATGATGCTTCTATCGACCAGATAAACACGGTTTGCTTAGAAGAAATGAATTACCTAAGAGAGAATTATCCGGCACTATCTAGTTTTAGAAGCGCGCTGACTTCATACCGTAAAGCGGTAGAAATTCAAGTTGATGATGAAGATAAAAGGCTTCGTACCGTTAAATCATTGCACTTGACCAGAAAGGAAAATAAGAATCTGGATCAAGCAAAGGAAAAACAAATTGCTGGGGATCTATTACACCAACGCCCTATTTATAATCTGGATGAACATATAAACCTTGCCACTAAATTACTGGACTCGAATAGTTATCAAGATAAGATTTTAGGGTTATGTGCTTTGACTGGTAGACGTACAGCGGAAATTGCTTGCACAGCACAGTTAAATTTAATTCCTGATGATGATTACACGGTTATGTTTACAGGACAGTTAAAAACTAAGAACCGTGGCGTATTGCCCGCTTTTGAAATTCCCGTTCTTTGCAACTCCACCAAACTTATAAACGCGTTACATGCTGTGCGTGAAGCGAAACCCATGTTCATGGATAACATGCCCAGATTCCACAACGCGGCTAGTAGTGACGTAAATAAGAAATGTAAAAAGCTATTCTTCAATGTGAGTGATGCACCTATTAGCCCAAAAGATTTAAGAAGTATCTATGCTGAAATTTCATACCTGTATTTAGATGATG
>NZ_FQTP01000098.1 GCF_900128515.1 Bathymodiolus heckerae thiotrophic gill symbiont
TTTTTTTAACACCCTAAAAACAGAGTTAATCAATCAGAAAATTTATCAAACTAGGAAACAAGCAAGCAGTGCTATCTTTGAGAGACCTTTGCATAAATAGGGATGATTAGCAAAATTCAATTTTTGCCAGATTGGTGATTTTATTAAACCTTGTCCTAGCAGGGCTAAGGCTGGGTTTAAAAAATCGCCAAGCGGGTGAAAAGTGGATTTTTGATGATTATTCATATTTATGCAAAGGTCTCTTTGAATATATTGAAGTGTTTTATAACAAAATTAGGCGACATTCAACGATTGATTATTACTCGCCTAATGATTATGAAAAGAGGTTTTATCGCAACAATATTCCCTAACTTAACATTAAGCCTTTAAGGCTTAAGTTAGGGCTTGGAACAAGTTCCAAGTTGGGGCTTTGCTCCTTCGTAGCCTGACCTTGGGTGCAAACCTCAAAAAAGATTATTGATACAGAAAAATAATGCGTAAAATATTAGTTTGGTGTCCAGTCAAGTGGGGGGAGCTTCAGCGTGTTCCCATTATTTCTAGTTCCAGAATACTTGGAAGATAAAACTGGGTTAGAATTATAAGGGTTATGCACATTATTCACTTTAATTTTAAAATCCTAACCTCATGACGAATATCCATTTCTAAATGAATTTCTCGATTTTTGGCGTCAAAAATTCTTATTGAATCATCACTAATATTTGAGTCATATTCCTCTATATTACAAGATATCTCATAAAGGTCTTTTAGCTCCAAAATATCCTCTATAGAGCCATTATTGTTATAGAAAATTGCCTTTAACGGAAAGATTGGCTTACACATATTTACCACCCACTTTGATATGGCCTATGCTTTCCACTTTGACTACCTGTCTTTCCTTTTCTATGGTAGTGTAATCTTACTTTATTAATACCTTTGTATTTAAATTCATGTAAATCTACACCGAATTGCCTTGTATTATTTTTAAGTAAATTTATTCCCCCTCCCCCACTTTTTGAGTAGCGCCAAACTTTCAAAGCATAACCCGCCTTAGAAAGAGCAGCCACCCCACCACCAACTGGCAAAGTAGCCAAACCTAATGCAACATCTCCAGCCAATGCTCTCTGTTCTATTTCTGGCATAAAATTAATATCACCATAACCAGTTCCATGACATTCACCCATGCACTGCCATTTTTCTGCTAAATTCTCAGCATTGAACAAATGCACAAACGCCGCACTCCTTGCCCCATTCGCAAACTTACCCCCACCTAGCTCTGCAGTGAACACCACCTGCCGCAGCAGCAATGGCTGTGCGTCCTTGCAATATCACTCCAATCACTGCCATTTTTCATATAACCTCCAGCGAATGAGCCGGTAAATCCACCCATAAACCCATCTTTAAAATTACCACCTATAATTTGACTACTTGCCCCTTGGGCAAAGCCATGAGCAATGTGCTTATTAACACCTGCTACACCCATGCTGTGACCAATGTATTGCGCTAAACCTGCGCTAGCCCCACCATAGATTGCTCCTTTGAATGCTCCCTTAAGGGAGCCTGTCGACACTGCCCCTGCTAAAAAGCCGATTTTTGCACCTGTGGCAATGGCACCAATAGTGGAGGTTGCCAATCCTACTGCGCCTGTGATAGCACTAGCAGCACCTCCTAATGCACCACCTGCAGTTACTATAACCGCTGCAACTACAACAATAACAACAATTTTAACAATCTTTCTAAATAACGCATCAAAAAGTTTTTGCTTCATTAATTCATAAATTTAGTTCTTAAATCATCATGTAAATATAATTCTTTAGTGTTTTTTGTCTCTAAAATAGATTTAGAAAATTTTTCTATTGTTGAAATAATAGCATCTGACATTGCATTGCCAAAACTATATTTTCTAACGCCAATTTCTTTTAATTCTTCAATATCTGTGATATTAGGTAAGGACATAATATTAAGTGGTAATGTAATTCGACTTAATAAAGACTTTATGTCATTTTTATCTGACATTAAGGGTACAAAAATACCATTTGCACCACTTTTTTCATATAAAGCAGCTCTTTCTAATGTCTCTTCTAGTTGCCGTTCTTGTAATGCAATATATGTATCTGTTCTTGCGTTGATGAAAAAATCTTGAAAATTAGCATTATCTAAGATGCTCCTTAAATCTTTTAATAATTCTGAAAATTCTTGCTTTGGCTTTAGCTGGTATTCTTTTGTACTATCTTCTAGGTTGACACCTGAACACCCTAATTTTGCCAATGTTAAGACATTATCAATTATCTCTTCTTTATTGATAGAAAACCCAGATTCCACATCAACAGATAAGGGAATTGAAATAACAGATAAGATGTTTTTTATTACTTTTAAATACTCATCAAATGAAATAATCTCCCCATCTTGATATCCCAAGCTATTGGCAACCCCCCAGCTGGTGGTTCCTATTAAATTAAAACCTTGTTGCTCCATAATTAAGGCAGACATGGGATCCCAAGCATTACCTACAACTATGCATTTATTATCTTTATGTAATTCATTTATAGTTTTCATAGTTTCTGTTGAAATAATTTATTGGCGAATTACCATTATATCATATAATAATCATTTTTCCTCTCTTAAAGCAACGCCGAGACTCTGCAGCAATGGTGCGTTTTCAGTAGCTAAGTACAATACTTCGTTTGCTTTTGAGCTATTAAAATGGCTATGAAATGCCCATACTGGAATGTAAATAGCATCACCTTTTTTCCAATAAATTTTGTTGTTGTTAATAATTGAGCCACCTTCTCCTTCGATGATATATATCATGGTTTCATAACTATGTCTATGTTCTCTAGTGGACTGCATAGGTGACAATCCTCCAATTGTCATACTAATTGTTTTACTTGGCAAATCAACAACTCTAACCAAATGATTTCTTTGCTTAGATAAATCTATGTCCCCATCTATTGAGGCTTTGAGCACATCCCTATGGATTAATTTTTCTGGTGTTTCAGCAATAAGTTTAGCGCTTATCGTTGAAAAATCTTTAGAAGAATATGTATTATTTTTCATATTAAACTGTCCAAAAACTTGACTCTAGCGATGGTGACTATTTTACCAGCTTCAATTGCCTGCTGCATAAGAGCGGCATTTCCATTGGTACACTTTATTAATGTTTGATATATGTTTTCCGCATGCCCATCATCACAATTTATATGGATATTAAAAAATTCCAAGTTATTTTTTTCTATATTATTTGCAAGCATACCTTTTAAAATTAAAGCATAAAGTTTAGGCACAATTGCCTCTATTCCAAAACAAACTGCACCCAACCCTTTAATGCCAGAAGCTTGTCTGCACAGTGAAAAAACAGTATTTATTAGTGCCTGTGTTTCTGGATTAATTTTAATGTCAATTACATCGACATTTAAATTTACCAGCATTTCTTTGTACAATTGACTGTGGCTAATTGAGCAAGATGTTTTATCAAAGCCTGATTCTTCGAAAATATTTTCTAGTAAATTATTGATATTACAGTTAATATTTAAATTTGAGGCAATAGAACATAAATATCTTGTAAAATATTTTGAATATATTTCATGTTGAGCTAAAAAATTTTTAAGTGTTTTTAAATCAATGCTATTATTTTCACAAGATTTTAAAAAAATACTTGTTTCTAAAATTTTAACATTTGCATTAACAATTTGATTAAAAGTATTCATATTTTTTAATAATTAGTTGTTTTAAAATAAAAAATAGTGTTTAATTTTTTTCACAATAAACAATTCCATGAAATCCATGAATTTTTGATATTAAATTATCATTTTCTACTAAAAATTGACTTTCTAAATCTTCAGCAGTGGAATTTTCCATAATTTTAAATTCTAACTTAAATAGATATTTTTCCATTCCTTTGGGGTTAATGCCAAATAAATGAGGCTCCCCTATCATTTTTAATTCTTTAGCCAATTCTGAAGCTCCATAGTAGTCAAGATTACCATCTATATAATCTTTATATGCATAATCAAAAACTATATTTAAAGTATTGGTAAAATAATTTGATAAATTTTCAAAAGTTGAGTAGACAGTTTTTTCTTCTAAAAAATAAGCAACACCTTCCCAAAGAACGAAAGTCGGAATATTTAGTTTTAATTTTATGTTATGAAAAGTTTCGTTTAAAGAATCATTATGAAAATTTATTGGAACGTATGTAACATTGGAATTTATTTTTAAGGCTTTATTGGACTTTAATACTTTTTTCTTGTGATTAAACATTCCTTTCAGGTCAAATTCATAAATTTTTATATTGTGCAATATATCAGCCATTCTAATACTTCTAGAATCAAGACCTGCACCTAATATTAACTTGAATAATTAACGCTCAACGTTGATAATACCAACCTTGTCTTCGTAGCTCAGCTGGATAGAGCAGCCGCCTCCTAAGCGGCAGGTCGAACGTTCGAATCGTTTCGAGGACACCAAAATCATTGATACACAAGTCTTTGCAGATAATTAAGTATCGCCATCCTTCTTAGTTGAAAGATCTTTAGATATGCCTCTTCTATCAACATAAGAAGCTACATCTATCATATTTTTTGCTAATTCTTCATACTGAGAAGGAATTACAAAAGAGTTGCAAATGCGCAGGCATGGAATATTTTTCTTAGTTAATTCCATCAGCACTTCAAAAGCAATGTCAAATTCCCAGCAGGCAATAAAATCACCGTAAGCTTTACCTCTATTATAGTAATCAGCTATTTTTGGATGTTTATCTAAAAAGGCTTGAGCAATATCCATAGGCTTAATGGTTTCTTGAATTCGCACATTAAGTGCAATTTCTCCTAAGCCGTTAATAAATCAACAGCCTTTCCTAAAAATAACTCAACTGGTTGTTTCCCACCTCGTGTTTTTCGAGGTCTTGTGTTGAGTCGCTTCATG
>NZ_FQTP01000099.1 GCF_900128515.1 Bathymodiolus heckerae thiotrophic gill symbiont
ACGACTAAAGCACTGACATGTAAAAACATACCTCCCAATACCCACGGGTTTGTTCCTACAGTCCAGATTAAAGCAATAATCCCATCAGGCCTTTCAGATATTAAAGCATGAGTCATCATTCCTTTTTTTAAGGCCACATGTGCAGTTGAGGACATTAATAAACTTAACAAAATTATTGAAATATTAATCAACAAATTCACTCCTTTCTATATTAATTTTAATAGCTCTTATGAAAAATAACTTCTTGCCTATAAATATCGGATGCAATATTCATATTTACATTGTTCTTTCGTATATTTTTCTAGTATGAAATTCTTTAATTCAGGAAACCTTTCATGCATTGACCTTCCATCGATTTTGAAGTGTACACCTTTAGATGAATAAATTATTGCGGGAGAATGGCTGAGTACCTCAGGTACTTTAACTAATGCCATTTCTGTTAACTCATGTTTTAAAGGGATCATATCTAAGCCCGAATCATTAATAACTTGATTGATCATTGAGTAGGTACAGTTAAACACCTCATCAACCTCAATAGGCTCTAGTTCAATTTCATCTATTAATGAGTAGGCTTGTATAAGTAACTTACCGTTCACCTCTCTTACAGATTGTACCTTCTGATTCAGATGATATTGAACGCCAGCATCTCCTATACGATCTAACATTTTCTGCATTAATTTTTCTGCATTAAATACAAACTCTTTAGTCGTAAAAACCGCTTCCACATAATGCGGATCAACTAAACTTGTTATTTTATGTGGAGCTGGTTCACACACAGCACCGATGCGGCTGCAAAAGTTCTCGAATTGATGGGCAGAAATCTTACTTTGTATATTAGAAATTAAATAATATTTATCAAACGTATCATCAATGCAGTCTCTGAACTCTTCGTAGAATTTTGGCAATGAAACTCTTGAGCGTAAAGCCGTCAATATACTTCTAGGGTAATGATAACCATTATGCACTCGCGCTTGATTCACATACGAAGCTCTTTGCATGAAATTATCTTCTTTTTCAGAAAGCATTACCTCATGCCCCTGTCTCGCAAAGTATTCAGATAGATACATTCCAAAAAATCCGCCACCTATTATTAATATTTTTTTTGAGATCACTGTTTTTCCATTTTATTTAATAGAGGTTATTTAGAATTCATACAGGATTCATTTCAGGAAATCATTATCACCTAAACGAGCGTTTATGTGACAGTCGTAATTACCATCAGGTAGCAGCCGCTAAAATAAAAATCAGTACTTTAATCAGGTTTTCTTTAAACTTGCGAACGTATCTCGGCACCTTCGTTTTGCCTTACCCCGAGTTTTTAACATAAGACCCCGTTATGCGAACTTTAATAAAAGTAGTGTTTTAGCTAAAAGCACTCAATAGACCAGTAAATTTAGCCTATTGATTTATTTTATATAATTTTAAAAACGCTCAAACCAAGAGATTTTTAACTCAGGGGCTTTTAGCCCTGAGTTGACAAAGTGAATTTTTATATAGCTTATAGTTTAATAGCAGCTAGATTTATATAATAAATCATTGATGATTTCTTCCTTTTAGGAAGGACGTCTTTATTTTTCTGATGTTAAGTCATTAATAACCTTTTCATAAGTCTCTATGAGTTCAGTGCTAATAAAGCGAATGAAGGGTATTAAGTCGCCGTTATCAGCTTTAGATAAGGCATCAAGATACATCCTTTTCTTATCATTTCTAACGACAACAGGGAAAAAGCCATTTTTTAATAAAATAAGGTTCATCAATATTCTAGCTCCCCTGCCATTGCCGTCATCAAAAGCGTGAATACGAACTAGGTTATAATGAGCTACTGCGGCTATATAAAGTGGATGTAACTTATTTTTTTTGTCATTAATCCAAGTAATAAGATCTTCCATCTGATCTTTTACATTCATTGGGTCAACATACCAATGGATTGTTCCATCAGTCTGTAAAACGTGATTGGACTGCTTTTTATACTCACCTGATGTCAGTCTTTTTTTGACTTTCTCACCTTGACTATTTTGTGCAACGGTATAGGTAACTCCTGATAGCAACAAAGCATTGATTTCTTTTAATACATATTCATTAATATCCCGTTTATTACTGACGAGTTCATAAAGATAATCAATCGCTTCAACATGGTTTTTAGCATCAAGAAAATCTTTAAATGGCTTCCCTTCAACCGTTAAACCTTCACTGATAAAAAAAAATGTTTCGCCTAAAGTAAGGGTACTTCCTTCAATGCTATTTGAATTATAAGTCCAATCAACTTTTAATTTTTTAGCAATGATATTCCAAAGCGAATCATCATTACTTTTTAATGAATTTATTTTGTCATTAAGGGAGGAAGCCTTGCTAAACAAGTATTCAATATCTGTCGTTATTTCCTGGTTATAGAATTTATTTGTGGCCTCAGTCATTTCTTTATCTCAAAAACTATATGCTATATATATAGCAGCTATAGTAATAGCTGCTACCTTTATAACTAGCTACCTATATAGCAGCTAGTTTTATATGTTTCCGTGTTTATTTTCATAAAGATCAATGGCTTTCTCTATCAATTCAACGATCTTTAGTTCATCCCTAGCGGCTAACATTTTTACTTTTTTATGAAACTCAGGGGTAACACGAGTTGCTAACTGTTCAGTCCTACCTGTCTTTCGTTTAGTTCTACCATCAACATACTCATTATCTACGGGTGCTATTTCAGGCGCACTTAAATTATTTCCTGCATCATTTAATGAAGGTGGAGTCCCTAAGTTCTTTTTCTTAAATTTCGATAGATCAGCCATTATTCACTTTTAATTGCATCGACGATGGATTGGATTAATTCATCAGCCTTTTTGTTTAAAGATTGGTAAGAGGTTTCTGTTATTGACAGCCCTAAATTTTGAGCTTGTCTATAGGAAGGTTTTTCAAACAAACACCCAGCTAAAACACCATAACCAGTTTGAATAAGATAAGTTTTACAAGCGTCTAATTCGGAATCAGTACCAATCCTGGATAAGGCAAAGAATAACTTTGATTTTGGTATTCCCGCTTTAAATAATTCATGGAATAGCAATATAGCAGGCTCTAGATCATCCATGCTTGCCCCAGTGGGTTGAATGACAATATCTGACTGCCTGGCTATATCTAAGGTAGCTTTACTGGCTCTTGCTGGACCATCAATAATTAACAAATCATAATGACTAATGTTTTGTAATGCCTGCTCTGCAGTCTTGAAGGATTCTACTGAGCCAATGGGTTTATAGTTTAAATCTAAGCGCCTACGATGCCAGTTAACGATAGTACCTTGCTGAGTATCTAAGTCAGCCACCTTAACTGTTAGCTCTTGATTATTAGCTTCACGAGCTAATCCTCTGGCTAGAGTTGACTTACCAACCCCACCTTTTTGTGAGATAAAACTTATACATATTGTCATTATAGCAGCTAGATTTATATAAAAATTACAGCTATATTTATATCATAAAAAAGATTACTTAACAATACTTCTTACTTAAGTTCCCAGCCGCCTTTAAGAATATTATTCAAAAAAAACTGTATATGATTTAACGGTTTTGATGTTTTTACTAAACTACAAGAGAGCAGGTTTAACGCGTTAAAATCATGCTATTGCTTGCTAAAGAATGATTATGAAGCATTGAACGTTGTACCAAAGCTATCAAAATAAGATTGTTATTCATGTTTACTTACAATACTCAAAAGTTTTGGAGGAAAAAGTAAAATAATAAAAAGGTAACTTAAAAATAAATTTTCAGATTTATATCAATGTTGATCGTTATTTTTGTCTTGTGTTTTTAACTTTAAAATGAAAAAAAATAAAAAATTACTAAGTTAGATAAGTTAAAGATAGTTAATATAAGTTACAGGATAAAAAAAAGCTCTGTATGCCTTGACACATAAGGCTTATAACTTTTTAATGGTTAGACTTCTACGACATTTGGTTAGACTTCTACGACATAAAATTAGTTTGTTCAATTAAGATAAAAAGTATTGTGGTTTAGGCATAAAGTTTTTAATACGCCGATAGTAAGTGTATGATAAAAATCATTCCATAGTTATTAATACACCGATACTTATGAACAATTCATTACTACCTGATAGGCATAGAAATAAGGACTTCTTCATCTGTGATGTTTTTGATTCGTTCAAAGACGACATAGCATCAATGGAACATCCTGTTTTTAGCCTGTCTAAGAAACCTGACCACCGAGTTTTAAGCTATGAGTATAAGGGTATCAAAATAAAGATTAAGCCTAGCTATACAGGCTTAGCGACGATTCTTGATAAGGATATTCTATTGTATCTATCCAGTTCGTTAATGTGCGCAAAGAATTCTGGTGAAGTAATATCTAAAACAGTTAGGTTTACTAGCTATGATTATCTTGTTGCTACAAATAAAGGTACTGGTGGGTTCCAGTATACGCAGATGCAAGAGGGCTTGGAACGGCTAAAGGGTACAGTTATTCAGACTAATATCAAGACCAATAAAGTTGAGACTACAGAAGAGTTTGGACTTATAGATGCGTGGAAAACAGTTAAAGAGAATGACAACGGTAAGGCTATCGCTATCGAAGTTAGATTGTCCGATTGGTTTTATAATTCGATTGTTGGTGATGCAGTTCTTACAATAGACAAAGATTATTTTAGATTGCGTAAACCAACTGAGCGGAGACTCTATGAGTTAGCGCGTAAACATTGCGGTAATCAAGTAGTATGGAAGATAAAGCTTGATAACGGGTCTTTCTGCATAAAGGTACCAAACGCGACATAGGAATCTTTGTTAGCTATTGTTGGTTGTATCTTGCATGTATTTTAGCTACTCCCAATTTCATGCTCTTTTATGCGGCTCAAATTTAAAGG
>NZ_FQTP01000100.1 GCF_900128515.1 Bathymodiolus heckerae thiotrophic gill symbiont
TAAACCGATATTGATCAACTGGCTAGAGGTTGATTATCAGTTACCGAAAAACCAACGCCGTACCGCACAACGCTTATATGAATGCCTGGTTGATGAGGGCTATACCGGTGCTTATGACAGTATTCAGTGCTATGTTAAGCAATGGAAAATCGATAACAGGACATCACCGTCTAGCAAACAAGCCTTTGTTCCCTTGGCTTTCCCGCCAGGTGACGTGTGCCAGTTTGACTGGCGCCAGGAGACTGTTGAAATCGATGGTCGAGAACTCAAGATCAAATTTGATCATCCCCCACTAGAGTAGACCACTAACCTCGGGTTAAACTAAGCACTAAAAACGAGGATAAACAGAATGAGTCATTCAGTAAAATACACGGATGAATTTAAAACCGAAGCGGTTAAGCTAGTTACCCAACATGGTTATACGGTCATCAAAGCGAGTCAGCATTTAGGTATTGGAAAATCAACCTTAGGTACCTGGTTAAAACGTCACCGTTCCATTAAAGAAGGCACCTTAAATGAAACTGACCAAGATAAATTAAGGCGGTTAGAAAAAGAAAATAAAGAACTCAAAATGGAGCGTGACATTTTAAAGGAAGCCGCCGTGTACTTTGCCGTCGAGTCAAAGAAAAGTACACGTTCATGAAGTCTAGACTTACAACATACCCCGTTCGTTTGATGTGCCGCGTACTCAATGTAAATCGCAGTGGTTTTTATCGGTGGTTAGAAAAACCAAAATCTAATAGAGAAAAAGAGAACGAGCGATTAGCTGGGTTAATCAAACAAAGTTGGCTTGAGAGTGGCTGCGTATATGGTAGTCCACGTATTCATGCGGACTTACGTGAACTAGGTGAGCGCTGCGGCTTAAATCGCGTTGCACGGATCATGAAACTTAATAAAGTAAAGGCATTACTAGGTTATAAGCGGCATTACACCAAATCAGGGAAACCGTCGGTTGTTGTCAACAACAACCCAAAACTGATCCACTCCATCAATTGAAAAGTGATCCACTATTTGGATAATGGCTCGATTAAACCAGCCCGTTTCTTTTCTCTTATTCGATAGCTTTCTCCTTTTATTTGTACAATATGTGAGTGATGTAAAACGCGATCTAATAGTGCTGATGTTAATGCTGTGTCATTAGCAAATGTTTGTCCCCACTGACCAAATGGCAAATTACTGGTTAAGATAATAGAGCCTTTTTCATATCGTTTAGCAATAACATCAAATAATAGCTTGGATTCGTGAGCTGTAAACGGTAAATAACCTATTTCATCGATGATGAGTAATTTAGGTGACAAGACCGCACGCTGCATCACTTGCTTATATTTATCCTGCCTTTGAGCCGTAGTCAGTTGTAATATTAAGTCTGAGGCACTGATAAATCGAGTTTTGATCCCAGCCTGTACTGCCATATAGCCAAGTGCACTGGCTATATGTGTTTTCCCCACACCTGATGGACCCAGCAGTACAACATTTTCCTTACGTTCAATAAAAGATAAGGTGGCTAACTCATTGACCATTTTCTTTGGTACGCCACTGGCAAAGGTAAAGTCAAAGTCAGCTAATGTTTTTATTGAGGGGAACCCTGCCATACGCGTAAACATCACTTGTTTACGTTGCTGCCGTGCTTGTGATTCACTGCTCAGAATATGTTCTAAGAAAGAGAGGAAGTCCCATTCTTCTTTGGCTGCTTGTTGAGCCAATGTGGTGGCGTTAGTCTCAATTCCAGGTAACTTTAATTCATCCGTTAAAGCACTAATACGTTCTAATTGTAAGTTCATACCGCCTCCGATAAATGTTCATACACAGACAGTTCATGGTGTAATGGTGCATTATCAAATGTTCGAGTCTTCACTGGCATGGAGGCCACGGTTAATTGCGGTGGTGCTGGTTTTAATGAGGGGGGGATGTTTTGTAGATAATCACGTTCCTCAGTCAATCTATCGGCTGGTTTTTCTTTCGTTGTATCATGGATCCGTTGATTGGCAATCGTATTTAACCAAATCATGATTTCACTATTTGCTGTTGCAACATCTAAACGAAGTCCCATCGAGGTTAATTTTGTGGCTAACGGCCGATAGAAGTTATCTCGAACATACCGCACCATGCGTTCAACCTTGCCTTTTGTTTGAGGTCGGTAGGGTTTGCACAGTTTGGGTAAAAAGCCCATTTCTTTGCTAAATTGATAGAAACTCTGATTGAGTTTATGCTGCCCGTCACCATAGGCATCACGTTCAATAACAACTGTTTTCATGTTGTCATACCAGATTTGTTGTGGGATCCCTTGAAAATACTCAAAGGCCTGACGATGACATTCTTCTAAGGTGTCGTAACGCATGTTATCGGTAATCATGACAAACAAGGCACGGCTATATCCAAGAACACAGACAAAAGCATGTAAGGGTGATTTCCCCCCTCGCATTTGTCCCCAATCGACTTGTAATTGCACGCCTGCCTCAGTTTCAAATCGAACAATGGGCTGAGGTTCAACCTTCCCTCGATAGCAATATAGATATTGCCTCAATAAAGATATGCCACCACGATAACCTTGTTCTTTTATTTCTCGAAGCAGAACAACCGCTGATAAATGAATGGGGTTTGCCTTTGCAATGCGTGAATGTAAATACGGTTTGAAGGCCTCTAACTTTGATATTCCTGATTGCCGTGTGGCGTAGCGAGGATTATCAAAATCACCTTTAAGGTAGCGTTTAACCGTGTTACGAGAGATATTTAAATGTTTTGCAATGGCCCTTTGTGACATACCTTGCTGATGTAAAACTTTTATTTTCATGAGCTCTTCTTTTGAAATCATGGTGCTCCTAAAAAGCACCAATAGTAAGTGAACTGGATCAGATTTCAAATGCTGAAGTGGATCATTTTTGCATTGTTGGTAACACATAGTGCTCAACGCTCGCTTGTGGCTCTGTCGTCAGCTGTAAATCATGACAGGCGCTTAACACTTTGGGGCGGTCAGGTTCTGTTAATCGCCTGATGTCATTGAGTACAATACTGCCTGTGACAACACCTGATTCCAGTGTGAGCTTACAGGCGACCTCAAACGCATCGATACCCACGTCTTTAGCTAGCAGTAAACAATCAACAAAGGCTCTATCGCCCTTATCTTGCTGCAGTCGCTTTTTCCTGACTTGCTGTATCGGTTCGGGTAAATTCCATGCTTGAAACGGGACTCCATGGCGTAAAGCACCCGGTTTCTTTTCCAGTACGGCAAGATAATGCCAGGGATTACACACCATTTCATCACGAACAACACTGCGCTGATGCTCGGCAATGATTTCACCTTTTGCAACGATACTGAGAGAAAAAGCGGTCACTCTGACTGAAACCGTCTGTCCTACCCACTTGGCTGGGACACTGTAATTATTTCTATCGAGTCTCACTAAACAAGTCCGACTGACTTTTAGCAAATGTTCAATATAGCCTGCAAACGGTGTTGTTATCTGGCGGAGTAAAGGCTGTTCTTGTTGATAACATTCCGCAATGGTTTGTGAGGATAAGGTTGGATGTTTTCGGCAGGATAACGCTTCACAACGCTTTTCTAGCCACAGGTTTCAATCATCAAAGGTGTTAAATTTAGCACGAGGGGTGCACAACCATTCGCTAACATTGCCGACTTGATTTTCTACTTGTCCTTTTTCCCATCCTGCTGCTGGCGTACAAGCGACGGGCTCAAAGAGGTAGTGATTGGCCAATGCCATAAAGCGCGGATTAAACGTGCGCTCCTTACCCACAAACACCGTATCAACCACTGTTTTAAGATTGTCATAAACCATCTGTAATGGCACGCCACCGAAAAAGACAAAGGCTTGATTATGCACATCCATCACCATTTTCTGCGTCTCACGGGGATAAGCCGCGACAAACATTTTTCGGCTATAAGCCAGGCGAAAATGAGCGACTTTGATCTTGAGTTCTCGACCATCGATTTCAACAGTCTCCTGGCGCCAGTCAAACTGGCACACGTCACCTGGCGGGAAAGCTAAGGGAACAAAGGCTTGTTTGCTAGACGGTGATGTCCTGTTATCGATTTTCCATTGCTTAACATAGCGCTGAATACTGTCATAAGCACCGGTATAGCCCTCATCAACCAGGCATTCATATAAGCGTTGTGCGGTACGGCGTTGGTTTTTCGGTAACTGATCATCAACCTCTAGCCAGTTGATCAATATCGGTTTAAATGAACCTAACTTAGGCTCAGGGTGAGAATCACGTTGATAAACAGGCTCACTTTCTGTTTTTAAATGTTTTCTAACGGTAGGGCGAGAGATTTTAAGGGAACGAGCAATTGAACTAATACTCTCTCCACTGACAAGATGTCGTCTTCTGACTTCGGCAATAATATCCATTGTTAACACTCCAAGGCTCTCCGACAAAATATCGGATTTTACACAATCTGGGGTGGAAACTTTTCAACGCTGTTTTCCCCAGAACCCTGGTAAGTTTTGCACGCTGATTAACATATCAGGAATCCCTGTTGCCCCCATAGTTTCCCCTGTAATTTCTCTTTGAGCCATAATTACCTACTGTTCTGAAAGTAATGAATAACTTCGAATATACCGCGACAAATGAAATGCTACCATATTCACATCATCGTCACTCAATCGGTGCTTACTGTTGGATATAAAGGTCGGTAAGGCTTTTGGGTTTAACACCCATACATTGCTATTCTTGGCTTCGCTTGTAGGTTCGACGTACCAGCCAGGAAAAACCACAACTGGCTTTGTTTCAAACTGCCGACCAGTACTATCTTTTAAAAGCCCTTTAAGCCACGAAGATGCTGCTGTAACTTGAATGATTGGCTTATCATTTTTGGGTAAATT